>NZ_OMPO01000002.1:302359-604718 GCF_900292035.1 Blastococcus sp. Marseille-P5729 | reverse complement strand
GCCCGGGAGATCGTGGACTTCCTGCGTGAGCGGATCGCCGGCTTCAAGCTTCCGCGCTCGGTGGACTTCGTCGACGAGCTACCGCGGACCCCGACCGGCAAGCTCGTCAAGCGGCAGGTGGTCGCGCTGTACGACGGCAGTGCTGGCTAGCTCCCAGGGCGGTCATCGGGTCGGGTGTCGACCGTAACTACGCAGATCTGGACCGTCGAGTGCAATGTGCTCTTTGGGTGCCGGATCTGCGTAGTTTTCATCGCGCCGGCTTAGTCGGCGGGGATGTGCTTGGCCGTCTCGGCTGCGACGGCGTCGTCGATGCGCTGCCGGCGGCGGCGCAGCAACAGCGCTACCCCGCCGAGGAATACCAGGGCGACGAGCCCAATGGCCGCCCACCAGCTGCCGGCGACCGCCAGCAGCCAGGCGTGGACGACGGCCAGGCCGACGGTCGAGTAGAGAACTGACCAGAGCGTCGCGCCGACCGCCGTGGCGGGGATGAACCGCCGCAGCGGCATGCGGGTGGCGCCGGCGGCCAGCAGGACCGCTGTCTGCAGCCCGATGGTGACGAAGCACAGCGCGACGGCGACGACGCCGTACCGATGCAGCAGTACGATCGCGCGCTGGTAGGTCGGGTTCTCCCGGCGCTCGGAACGGACCTCGCGGTAGCCGCGGTTGGCGCCGCGGCCGACCCAATAGGTGCCGTTCGCCCGAGCGAACCCGATCGCCCAGAGTGTCGGCAGAACGAACGCGAACGGCCAGGAGAGGATCTCGTCGAACATCAGCGTGCGTCACCACGAGGCCAGTGGCGCGGCGTCCCGCCTACCGGTCGCATGAGCCCTCCTCGCCTCCCAGGCAAGGGTACCTTCACCGCGTCGGCCCGCCTCCGCGTCGGAGGTGGCGCTGCCCCAGAGCCGGCCTTGTCTCGGGGCGCACCCCGAACTAAGGTGCGATCTACGCCACACCGATGCCGATCGCAGCCGCGGGGCGTCAACCCGGTAACCCGGTCGTGCGGTCTGCCGCTGGGGCCCGAGAAGGAGCAACCCTCGATGACGACCACCGAGAACGAGATCGACGTCGAGTCGATCAACCTGACCGACCCGGACTTCTGGCGATTGCCGCTCGAGCAGCGTCAGGCCGGCTTCGCCGCCTTGCGTCGCCACAAACCCATCGCGTTCTTCGAAGAGCCTGAGCCCGCGCCCGTGCTCGGCATCCCGAGGGGGCCCGGTTACTGGGCACTCACCCGCTACGCCGACGTCATGGAGGTCAGCCGCACCCCGGAGGTCTGGTGCTCCGGGCTCGGATCGACGTCCGTCACCGATCTGTCGGCCGAGGCCAACGAGTTCTTCGGGTCGTTCATCGTGATGGACGACCCGAAGCACAAGCGCCAGCGCGGCATCGTCGCGCGTCGCTTCACTCCCCGCCAGCTCGCCAAGGTGCTCGACAATGTCTCGGACGTCGCCGACGAGATCATCGACGGCATCATCGACAAGGGCGAGATCGACCTCGTCGAGTCGGTGTCGATCCCGTTCCCGCTGCTCATCATCTGCGACATGATGGGCATCCCGCGCAGCGAGTTCAAGACCGTCGCCGACGCCACGAACAAGATCCTGGGCGCCGGTGATTCGGAGTTCCGGACCGAAGAAGACCCCATGCAAGCCGCGTTCAACGGCGCGCTGACACTCGTTGCGCTCATGCAGGAGCTCGCTGAGCACCGTCGTAAGAACCCTACCGACGACCTGACTTCCCAGCTGGTGAACGCGGACGTCGGCGAGGACGTGCTGACCCCTGAGGAGCTAGCGCCGTTCTTCATCCTGCTCGCCGTGGCGGGCAACGACACCACCCGCACCGCGATCAGCCACGGTATGCACTACCTGAGCCAAAACCCCGACCAGCGGCGAATCTGGCAGCAGGATCCGGCCGGGGTCGCACCGACGGCAGTGGAGGAGATCGTCCGCTACGGGGCTCCGGTGGTGTTCATGCGCCGCACCGCCACGCGAGACACGACGCTGGGCGGTCGCGAGTTCACGAAGGGCGAGAAGGTCGTCATGTTCTACGGCTCGGCGAACCGCGACGAGGCGGTGTTCAGCGACCCGGACAGGTTCGACGTGCTGCGCAAGCACAATCCGCACGTCGGGTTCGGGGGACCGGGACCGCACTTCTGCCTCGGCGCGCACCTCGCTCGTCGCGAGCTGTCGGTCATGTTCCAGAAGCTGTTCGCCCGGTTGCCCGATATTCAGGCAATCGAGCCGCCCGAGCTGCTCGACCCGGCCGCGATGCCCTTGGTGACCGGGGTGAAGCGACTCAAGGTTCAGTTCACCCCAGGTGGTACGGGAAAGGCGCTGTGATGAAGGTGATCGTTGACTTCGACGTGTGCGAGTCGAACGGGATCTGCATGGAGACCGCACCCGAGGTCTTCAGGCTGGACGACGAGGACTACCTCCACGTGCTGCAGGAGAACCCCTCCGAGGACCTGTACGACGCAGTCGAGCAGGCCGCGGTGCGCTGCCCGAAGCAGGCCATCACGATCGAGGACTAGCGCGGTCGGTCCGAGCAACGAACGCGATGCGGGGCTGTGATTCGCTCTCAGCCCCGCATCGTGAGTTCTCGTCGTAGCCCGCTACTTCTGGTACGGCGTCTTGTACTCCTTGGCCTCGTCGGATGCATGCAGATCCTCGACGATGCTCAGGCCGCCCTCCGCGGCCTTGTCGGCCTCGAGGATGTACGCCTCTCGGGTGGACGGCGCACCCGGGTCGGAGAGATCCTGCTCGCCCATCAGTCCGTCGCTGGTCACCGAGGTGATCTTCTTGCGCGCGTCGAGCAGGCCCTGGCGGGTCATGTCGCCGTCCTCGCACGCGGTATTGAGAACCTGGCCGTAGGTCAGGCCCCACACGTAGGCCATGTTGGTGCCGATGTTCGGCGGGTCCTGCGACATGCCCTTGTACTTCTCGAGCAGATCCTTCGCCTTCTCGATGTCGGTGCTGACCGGAGCGGTCGACTGCACGAGATAGAAGTTCTCCAGGCCCGCCTCGACGGCCGCGTCGGTGAGCAGGGTCGGGGCGTACGCCGGGTTGTTGCCGACCAGTGGCACGTTCAGGCCCTGCACCTGGTTCTGGATCGCGACGGAGCCGGTGGCTGCCGGCGGCACCGACAACGCGATCGCCTTGACACCGTCCGCCTTCAGCTTTGTGATGGTCGCCGTCATGTCGGTGTCGGTAGCCGAGATCTTGGCGCCGATCAGGTTGATGTCGTGGTGCTTGGCGTACTCGGTCGCGCCGAGGAATCCGTTCTGGCCGAACTCCGAGTCGACGTAGATGTGCCCGACGGTGTCGCCGTCCGCGATGAGGCCCTCCTTCTGTAGGTACGCAAGGCCGTTGATCATCTCGACGTCGTAGGTCTGGCCGAGCATCAGGATCGCGTCGGAGTCCAGGTTCACTGAGGCCCACGAGCCGGGCACCGTGAGCATCTTGTCGGCATCGATCTTGGTCTTCAGCGCGGCGAGCATCGGGAGCCGACTAGGCTGACCATGCCCAGGGAGTTGCCCTTCTCGGCCTCGTAGAGGCTCACCGCCAGATCGGTCTTGTAGTTGGAGTCCTTGACGTTGACGACGATGTCGCGCTCGCAGATGCCACCGGCCTCGTTGACCTCGTCGGCCCAGATCTTGATGCCGTACGTGTAGGCGAGGGACTGCACCCGGAAGACGCCGGAAAGGTCTTCGATCTCGAGCAGGTGAATCTCGGAGTCGGTGACGCCGAAGTCCGTCTTGAAATCACCGCCGTCACCGCCACCTTGGTTGCTCGCCTTGGTCGAGCAGCCGGTGAGAACGAGGGTGGCGGCCATTCCGAGGCCGGCGGTGGTGCGGACGAGGCGACCCATGTGTGCTCCAGACGTCGATAGTTTCTTTACATCGATGTCAGGTTCGCAGGCTACTCGGGGGTAAACAAGAATTTAACGTCGAGGCGTCCGTCTCAGTTCATTCGCGATGCTAAGGACCACGAGCCGGCCACGCTTAGGAATCGAAGCCGACCCAGACGGCGGCGTCCTCGATTGATTTACGGCGCGAGACGACATCATTCGCCGGGAAGGTCTCATCGGGATAGCCCATGGCCACGCAGATCATGATGACCTCGTCGTCGGCGATACCGGCGTGCTCGCGTACGACCGGTGACTGCATGATGCCCTGGCTGTTGATCACGCAGCCGAGACCCCGCGACCACGCGGCGTTCACCAGAGCGTTCGTGACCGCGCCGCAGTCGAAGGGCGCGATGTCGTTGTCGAGCAGCTCTCGGTCGTAGGTGATCACGATCGAGACCGGTGCGTCGAACTGACGGAAGCCGCGAAGCACCCAGTCCTGCCGGGCTGCCTTGTCGTGTCGCTCGATGCTCATCGCCGCGAAGAGCTGCTTGGCGATCTCGATCTGCCGCTCGCGGTGCTCCCCCTGGTACTGCTCGCTGACCCGGAACTCCCGGGAGTGCGGAACGCCGGCGAGGTTGCGCTCGGTATTGCCGGCGCGGATGCGATCCAGCGGCTCACCGGTGACGACGTAGAAGTGCCACGGCTGTGTGTTCAGGGAGGACGGCGCCCGCATCGCCATCTCGATCACCTCTCGGATGACCGCGCGGGGCACCGGGTCGGGCTTGTACCCGCGAATGCTGCGCCGTCCGAGCACCACCTCGTCGTACTTCACTGTGGTTCTTGACCTTTCGCTCGAGCTGCTCGATTCGCACTGGGACAGTGCCGAGGCCAGGATGCCATGCTCGGGACGACGGCGACGTCTCCGTCAGAGCGGTCTGCGATACCTTGGCGGTCGAGAACCGACACCGGCGCCGACGGAGATCCTCATGCCTGACCAGCCCGACATCCACGCGTTCGACGATGCGATGGCGCTGGAGGCCGTCGGAGAGGGCCGCATGCGGGGGCGGACGACCGAGCCCTACGCCAACATGATCGGGCCGTTCGGCGGTGTCACCGCCGCGGTGATGCTCCGCGCGGTGGAGCTGCAGGACGAGCGGCTGGGCGACCCGGTCGCATTCACCACGAACTTCGTCGCTGCCGTCTCGCCGGGGGAGTTCGACATCCTCACCCGGTGCGTGCGCACCAACCGCTCGACCCAGCACTGGATCATCGAGATGACCCAGGAGGACCACGTCGTGGCGACGGCCACCGCGGTGACCGGCGTCCACCGCGATACCTGGTCCGAGACGGAGGCGAGGCCTCCGCAGGCACCCGAGCCGGACGCCGTCCCGCTGGCGGAGAAGCCGCCGATGGCGTGGCCGCAGCAGTACGAGATGCGCTTCGTTCAAGGCCCGCTCAGCTTCACCGGCCAGCCCAACGACAGCTCGACGACGATCATGTGGACCCGGGACCAGCCGCCGCGTCCGCTGGACTTCGCCTCGCTGACGGCGCTGTGCGATGTGTTCTTTCCACGGGTCTACGTGCGCACCGGCCAGCAGATGCCGATCGGCACGGTATCGATGACGGTCTATTTCCATGCCGATGCTGCAGAGGTCGCCGCGCAGGGCAGCGAGCATCTACTCGCCACCGCGAAGGGGGCGCGTTTCGACCGGGGGTTCTTTGACCAGTCCGCGCAGCTGTGGGGCCACGACGGCACGCTGCTGGCCAGCAGCCATCAGATCGTCTACTACAAGGGCTGACGAGGCGATCCCGTCGGGCGGACTCGTGGTCGGCAAGAGGGGTAGTCGGCAGCAGGAGGGCTTTAATCTCCGCCTGCTCACCGTAAGCCCTCTCGCTCGCGCGAAGCCCGCTCGCCCGGGGCCGCCCGCCGCCCCGGGGCGGACGCCGTCCTAGAGCGGGCCGAACGACGTCCTAGAGCTGGGCGGCGACGTCCTGGCGGAACTGGTCGGCGAATTCGTTGATCTCGGCGGTGCTACCGCGGCCCATGGTGGGCACGATGAACTCGTCGACGCCGAGCTCGGCGTACCGGCCCAGGATGTCGACCAGCTCGGTCGTGGTGCCGCCGATCGCCGGCCGCTTCCTCGAGACCTCCGCGGCCTTCGCCGCCGCGCCCTCGCCGATGAAGATGAGCGCCTGGGTGGAGCGGCGCAACGACTGAGGGTCCCGGCCGCGCTGCTCACAGGCCCGCGAGTACGCCGCCGTCTTGTGGGCGAAGATCTCCGGCGTCGCCCAGGTGTTCCACTCGTCGGCGTACTCGGCGACGATCCGCGCCATCACCTTCTCGCCGCTGGCGCCGATGAGCAGCGGCATCGGGCCGACCGGCTTGGGCTGCAGCGGCGCATCGGTGAGCTGGTAGCGCTCGCCGGCGACGGTGGTGCGCTGCTGGTCGCGCAGCGACGTCCAGATCTGGCATGCCTCGCGGAACCACGCCAGCCGCTCGCGCACGGTGCCCAGGTCGATGCCGTACGCCGCATGCTCGTTGACCTGCCAGCCGGCCCCGACGCCGAGGACGAAACGCCCGCCGCTGACCTCGTCGATCGCGGCGGCGGTCTTCATCAGCACCGCCGGATGCCGGTAGGTGTTGCCCACGACGAGTGGGCCGATGCGGACCCGCGGTACGACGGCCGCGAGCGCCGCCAGCTGGGCCAGGCACTCGCCGACCGGCGTGTCGTTCGGCTCCGGCGTGTTGGCCATGAAGTGGTCGGCGAGCCACAAGCCGTCCCAGCCGGCCTGCTCGGCGCGCGTGGCCAGGTCGCGAAGCTCCTGCCACGGGCGGTCGGGTGGCAGCCACAAGCTGATGTCCATGTCCGCAGCCTAGCGCCGTGGTGCACTACCGTCTGACTCATGACATCCCCGCGGCCCGTGCCGTCGGCCGCATCGGCGCCGGCCCGGCAGTACGGCGACATCAGCACCTCCCGTGCACTGGCCCGGCTGACCGACGATCTCGTCAAGGTCCCCGGCACCCAGTTCGGAGTCGGGCTGGACGGCCTGATCGGGCTCGTCCCAGGCGTCGGCGATCTCGTGGGCACCGGCCTGTCGAGCGCGATCCTGGTGGACGCCGTCCGTCAGCGGGTTCCGTTGCACATCCTGGCGCGCATGGGATTCAACATGCTGATCGACACCGGATTGGGATTCGTGCCGGTCGTGGGTGATGCCGCGGACGTCGCGCATCGTGCCAACCGCAAGAACTACCGCTTGCTCGAGAAGACTGTCGCAGAAGGGAAGCACGTCGATGCCGACGTCCGCGCCTACGTGACGCGAGCGGTGCTCATGGTCGTTGCGTTCGTCGTCGCAGCGCTCGTGATGGTCGGGCTGCTGGTGTTCGGGGTGCTCAAGCTGATCGGTGCGATCTAGCCCGGATGCCGCCGCGGTGCGACGTAGGCTGCAGGTTGGCCCCTTCGAGCTGAAGACTGAGAACGAGCATGTGCGGCATCGTCGCGATCTATGACACCGACCCGACCGCCCGCGGCGGGCACCCCGTGCATCGACCTCGGTGACGAGTCGATGCACGGGGTTGGCGATCGTGCGCCGCATCGTGGAGCAGCTGGACATCGAGCGCTCCGATCAGAGGACGACGGTCCGGTGCGTGCTGGGGCCGTCCCGCGATGCACTCTGCCTATCCGAACCACCCGTTCGATCTAGCGGCCGCGGGCCGGCTCACGGGAGTGACTGCGACGGGGCCTCGTCGTCGTCGACCGGGTAGTCGTCGACCGGGCCGGCGAGCCACATGACGGCAGCGCCCAGGATCGATAGGACACCGGCGACGGCGTACGACACGACGTAGTTGCCCGAGAGGTCGTAGAGCCAGCCGAGCAGGAAGGGCCCACCGGCCGTCCCGATGACGACCACCAGCTGCAGCCGGCTGAACAGGCGCGCGTAGTCGCGGACGCCGAAGTGCTGCCCGATGATCAGCGACTGGAGCATCAGAACATTGCCGATGGTGGCGCCGAAGACCGCCGCGATCGCGAAGAACAGCCAGGTCTCGGTCGCGAACGCCAGCGCGATGAGCATCAGGCCCTGGATCACGCCGAGGACGACCGCGACCAGCCCCATCGGCGCCCGGTGGATGTTGCGCCCGGCCAGCAACCGCCCGACCACCGACATCGCGGAGATGACCAGCACGATGAATGCCGCCGCCGTCGAACCCACGCGTTCCTCGGTGAGCTTCACGACCTGTTGCAGGCCGCCGACCTGGGCGCCCATCAGCAGCACGAACGCCACCGCGATGAGCCGGAAGAACCGGCTGCGGACCGCCTCGGCGAAGATCGCCCCGGTCGGCGGACGATGCACGTGATCGGGCGCCGCTCGTCGTCCGTCAGGCAACCAGCCCAGAGGACGGGGGTCGGGCTTGATCATCCACACGATGACCGGAACCGTGCCCACGAGCCAGATCGCGGCGAGGATCGGGGTCGCGGCGGCGAGCCCTATGTGGTCGGTGAGCCATTTCGCCGTGGGAGTCAGCACCATGCCGCCGACGGACAGCCCCGTGGAGGCGATCGACAGCGCCACCGACCGGCCCGTGACATACCACCGGGTCACCACCGTAGTGACCGGGATCAGCCCGGCGGCGGCGAACCCGATCGCGAAGACGACGTAGTCGAGGTAGAGCATCCACGGCGAGGTGACCTGCCCGAGCAGCGCCAGCGCCGCAGCGCCCAGCACCGCGCCGACCAGCATGACGTGGCGGACGTCGAAGCGCGAGATCGCCCGCGCCACCGCCAGCCCGATCACTCCGCCGGTCACGAAGAATACGGTCGTGGCCAGCGAGATCGAGGACAGGCTCCAGCCGCGCTCGTTGCTGAAGGCGTTGAGATAGACCGCGAGACCGTAGAAGGACAGCCCCGAGGTCACGGTGAGCGACAGGAAGCCGCCGGCGATCACCTGCCGGCCGGGAAATTTCGCAGTGCTCACGAACCCAGACTGTACGGCAGGGCGCGATCCGTCCAGAGGTGAGGCGGATCATCGCCCGCGCGGGCATCTTTTGCATCCCCGAGGTGTTAACCAACATGACACGCTCGGTGCCGCGGCCGGCAACACGCCGCCCGCACACTGGGCGTGTCAAGCACTAGCAGCACTCGTAGACCATGAGGAGGTGGAACATGCAGCTGACTGGTGACGGGATCTTCGACATCCAGCTCGCCGATCGGGTGATGCTGGCCGAGCGTCGTCCGCCGCGTCGCAAGGGCACCATGCTGCGCTCCCGCGCGCAGCACCTGGGCCTGGACGTACCGGACGTCGAGACCTCTTTCGAACCGTTGACCCAGCGTGATGCGCGCCGTCTGCTGACGGCCGCCATCTACGACGCGCAGCCGGTGCCCGCCCGGTAGAGCGATCGGCGGGTCAGCCGCGGTGGCCCGTGTCCCGCTGAGCACGAACGCCGAGTTGCGTAGGCTGGGGTGCAGACCGATCCGAAGGAGTAATGGATGGCCCGCAAGACCATCGTCATCGACGATCTCGACGGCAGCGAGGACGCCCGCGAGGTGACCTTCTCGCTGGACGGCGAGACCTGGCGGATCGACCTCGCCGAGCACAACCGGCAGCGGCTGCGGGCCGCGCTCGGCGAGTTCATCGAGGCAGGAGTAAAGGTCGGCGGTGCGCGCTTGCTCTCGACGTCCGGCCGGTCGGGCGCAGCCTCGTCGTCCGCCGGGGAGACGGGCGCGATCCGCGAGTGGGCCCGCGCCAACGGCTACGACGTCAACGACCGCGGGCGGGTCCCCGCCGCGATCGTCGAGGCCTACGAAGCCGCCACCGGTTAATTTGTGCACCTTCCGGGCGACGTCGCCCGGAAGGTGCACAAAACAACCGGTGGTGTGGCCGGGACGGTTGGCTAGTTCTCGACCTCGGTGACCGTGGACTTGTGCCGCTGCGCGAGGTCGCGGTAGGTCTGCTGGTTGCTGGTCGCCCACTGCTTCGGCCAGCCGCTGATCTCGCCCTTGTCCTTCGCAGGCGCGCCGACCCACAGCCGGTCCGATGGGATCTCGGTGCTCGGCGTGACGACTGCTCCGGCGGCGACCAGGGTGCCGTCGCCGATCACGGCGCCGTCCAGCACGATCGCTCCGTTGCCGATCAGCGCCTCCTTGCCCACGCGGGCGCCGTGGACGACGCAGTTGTGCCCGACGGTGGCGCCCTCGCCGATCTCCACGCCGTCCGGGCCGCCGTGCAGCGTCGAGTTGTCCTGCACGTTGGCGCCGCGGCGGATCCAGATCGGGCCGAAGTCGGCTCGCAGGACGGTGCCGTACCAGACCGAGGCGCCCTCCTCGATGGTCACATCCCCGATCACGCTCGCGGTCGGGGCGATGAACGCGGTCTCGTGAATGGTCGGCGACGTGCCTTCGAACTCGTACAACGGCATGGGCGGGCTCCCGTCAGTTCCTCGCATGCGGTGGCTATTGACAGCTAGATCGCCGTTAGCGTAGTAGAACCCACCGCGTGCCGGTAAGTCAGTCGAGCGGGACCAGGTCGAAGCGGGGCCCGAGCAGCCGCACCGGCCGGTCCAGCTCGAACTTCTCCAGGAGCGCCAGGACGGCGGGTTCGAGGACGGCGAGGTCGGTCGTCGGCTCTGGAAGCTTGCGCGACTTGGTGCGGGTCCAGAAGGACGCCGTCCGGACCGTCACTGCGACGCGGAACACCTCACGGCCCTCGGCAACGACCTGCTCGCGCAGCTCGGCGGTGAGGCGCGACAGCTCGCGGCGCATCTCCGCGGGCTCCACCAGGTCGTGGGGGAAGGTCTCGACCTTGCTGTGCGACTTCGCCGCCTCCGGCTCGACGACGATGCTGCGATCACCCCAGCCGCGAGCGAGGACGTACAGCCAGTTCCCCTGGTGTGTGCCGAAGGCGGCCACCAGGTCCTCGCGGTCGGTGGCGATCAGGTCGTGAACCCTGTGGACGCCGAGGGCAGCCAACCGCCGGGAGATCCGCGGCCCGACGCTCCACAGGTCGATGCAGGGCCGATCACCCATGAGAGGCAGCCAGTTGTGCTCGTCGAGCACGAACACCCGCTCGATCGACTGCTTCGCGAAACCGGTTGCCATCTTGGCGCGCTGCTTGTTGTCGCTGATGCCGACCGCGCACGAAAGCCCAGTGCTGTCGGCGATCGCGGCTCGCACCTGGGAAGCCAGCTGCACCGGGTCGTCCTCGCAGCCCGCGAAGGCCTCGTCCCAGCCCCAGATCTCGACGGCCGGTGCGATTGCGCGCAGCGTGGACATCACCCGGGCCGACCAGTCGTCGTACGTCTTGTGGTCGGTGGGCAGCCAGACGGCGTCCGGCGCCTTGCGGTGTGCGCTGCGCAGCGGCATGCCGGCGTGGACGCCGAGTGCCCGCGCCTCGTACGACGCGCAGGTGACGACCTTGCGCGGCTCCGTCGGATCGCCGTTGCCGCCGACGATCACCACCTTCTCGTGCAGCGAGGGGTCACGCTGGCGCTCGACCGCGACCTGGAACTGGTCCAGGTCGACGTGGAGGAGGTACGAGAAGTCCCGTGTCTTCGCGGGCATGGGGCGATCCTGCCATGTGCCGGCGGCACGAGGTGGCGGGCTGGCGCGACGCCTGATCGACTCCGGTATCGCCCGGGCGGACGCCGAGAACCGTCCGATACGGCTGGAGACCAACAATGAGCGCAATGTGGCTCTGTACGAGTACCTCGGCTTCGAGATGGTCGGCCACCTCGACACCCCTGGGCTGATCCCGCGGTGGTGCTTCCGGCGCGATCCTCCCTCGGCTTGACGGGTAGACACCGCCCCACGACACCGCCAAGCGGGTCCCCTAACCCACCGCAGGTGCTTAGAGGTCGGAGTCGACGTCGTCCGGTCGAGCCGGCCACCGCGGCTCGACGACGGCGGGGTAGTCCAGCGACACCTTCGCCGGGAAGGCCGGAGGGCGCTTCTCCAGGAAGGACTGGACCCCCTCGGCGACATCCTTGCCGGAGCCGACGTGGAACATGGCGGTCGAGTCCAGGCGGTGGCCGTCCCACGGAGAGTCAGCGCTCAGCATCGACCACATCATCTGCCGGGCCAACGACACTGAGATCGCCGAGGTGTTGTCCGCGATCTCGCGGGCGATCTCCCGAGCCTTCGGCAGCAGCTCGTCGTCCGGCAGCACCCGCGAGACCAGGCGGCCGGCCAGCGCCTCGTCTGGCCTGAACACCCGCCCGGTGGCCACCCACTCCATGGCCTGGGAGATGCCGACGATACGCGGCAGGAACCAGCTCGACCCGGCCTCGGGAACGATGCCGCGACGGGCGAACACGAACCCGAACTTCGCCGACTCGGCCGCGAGCCGGATGTCCATCGGGAGGGTCATCGTGATGCCGATGCCGACCGCGGGACCGTTGATCGCGGCGATGACCGGCTTGCGGCAGGCGGCGATCGTCATGGTGACCGCGCCACCGCCGTCCCGCGGGACCCCGGCAATGGTCCCGAAGTCCTTGCGCTCCTCGGCGCGGGCCTCATCCTGGTTGTCGAAGGTCGACCCACCGCGTTCCAGGTCGGCGCCGGCGCAGAACCCGCGGCCCGCCCCGGTCACGATGACGACCCGTACGGCGTCGTCCGCGTCGGCCGCCTTGAACGCCGAGATCAGCTCCCGCGCCATGTCACCGGTGAAGGCGTTGAGCCGGTCGGGCCGATTGAGGGTGATGGTCGCGATGCCGTCGGTGACGTCGTAGGTGATGTCGGAGTAGTCAGTCATGTGGTTCTTTCTGTCAGTCGGCCCGGGGCGCGATCGTAGTGTGATGGCAGTCATGGTAGACAGCAGGTGAGATTTTCTATAGAACCAAGGAGAGCCGTGAAGACCAAGATCACCGAGATGCTCGGCATTGATTACCCCATCATCCAGGGTGGGATGCACTACGTCGGATTCGCCGAGCTCGCGGCGGCGGTGTCCAACGCGGGCGGTCTGGGCACCATCACTGCGCTGACCCAGAAGAGCGCGCCGGACCTGGCCAACGAGATCGCCAAGTGCCGGGACATGACCGACAAGCCGTTCGCGGTCAACCTCACGTTCCTGCCGATGCTGAACCCGCCGGACTACCCGGCGTACGTTCAGGCCGTGATCGACGGTGGCGTGAAGATCGTCGAGACCGCGGGCAACAACCCGTCGCAGTTCATGCCGATGCTGAAGGACGCCGGCATCAAGGTGATCCACAAGTGCACGACCGTGCGCCACTCCCTGAAGGCGCAGTCGATCGGCGTGGACGCCGTGAGCGTCGACGGATTCGAGTGCGGCGGCCACCCGGGCGAGGACGACATCCCGAACATGATCCTGCTGCTGCGCGCGCAGGACGAGCTCGAGATCCCGTTCATCGCCTCCGGCGGCATGGCCGACGGCCGTTCCCTCGCCGCGTCGCTCGCGATGGGCGCCGAGGGCATCAACATGGGCACCCGGTTCATCGCCACCAAGGAAGCCCCGGTGCACGAGAACGTCAAGCAGGCGATCGTGAACGCCACCGAGCTCGATACCCGCCTGGTCATGCGGCCGCTGCGCAACACCGAGCGAGTGCTGAACAACGCAGCAGTCGAGCGGCTGCTGCAGAAGGAAGCCGAGCTCGGCAAGGACATCAAGTTCGATGACATCGCCCCCGAGGTCGCTGGTGTCTACCCGAAGGTCATGCAGGACGGTGACATGGACGCCGGCGCATGGTCCTGCGGCATGGTCGCGGGGTTGATCCACGACATCCCGACTGTCAAGGAGCTCATCGACCGGACCGTTGCAGAGGCCAAGCAGATCGCGACCGAGCGTCTCGCACAGATCTTCGCCTGACCGCAGAGTGCTGGCCGTGGGGGAGCCGATGAGGGCGGTGGTCGTCCCGGCGTACGGCCCAGTCGAGTCCCTCGCCGTCGGCGTGGCTCCGCGGCCGACACCCGGCCCCGGCGAGGTGCTCGTGCAGATCGCCTCGGTCGGGCTCGGCTTCGTCGACGGCTTGAAGGTGCAGGGCAGCTACCAGACCAAGGATCCGCTGCCGTTCGTGCCGGGCTCGGAGATCGCGGGCGTGATCGCGCAGGTCGGCGACGGGGTCGCCGGGCTCGCGCCGGGAGACCGCGTGAGTGCACAGATCGATCGGGGCGGTCTCGCGGAGTACGCCGTGGCGCCCGCGTCCGTGGTCGATCGCCTTCCGGACGGCATCTCGTTCGAGGTCGGCGCCGCCGTCCGCGTCAACTACCTGACCGCGCTGTTCGCCCTGCGGCACCGTGCGCAGGCACAGGCGGGGGAGACGATGCTCGTGCTCGGCGCGGCGGGAGGTACTGGCACGGCGGCGATCGCGGTCGCGGGGCTCCTCGGCCTCCGCGTGATCGCGGCGGCGTCCACCGATCAGAAGCGACAGTTCGCGCTGGACGCCGGGGCCGACGAGGTCATCGACACGACGGACCCGGGCTGGCGGGCCGCGCTGAAGGACCGCGGCATCGCGGTCGACATCGTGTTCGACCCGGTCGGCGGCGACCTTGGCGCCGAGGCCTTCCGGGCGCTCGAGTGGCGGGGGCGGCTTCTGGTGATCGGCTTCGCCTCCGGGGAGATCCCCTCGGCGCGCTACAACATCGCGCTGCTGAAGGGGGCCGCGCTGGTCGGCGTCGACATCGCGCAGGTCGCCGCCCGCGAGCCGGAGACCTGGGCGGCGATCAACCAGCAGCTGGCGCAGTGGCTCGCTGCGGGCAGGCTGCAGCCCGCGTTGGACGACGTCGTCGACCTCGATGACGTCGTCGAGGGGTTCGCGCGGATGGCCGAGCGCCGGGCAACGGGCAAGGTCGTCGTCCGCGTCGCGGACCTCGACGTCGATCAGGGTTCGCCTACGCAGGAGGGGAAATCCGGAGCAGGAGGGGAAATCCTGAGCGAGAGGGGAAATCCCGAGCGAGAGGGCAATAATCCCCGCTCGCTCAGGCGAAGCCCTCCTGCACGCCACGATCCACCACGAAGGGACACTCCATGACCACCATGTCCGTCGCCCAGGCGGTGGCCGCCCGCAAGTCGGTGCGCGCCTTCACCGACCAGCCGGTCGACCTCGCCGTCGTCGAGGAGCTGCTGAAGGAGGCGGCGTGGGCGCCGTCCGGCGGCAACCTGCAGCCGTGGCGGGTCTGGCTGCTGGCCGGCGAGGACCTGGCCGCCTTCAAGGCCCGGGTCGTCGAGCTGCGCGATGAGTTCCCGATGGGGCAGGGGCCGGAGTACGACATCTATCCGCCGGACCTCTGGGAGCCCTACCGCACCCGGCGGTTCGAGAACGGCCAGCAACTCTACGCCGCGATCGACATCCCCCGAGAGGACAGAGCGGCACGGATCGGCCAGTTCGGCAAGAACTTCGAGTTCTTCGGCGCTCCGGTCGCCTTTCTGGTGGGGATCGAGCGCAAGATGGGTCCGCCGCAGTGGAGTGACGTCGGGATGTTCCTGCAGTCCTTCATGCTGCTGGCGACAGAGCGCGGCCTCGGCACCTGCGCCCAGGAGGCGTGGACCAGCTGGCACCAGGTCGCCTACGAGATGATCGACATCCCCGAGGACGTCATGATCTTCTGCGGGATGGCGATCGGCTACGAGGACACCGCGCACCCGATCAACAACTGGCGCTCCGAACGCGCCGATGCCTCCGAGTGGATCCACCGCGCCGAGGTGCGTCGCTGACATCCCCGGAGCCGTCGTCGGACGGCGTCGTGAAAGCTCAGCGGCGGCGGGAGCGGAGATAGTCGGCGACGACGTACTCACCGAGCCGGTCGACGGACGGCGCGAACACCCGGCCGCCAGCACGGCGGGCGATGGCGTCCATGAACCGCGCGAGGCCGGGATCGTCGCCGAGGCGGAAGAAGTTCAGCGTGGCGCCGTAGCGGCTGAGCGCGTCGACCTGGGCGACCGTCGCGCGGATACACTCCGGGCTGGGCGGGTACTCGAACCACGGATCGCCCCCAAGCAGATGCGCGGTCGGCTCGCCGTCCGTCACCACGAGGACGACGGGCTCCGCGCTCGCGAAGCGCCGCACATGCCTCCCCGCGAGCAGCAGCGCGTGCTCGAGATTCGTGCCCTGCACCCACTCCGGCTCCACCTCGGCGAGCTCGAGCGCCGTCAGCGGGCGGGCTGCCAGGTTGAAGCCGATTATCTGGAGGGCGTCCTGGCGGAATCGTGAGTCCACCAGGTGGGCCAGGGCGAGCGCGGTCTGCTTCATCGGCTCCCAGCGCTCCTGCTGCACCATCGAGAACGAGAGGTCCACGCAGAGCGCGACGGCGGCCTGGGTGCGGCTCTCTGTCTCGGCGACGACGAAGTCCTCGGGTTGCAGCATCGGTTCGTCCTCGCCGGAAGCCCGGCGCAGCACGGCATTTGTGGCAGTACGGACGGCGTCGATCGGCCGCTCCACGCCGAATCGCCAGGGCAGGAAGGCGCCGGTGCGCTCATCGGCCGCGCCGGCCCGCTGATCGTCGTGATCGCCCGCCCGGTGTGCGTCGAGGTTGGCGAAGATCCGGCGCAGCGTGACCTCGCCCAGCTGCCGCAGCGCCTTCGGCGTGAGGTGCAGCCGGTCGCCCTCGCGGCGCAGCCATCCCTGCTGCTGCAGCTGCGCCTCGAGCTCGCGTAAGGCGTCGAGCTCCGCGACCGCCCCGCTGCCGAGCTGTCGTTCCAGCGCGTCGACGTCGATGTCGTCTAGCGTCGAGCCGAAGTCGTTCTGGGCGAGCTGGCGCTCCAGCGACTCGAGGTCCGACAGCTCGCCCATCACGCCGGTAGCCTCCCCGTAGCCCAGGGGCTCCGAGCCGGTCGAGCGCATCCCCGGCCCGCGCATCATCCCAGGACGCAGGGCGCGGAGGTTGTCACGGAGCTGCGACATCTGGCTGGCGAAGTCGGCGTCCTGCAATGCCTGCTGCATCAGCGATCGCAGCTCTTCGCGCTGTTCCTCGGTGAGCGAGCGCATGAGCCGCTCCGTCTCGGCCTGGCGACGCGCCAGCTGGTCGATGAGCTCGTCGACGTCCTTGGGGTTCTCCGGGAAGAACTCGCCATGCTCGTCCATGAACTCGCGGAACTGGTCGGTCGTGTCCTCGCCGCGCGCGTGCGCTGCCAGCAGCGAGTTCAGATCGGCCATCATGTCGCGGATCTGCTGCATCGCCGCCGGATCAGGGTTCTGCAAGGCATCGCGCAGGCCGGCGAACTGCTGCTGCATCACCTCGTTGCGCAGGCCCTCGTTGATCTGCTCGTAGATCTGGCGGGCCTCGTCCGAGTGCCACTGGTACGGCTGCAGCGCCTGCATCGCGGAGGCGACGGAGTCCGGTAGCGTGTCGAGCTCGAGCTCGGCGAACCGAGCGTCGTCGCCGTCCTCGGACGCGAGCTGGTCGCGCTCCAGCGCCAGGGCCTGGTCGAGCTGTGCGCGCGCCCGATCGACCGCGCCACCGAGGTTGCCGCGGCGACGCAGCTCCTCTCGCCGCCGGCGCAGCTGCTCGCGCAGCGCGTCAAGACCGGGCCGATCGCCGACACCGCGGCGAAGCAGCTCCCGCAGCGCCTCGCGCACGTTGCGGCCGCCGAGCATCTCCCGCCCGAGCCGCTCGACCGCCTCGCGGACGTCAAACGGCGAGGCGAGCGGATCAGGCCCCTCACGCCAGGCGCCGTATCGGTAGCGGCTCGGGCGGTGTGCCATCTCAGCTGCCGTACACCGTCAAGCCGTCGACCGACTGCTTGGAGATGCGGCGGGTGAGATACAGGCCTTCGAGCACGAACTCGATCGCGGCGGCGACCTGGCCCGGCGTGACGTCGTCCTCGCTGACGCCGAGCGCGCTGAGCACCTGTGACAGCCCCTCGACCCGGCCGAACTGCTGAAGCAGCGTGGCAGCCGGTACCAGCGCGCCGGTCTCGACGGTGGTGTCGTCGTCGGCGAAGATCGCCGTGAACGGCGACAGATCGATGCCGGCCAGCCGGTCCCGAAAGACCGCTGCGGTGGCGCTGCGCCCGAGGTGGTCGAGTATCTCGTCCTCCCGGCCTTCCTCGCCCATCTCGAACTCCAGCTTTCCTCGCAGCGTGCCGAGCACGGCCGGCAGGTCGCCGATCCGCGCGACCGGCCCGCTCTCGCCGACGATCGCGCCACGGCGCAGGGCGGAGGCCGCCACCGCCTCGGCGGCCGCCACCGCGAACCGCGCCGACACGCCCGAACGGTGGTCGATCGCGGTCGAGTCCCGCAGCTGGGAGGTGAGCTCGGCGATCACCCGGAGCACATGCGCCGGGACGGCGGCAGCGAGGTCGGCCTCCTGGGCGATGAGCGCGACGTCCGCGTCGATGTCCTCGGGGTAGTGGGTGCGGATCTCGGCGCCGAAGCGGTCCTTCAGCGGTGTGATGATCCGGCCACGGTTCGTGTAGTCCTCCGGGTTGGCGGACGCGATGACCATCAGGTCCAGCGGCAGCCGCAGCGCGTAGCCGCGGATCTGGATGTCGCGCTCCTCCAGCACATTGAACAGCCCGACCTGGATCCGCTCGGCGAGGTCGGGCAGCTCGTTGATGCCGAAGATGCCCCGGTTGAAGCGGGGCAGCAGGCCGTAGTGCACCGTCTCCGGATCACCCAGGCGCCGCCCCTCAGCGATCTTGGTCGGGTCGATGTCGCCGATGAGGTCGCCGACGCTGGTATCGGGCGTGGCCAGCTTCTCGCCGTACCGCTCGCTGCGGTGCCACCAGGCCACCGGGAGGTCATCGCCCAGCTGCGCTGCTCGCTCGATGCTGCCGAGCGTCACCGGCTCGTAGGGATGCTCGTTGATCTCCGAGCCCTCGATCACCGGCGTCCACTCGTCCAGCAGGCCGACCAGGGTGCGCATCAGGCGAGTCTTGCCCTGCCCGCGCTCGCCGAGCAGGACGAAGTCGTGGCCCGCGAGGACGGCGCGCTCGACCTCCGGGAGGACGGTGTCGTCGAGCCCGACCATGCCCGGCATGGTGGTCTCACCCGCGCGCAGGCGAGCGACGAGGTTCTCGCGCAGCTCCTGCTTGACGGTGCGGTGCTGATGCCCGCTGGCGCGCAGCGCGCCGACAGTCGAGATTTCGGGATGGTCTGTGCCTGCCATCACACGAGCGTAGGCGCCGTCTCGCAGTTCGGCCACGGCTTGCCGTGCTGGCGCCCACCGACGATGCTCTAGGAGAGACAACGAACCCGATGTGAAGGGACGAACAGATGACCGGAGTTGCCGGACGACGGATCGTGGTGACCGGGGCCGGGGGTGGCCTCGGCCGCGACTACGCCATGCTGCTGGCGCGGGAGGGAGCCCAGGTCGTGGTGAACGACCTCGGGGGCGCGCGTGACGGCTCGGGCGGCGGCTCGGCCATGGCGGACGCCGTCGTACAGGAGATCAAGGACGAGGGTGGCGAGGCCGTCGCCAACTACGACAGCGTGGCCACTGAGGAGGGTGGCAAGGCGATCGTGCAGACCTGCGTCGACGCCTTCGGAGGCATCGACGGCGTGGTCGCCAACGCGGGCATCCTGCGCGACGTGTCGTTCGGCAAGATGGACTCCGCCGCCTGGGACGCCGTCCTACAGGTGCACCTCTACGGCGGCTACAACGTCATCCGCGCCGCGTGGCCGCACTTCCGCGAGCAGAAGTACGGGCGCGTCGTCGTCGCCACCTCGACCAGCGGCATCTACGGCAACTTCGGCCAGGCGAACTACGGTGCGGCCAAGCTCGGCCTCGTCGGCTTGATCAACACGCTGGCGATCGAGGGCGCGAAGTACAACATCAACGCCAACGCGATCGCGCCGATCGCCGCCACCCGGATGACCAACGATCTCATGCCCGAGGAGCGGCTCAAGCAGCTCGGCTCGGATCACGTCGCCCCGGTCGTCGGCTACCTGATGAGCGACGAGTCGACCGACACGGCGTCGGTGCTGATCGCCGGGGGCGGGTTCGTGCAGCGGGTGGCCTACTACGCCAGCAAGGGCCACCAGTTCGACCACGTCGCCACGCTCGCGGAGATGGCCGACAACTGGGACAAGATCATCGACATGAGCGAGGCCAAGGAGGGCAAGCAGGTCGCGACCAGCCAGTCGTGACCGGCGTCCGGATCACCCCGCCGCGCGGGTGATCACCTTCGTGAACTGCCCGGTCGCGACCGTCGTCCCGGTGACGGTCGCGGCCGAGCCGTCCGCGAGCGTCGGGATCAGCGCGAAGAAGCGCGCGACGTCGATCACCGACGATCCCTGGACAGGCTATGGGGCTTGCGGGAGCCTGGAGGAATGAGCACTCCCACGCAGCAGCAGACCTTCCCCGCCGACTGGCAGCGGGCCCTCGTGGTCGTCGCCCATCCGGACGACCCGGAGTACGGCATGGCGGCGGCGGTCAACCGCTGGACCCGCGAGGGCAAGGAGGTCGACTACCTCCTCGCCTCGAGCGGGGAGGCCGGCATCGAGGGCATGGATCCGTCGAAGGCTGGCCCGGTGCGCGAGGAGGAGCAGCGGCGCTCGGCGCGGGTCGTCGGGGTGTCGCGAGTGGACTTTCTCGGATTCCCCGACAGCGCCATCGAGAATTCCGCCGAGCTGCGCAGGCACATCATCGATGCCCTCACCGAGCGCCGTCCGCAGGTCGTGCTCACGCTGTACCGCGGCCCGGAGTGGGCTCCTGGGCAGCCCAACCAGAGCGACCACACCGAGCTCGGAAACGCCGTCGTACAGGCGATCGGTGAGAGTGGCATCAGCGTCCAGGCCTTCGAGAACGGGCCGTACCCCACTCACCGCGTCGAGGTGACCGAGGACGACGTCGAGGCGGCGGTGCGTTCGCTCGCCGAGCATCAGGAGTACCTCGGCGTGCTCGATCCGAGCACCCCGGTGCTGGAGCAGGCCCGCGCCCAGGTCGGCCTGATGGTGCAGACCGCGGACGACGGCAGCCGCTCGGTTGGCCTGGCCAAGATCGATACCTAATGGTTCCGCCGCGGCGCCGCGTCCGGAGGTGCCTCAGGATTCGGCCCGGTCGAGCTCGGCGAGGGCATCGCGGCACCACGCGACCCACATTCGCTCGGAAGCGATGCCGGCGCGCAGCACCTGGCGTTGCAGACGAGCGGCTCGGTTGAGCGGGCCGGTGAACTGCCGAGCATCTATTGCCTCGTACGCCTCGAGCGTGCGCTCGTGGGTGGCGAGCCGGTGCTCCAGGGCCGCCCGCGGGTCGACGTCCGAGAGTGCCGCTGCTGCCCGGATCCGCACCATCAGCGCGTCCCGCACCTTGGGCCGGTCCTCAAGCCGGCCGGCCCACGCGCGGAGCGCGGCCGTCCCGTCGGCGGTGACCCGGAAGGTGCGCGGGTTGCCTCGCGAGGGCGGTGTGCCGTCGTCCAGCTGCTCGATCAGCCCGTCGCCGAGCAGCGTGTCGAGCTCGCGGTAGATCTGCTGGTGCGAAGCCGGCCAGAAGTAGCCGATGGACCGGTCGAACCGGCGGGCGAGCTCGATCCCGGACGATGACTTCTCGGAGAGTGCCGTGAGGATCGCGAACCGCAGCGACACGCTCAGACGGCGAGGGCGGGCTGGACGGACGCCGCGCCGAGCAGCGACTCCCGCGCGTCGTCGTACTCCCGCGCGAGCCGGGCGACCACCTCGGCGACCGGTGGCACGTCCTTGATCGCCCCGATGCCCTGGCCGGCGCCCCAGATGTCCTTCCAGGCCTTGGACTTCATGTTGCCGCCGGAGCCGAAGTTCATCTTCGACGGGTCGGACTCCGGCAGCGCGACCGGATCAAGGCCGGCGTTCACGATCGAGCCGCGCAGGTAGTTCCCGTGGACGCCGGTGAACAGGTTCGAGTACACGATGTCCGAAGCGTCCGAGTCCACCAGCATCCGCTTGTAGCCGGGGTCGGCGTTGGCCTCCTCGGTCGCGATGAACGCCGAGCCGATGTAGGCCAAGTCGGCACCGGCGGCCTGCGCGGCCAGGATGTTCCGGCCGTGCGCGATGGCGCCGGACAGCAGCAGCGGCCCGTCGAACCACTGCCGGATCTCCTGCAGCAGCGCGAACGGGGACTGGGTGCCCGCGTGCCCACCGGCTCCCGCAGCCACCGCGATCAGGCCGTCGGCGCCCTTGTCGATCGCCTTGTGCGCGAACTCGTTGTTGATCACGTCGTGCAGCACGATGCCGCCGTAGGAGTGGATCGCGTCGTACACCTCGGTGCGGGCGCCGAGCGAGGTGATCACGATCGGCACCTTGAAGTCGACGCAGGACTGCACGTCCTGATCGAGCCGGTCGTTCGAGCGGTGCACGATCTGGTTCACGGCGTACGGCGCGACCGGCTTGTCGGGGTGCTCGGTTGCGAACCTGGCGAGCTCGTCCTCGATCCGCTCGAGCCACTCGTTCAGCAGCGGCTGAGGGCGAGCGTTGAGCGCGGGAAAGGAGCCGATCACCCCGGCCTGGCACTGGGCGATGACGAGCTCGGGGCCGGAGATGATGAACAGCGGGGAGCCGAGCACTGGCAGGGACATCGGTCGGGTGAGGGCGGCGGGCAGCGCCATGTGTGCTCCTTGGAGTCGGGCGGATGGATCGACGATAACGTCCGCCGAACGCTCTTTGCAATAAGTTGCAGAAATGGATCTGGAATGTCGTGAGGGCACTCCAAGGCAGAGCGATACGCTCGATGCACCGGAGGTAGGAGTGGTGAACCCGAACAACCCGTACGGCGAGCCGCTGCCGTCGCTGCCCGCCATTCCGGCGCCCGGCCCGCCGCCGCCCCGCAGAGATCCGGTGCGGCCCTGGCTGCTCGCCGCCCTCGTTGTCTTCCTGCTCGCCGCGATCGCGCTCGCTGCGGTGCTGCTCTGGCCCGGTGACGACGAGAAGTCTGCGGGCGGGACGTCGGGTGAGAGCGCCTCTGCAGCAGCCTCCGTGAGCGATCCGTCCGCCAGCCCCTCGGCCGGCGACCAGTTCACGGCCGCCCCGAACCCGACCCCGTCGTCCGAGGTGCCGCCCGCGGAATCATCGACCGTGGAACCGCCCGCCGCGGAGCCGAGCGGTCCCGGGAGCACACCGCCGCAGACGACGAACGGGATCAGCGAGCAGCAGCGGGTCGCGGCCTGCAAGCGGGCCGCGGACGGCGAAGGCAACCGGGTGTCGAGCGACCCGCAATGGGGGACTGACAGCGGTGCGCCCGTGGAGGCGCTGACCACCCTGCTGGCCTACCTCGGGTACGACATCACCCCCACCGGCCAGTACACCGCCGGGGTGGAGCAGGTCGCCAAGGACTTCCAGGGGGACTTCGGTCTCGAAGCCGACGGCATCGTCGGACCGAAGACCTGGGAGACCTTGCACCAGGCGGCCTGTGGCTAGCCATCCGCAGCGGCCTGCACGCTGAGCTCCGGCCCGGCCGGGAGCAGGGCGGTCAGGTCGACCGGGATGCGCACCGACGAGGCAGGGTGATAGCCGAGCTGGGTCAGCGCACGGTCGTCGGCGACCGGCGCGAGCTCGCCGGACGACGTAAGCAGCCAGTAGCCCTCGCCGTCCGGCTGACGGGCGACGACTCCGGCGCCGCGGGGGATGACCAGCCGTACCCGCCCGCGGATGCCTTCGATGACGACGCCGTCGCTGCTGCGTGAGCGGACGACGGCCGCGACCGACGGCCGCGCGAAGGGCGCGGCCGGGTCGGACTGCACGCACGCGATGGTGCCGGGGCTGCCGGCCCTCAGGTCACTCCCGGTCGAGCCGGCGGGAGCGAGCGGGAGCGCCTCCGCGATCTCCGGGATCGTCACGATCACCGGCGCGGTGGATGTCGACGATGCCGGCGTGCGATGCCCGTCGTGCACCAGCCAGCGCTGCTGGCCGTCGTCCAGCACGACTGCCTCACCGGACGCCGGTGAGAGGTAGGGTGCGGCACCGAAGGTCAGCGTGATCCCGGGGCCGTCCGCCGCCGCGTCCGAGCAGAGCTGCCAGCTGCCATCCAGCAGTGCCGACGGGGCGGGCAGGGACGACGGTGCACCGGGAATGCCGAGGGGCCGCCCGCGCGGCAGCCCCTCGATCGCCGCGCCCGGCACGCTGCGGACCTGGTCGGCGAGCAGCCGTGCCGAGGTCACGTTCGGCAGCGGGTGCGCGATGCCGTCCTCGACGAGGTAGAGCTCGCCGTGCTCGGTCAGCACCACAGCGCCGTCCTCGATCGAGGGGACTGCAGAACGAGAGCGAACCGCGTCGTTGACCAGCAGGGCAGCGGCGAGCAGGCCGGCGACGACGAGCGCAGCGATCCCGCCGCGGGGAGCCGGGCCGGCGATCGCCGTCCGGAGCCGGCGCCGCCCGAATCGGCTCGCCTCACTCGCGCGCAGCTGGCTGGTCATCAGGCGGTCGACCACCTCACGGCACCCCAGGCAGCAACCCGCTACCGACGAGCGCGAGCGCCGGAGCGGCGATGGTGAGCGCGAGAGCGCCCCGCTCCGTCCACAGCTCGCAGGTCGGCCCGGCGGACGGACGGGCGACGATCGCCAGCAGCACGCCCAGGACGCCGACCAGCCCGGTGAGGACCGGGCCCGGGAGGACGCCGAGCTGGAGGGTCAGCGCCAGCCCGGCCGCCAGCGCACCGAGACCGACTCGGAGCATCGTCGGATCCGACCCATGAGCGCGCAGGGTGATCATCGCCAGGCAGCACCAGCCGGCCGGCGCACTCCACGCGCCCGGCCGGGTGAGCAGCGCCAGCCCGCCGGCGAGCGCCAGCAGCTCCAGGGCCCATCGACCCCACGTGGCCGCGCGGGAGGCGACCGCCAGCCGGCCGAGGGCCCGAGGGTCTCGAGGATCGTCGTCGGGTGTCGCGCCGGAGAGCCGCACCGCGCCGCGTTGCCACCACCCGGTCGCGCTCGCGCCGAGCAGCACCAGAGCCTCCGCGATCGGGGCCGTGAGCCCACTCAGCAGGTGAGCTGCGAGCACGGCCGCGAACACCCCGCCGCCGGTGAACGGGACGCTCGGTGCCGCGGTCTCGCGCCGCGGGGCCACGTCTACCGGGTCGTCGTAGACCATCAGCCGGGCTTCGGCGGGCTCGCATCGCACCAACGCCCCACTGCGCACCCCGTTCTCGGACAACGACCGGTCGTGATCGAGCGGCGCACCGGTGAGCGAGCACAACCGCAGCCGGCTCAACCCGGTCAGCGAACGCAGATCGGGCTCGAGCAGCACGATCGGCAGCTGCGGCGGCAGCGAGAGGTCGAGCTGCCGGTCGGCCACGAGCAAGGTGAGCTCCACCGCGTATCCCCCTTCCTGCCGGCTGATGCTGCGCCGGCCTGCAGGACGCTAGCCCGCGGGAGCGACCTGGGACGTGTCCGGACGAGCCGGGCTGTGGACAACCGGCGTCCCACCCGCAGTCCTGTGGATGACCGCACCGCCGGTGCAGCGGCGCACGTACGGTCGCGGCCATGCAGGTCCAAGGGATGGCGACAGCGCCCGCGGGATCGCCCGCCGGCGCTCTGGAGGTGCCGACGCCGCCTGCAGTGGTGCCGGGCGCAGCAACGCCGCTGTGGCTGAGCGCACTCCCGGCCCTCGGCGGCCTCGGATCGATCGGCTTGCTCGCGATGGCCCCTAGATCGCCGTTCATCTATATAGCGGGCGTGCTGTTCCTGCTGACCACTCTGGGCATGGTGGTGGCGATCGTGGTCCGGGGACGCGCGCAGCGGCGCGAGTCCATCGGGTCGATTCGGCGTCGTTACCTCGCCGAGCTCGCGACCTTCCGGGGGCTGCTCGCGGACGACGACGAACGTCACCGGGCGGGCGGCGCTGCAGTCATCGACGGGGAGCTGCTCTATGTGACGGTCGCGGACGGTCCGGCCACCCGGCACCCGCCGCTCGCCGTCGAGATCGACCAGGACGCGGATCCCTTCTGCGCGACCAAGGCGAGTCTTCTCGTCGAGCGCCGAAAGCAGGTCGCCGAGGTGCCGCTGCAGGCGGCCGCCCGCGAAGCGCTCACCCTGCACGCGGGTGGTCCCGAGCGCAGCGCACTTCTGCGTCAGGTCGTGGCGGAGGTGCTGCAGTCGCCGTCGTGCGCGGCGGTCCGGGTGGCCGTCCTCGCCGAGCAGATCTCGCGCTGGCGCATGCTGCAGTGGGCGCCGCACCACCGACACCCCCGACGCAGTGATGATGTCGGGCCGCTGCGCCTCGCCGCGCGCACCACCGCCGAGCTCTCGGCACTGCTCGACGACGTCCCGGGCCCAGTGCTGCTCATCGATGACCGCCCGCGCCCTGATTCCGCTGCCGCGCTGCGGGTGACGTGGACGGTGCGGGCCGCGATCGAAGGCGAGACCCCGTCGATCGCGTACGCCGACGGCGTCCTCCGCCTCGACGGGACGGCGGTCCCCGAGGCGGTGCCGCGGCTGTGCAGCCCGGCACGTCTGGAGAGCGCCGCGCGCGCGGCCGCGGCGACCGGCGACGGCGGTGGCGCGCCCGCGGAAGCCCCGGCGTGGACGACGACGTCCGAGCCGATGCGCCCGGTCATCGGCGCCGACGCCGCCGGCCGTCCCGTCGTCCTGGACCTGCGGGAGGCCGGCGAGGGCGGGGTCGGCCCGCACGGCCTGCTGATCGGCGCCACCGGCTCGGGCAAGTCCGAGCTGCTGCGGCTGCTGGTCTGCCGGCTGCTGCAGACGCACTCGCCGGACCAGCTGACGATGGCGTTCGTCGACTTCAAGGGCGGCGCTACCTTCGCGCCCTTCGAGGGTCTGCCGCACGTGGCGGCAGCGATCACCAACCTCGAGGACGACCCCGGGCTGGTCCTGCGCGCCCAGCAGGCGCTGGCGGCCGAGCTCGTCCGCAGGCAACGGGTGATCAAGGGCCACGGGGCCGCCTCGATCGCCGGCCTCCCGCCCGGAGTGCTGCCACGGCTGCTGGTCATCGTCGACGAGTTCAGCGAGCTGCTCGTGCAGCAACCCGAGATGATCGACGTGCTCGCCCAGATCGGGCGGCTGGGCCGTTCGCTCGGGGTGCACCTGCTCGTGGCCAGCCAGCGGCTCGAGGAAGGACGCCTGAAGGGGCTCGACTCGCACCTGTCGTACCGGATCGCCCTGCGCTGCCAGAGCCCCGCCGAGTCCCGTGCGGTCATCGGCCGCACGCTGGCGGCCGAGCTGCCCATGATTCCCGGACACGGCTATCTCGCGGCCGGGGGCAAGCCAATCCGGTTCACCGCGGGATACAGCGGGTCGCCGGAGCAGCGCCCAGCAATCTCGCCCTCGGCGCGCACGCGGCGGCTGCACTATGCCAACGGCCGGCCGCTGGCAGCCGGGCAGCAGCCCGAGGCAGCGAGCATCCTGGATTCCGCCGTCGAGGCGGCCCGAGGCGCGACCTCCCGGGCGCGACCGATCTGGGTGCCGCCACCGACCCGCTCACCGACGCTCGACGAGTTGTACGACGACCTGCAGGAGCGGCCCGGTCGCGGTTTCGGGAGCGTCGCCGGCGACCGGCTCGTCGTCCCCGTCGGGTGGGTCGACCGGCCGGACCGGCAGTCGATCGACGTCTGGCGGATCGACCTGCGCGGGGGTGGTGGGCATGTCGGCATCGCCGGTGCGACCCGCAGCGGGGTGAGCTGCGCAGCGCACGCCCTGCTGCTGTCGCTCGCGCTGCGCAGCACGCCGGAGGAGCTGCACCTGTACCTGGTCGACCTGTCGGGTGGGGAGCTCGGCGCGCTGGCCGCTCTGCCGCACGTCGGTGCGCTGGCCACCGGCGGCCGGCCCGAGCGAGTGCGGGCGGTGATCCGCCACGTCGCGCGGATCATCGACGACCGCGAGCGCGATCCGGGGCCGCACCCTGACGTGGTCCTCGCCGTCGACGGGATGGCGCGGTTACGGGCCGAGCACGAGGACCTCGAGGCGGTGCTCGTCGATATCGCGCGTCGCGGGCTACGGGTGCAGGTACACCTGCTGTGCACCGCCCATCGGTGGCTCGATCTACGAGCCCCCCTACGCGACCAGCTGGCCAGCCGCATCGAGCTACGGCTCGGCGACCCGATCGAGTCGGAGATCGACCGCCGCGCGGCCGCCCTCGTTCCGGTGGGCCGGCCCGGGCACGGCATCGGTCCCGACGGCCGGCCGTTGATCCTCGCCCACGGCGGGCGCCCACAGGATCAACGGCTCGACCTACCGGCGGCCATCACCCGGTGCTGGAGCGGTCCGCGCGCTCCCGGGCTGCCATATCTCCCCGCGATGATCACCCCGGCCAACATCGCCCCCGAGGTCCTCGACGACGGGTTGTGCATCGCCGTCGAGCGGCCGACCCTGGGCGCGATCACCTTGGACGCACGAAACCCCTTCCTGCTCGTCGTGGGGGACCCAGGCTCCGGGCGCACCTCCGTGCTGCGGTCGTTGGGGCACCAGGACGCCGCACGCGGCACCCGCCTCGTCGTCCTCGACCCACGGCGCACCCTGCTGGGGGACCTGCCCGCGGACGCCGTGCTCGCGCACGCCCCGACCCCGGCAGCCGCGTCCGACGCCCTCGCCGGGCTGGTGACCGGGCTGCAGCGACGCATGCCGCCGGCGGACCTCAGCGCCGAGCAGCTCCGCGACCGGTCGTGGTGGAACGGCCCGCAGCTGCACCTGATCGTGGACGACTACGACCTGCTCACCCTCGGCGGGACCACGCTCGCGCCGCTGCGGGCATACCTGCCGTACGCCGGGGACATCGGCCTGCGGGTGAGCATCGCCCGGCGCTCGGCCGGGGCCGGTCGAGCGCTGTATGACGACACCCTCTCGCTGCTGCGGGACCTCGGCGCCCACGCCCTCGTGCTCAGCAACGCGGGGGAGGAGGGGCCGATACTCGGCGTACGACCCGCGTCCCTGCCACCCGGTAGAGGGACGATCGTGCGGCCGGGTCGTCCGATGCTCGACGTCCAGGCGGTCGTGGCACCCGGGCCGCCTGCCGGGCGCGCATAGTGTTTTCGATTCCACAGCGCATGTGACAGCATTGCGGCAGTACCGCCCACAGGCACCAGCTGCCGGAGCGATCGCCTCCGGCCCGGCAAGGAGGACGCTCAGATGCCCGTAGTCGTTGGATTCATCCCCACCAAGGAAGGCCGCGCCGCTCTCGATCGTGCGATCGAGGAAGCCAAGCTTCGCAGCGAGAAGCTCGTGGTCGTCGAGTCCAGCAAGGGCGGGGAGGCCTTTGCCAAGGAAGGCGCGAAGTTCGACGAGGAGCTCGAGAAGATCACCGAGCAGCTCAAGGCTGACGGTGTCGACCACGAGGTCCATGGCCTGGTGCGTGGCAAGGACCCGGCCGGTGACCTGGTCGAGGTAGCCGACCGAATCGGCGCCAAGCTGATCGTGATCGGGCTGCGCCGCCGCTCGCCGGTCGGCAAGCTCATCATGGGCTCCAACTCGCAGCGCATCCTGCTCGATGCCAACTGCGACGTGCTCGCGGTCAAGCCCTAGCGCCGATCCAAGCTCGACGACGCCCCGGCCGAACCGGCCGGGGCGTCGTCGTTGTCTCAGCGAGTCGCGAGCTCGGGCTCGGGCGCCTGCAGTCCACCGCTGTGGGGTTCATCGGCATCCGTCGGCGAAGATCCTCGCGGCCGGTCGCCGTCGGGCAGCTCCTCGCGGAACCCGATCCGGTCGTACAGCCGCCGCAGCGGCCCGGGCAGCCACCAGTTCAGCCCGCCCATCAGACGCATCGCCGCCGGGACGACGATCATCCGGACCAAGAGCGCATCAAGCAGGATCGCGACGATCATCGCCACGCCGATCAGCTTGATGAACGAGATCGACGACGTCGAGAAGAGCGCGATCACGACGAGGATCAGCAGCGCGGCGGAGGTGATGATGCGGCCGGTGCGCTGCAACCCGGTGGCGACCGCCGTGGAGTTGTCGCCGGTGCGGTCGTACTGCTCGCGAATACGGGACAGCAGGAACACCTCGTAGTCCATGCTGAGCCCGAACACGATCGTCATCACCAGCAGCGGCATGCTCGCCTCGACGAAACCGGTCGAGGTGAAGTCCAGCAGGCCGGCACCGTTGCCATCCTGAAAAATCCAGGTGACGACGCCCAGCGTCGCGGCCAGCGTCACCAGGTTCAACGCGATCGCCTTCAGCGGCAGCAGCACCGACCCGAAGGCGAGGAACAGCACGACGAACGTCGCACCGAACACCACCAGCGCCATCCACGGGAGCATCTCGCCGATGGTGTCCAGACGATCCATCAGCGCCGCCGTCGGACCGCCGACCTGAACACGCTCGATGCCGGCGGTCGGGCCGAGCTCGCGAACCTGGTCGACCGCGGACCTCGCCGCGTCGTCGAGGCCCTCTCCGGCGTAGCCGATCTCGACCCGGGCGACCGTCCCGGCGGCACCGGTGAGCTGCGCCGTCTCGACGTCCGGCAGCTGCTGCAGGTCGGTGAGGTAGCCGGCGATCGCCTGCTGTCCGCCGCCCGAGGTGGCCTGCTCGTGCAGGTCGAGCGCCACAACGATGGGGTCGGTGCCGACCACGCCGTACTGGTCCTCGAGCTGGGCGCTGACCTGGCGCGGTTCGGCGTCTGCCGGCAGCACCCGCTCGTCGACGCCGCCGAAGCGGACGCCGAGGAACGGTGCGGCCAGGAACATCAGGAAGGCCAGGGCCGCGAGGAGGAAGACGACGGGACGCCGCATCACTGTCCGGGCGAGCCGCGCCCACCGACCATCAGGAGACTCGGTGCTGCGGACCTTGCGCACCGTCCAGCGGTTCACGCCGGTGCCGATCGAGGCCAGGATCGCCGGCCGCACCACGCCCGCGGCGAATGCCGCGATCAGCCCCGCGCTGACCCCGCCGAAGCCCATGCTGCGCAGGAAGGTCAGCGGGAACAGTAGCAGGCCCGAGAGCGCCGCGGCCACCGTGAGTGCCGAGACGGCAACCGTCTTGCCCGCCGTGAGCACCGTGCGGCGGGGGGCCTCCCTCGAATCGTGCCCGCCCGCGAGCTCTTCGCGGCAGCGGCCCACGATCAGCAGGCCGTAGTCGATGGCCAGACCCAGCCCGAGGATCGTGATGATGTTGATGGCGAAGGAGCTCACGTCGGTGAACTCGCTGATCAGCCGGAGTGCGGCGAAGGAGCCGACAATCGACAGCGCCCCGATCACCAGCGGCAGGGATGCGGCGATCACGCCGCCGAGCACGACGATCAGCAGGATCAGCAGCACGGGCGCAGAGATGCCCTCCGCGCGGCCGATGTCTGCCCCGACTCGCTCGTTGATCGCGGCGAAGGTGGCGGCCTGGCCGCCCGCGGCCACCTCGTAGCCACGGTCGGCGAGGACCTGCTCGACGTCTTGGACCACGTGCGTCCGTCCCTCGAGAGCGGTGGGCGAGCTCAGGCTGACGACGACGTAGGTGTCGTGTCGGTCGTCGCCGACGAAGGTCTCGGCACCGGTGCTCCAGTAGGAGCGCGCCGATCCGTAGGCGTCCGGCGGAATCTGGTCAAGAGCCGCCTGGACGTCTGCGCGGTACGCCGGGTCGTCGACGGTCTGGGTGGGGGACTCGATGATCAGCACCAGGTCGGCGGCGTCCCGTCCGAGGGACTCGTCGAGGTGCTCGACGGCCAGGATTGCCTCGTCGGCGGGATCATCGAAGCCGCCGGCGCCGAGCCGGTCGAACACGCCGAGCCCCCAGACCGCGGAGGCCACGGCGCCGACGACGGTGAGCGCGAGCAGCGCCTTGCGGAAGCGGATGGTGATAGCGGCGAGCCAGTTGAACATTGGTTTCTCCAATGAACGATGTAATCGATAGTTAACGCTGTTCACGTACGCGATCAACTATAATAAGCAGATGGCCGCCGTCAACCCCCCGCAGACCCGTCGAGAGCGAATATTCGGTGACACCCAGAACGAACTCGCTGCCGCAGCTCGCGAGCTGGTCGTGGACGGGGGCCCGGAAGCAGTGACGATTCGGGAGGTCGCCGCGCGGGCCGGGATGACCGGTCCGGCGATCTACCGGTACTTCCCGAGCCGCGAGGCCCTGCTCGAGCGGGTCATCCGCGACCTCTACCTCGAGCTGGCCGACTACCTGGTTCAGGCGCGGGACGCCGCCCCCGGCGAGAGCGTGCGCGCCAGGCTCGTCGCGACCTCACGCGCCTTCAGGCGTTGGGCGCTGGAGCACCGGTCCGAGTTCGGTCTGCTGTTCGGCGCGCCGATCCCGGGGGTCGTGGTCGACAAGGATCAGCACGACGCAGCCGGGCCGTCGTTCGGTCAGGTGTGGCTCGAGCTATTCGCAGAGATCTACGCCTCGGGAGCCAGCCCGAGATGGCCCCACCCGCTGCCGCAGCGGCTGACCGACCAGGTCGACGCGCTCATCAAGCGGATGGGCATGCCGGCCTCGACCGACGCCGCGGTGCTGTTCCTGTACTGCTGGCAGAGCCTGTACGGCGCGGTGTGCACCGAGGCGTTCGGGCACCTGAACTGGGCGCTGGAGGATGCCGAGGAGTTCTTCGAAGGGCGCCTGCTGGAGATCCTCGACCTGCTGGGGCTCGGCGAGCCCGGCGAGCGCTGAGCGCGCCGGCCGACGCCGGTCAGGCTAGGTGGGCATCGCCCACGCCGCACGCTGCGCCGAGCTCACCCACTCGAGCTCGTGGCCGGTAGGGATCTTCTCGCGGGCACGTTCCATCGCCAGCGACGACTGCCTGCGGGCCTCGTCAGCTATGGCCGGATCGCGGCGGTGCTACTCGAGCGTCTCGCGGGCCTGGCGCTCGAGCTTGTCGAGAGTGTTGCTGACCAGGCCGAGCGACGACAGGGCCTTGACCCAGCGGATCAGCATCACGATCAGCCACACCAGCACCATGAGCGTGCCGATCAGCAGCACCAGCACCATGAGCGTGCCGATCAGCAGCACCAGCCGCCGGCGTTGCCGTAGTAGCCCAGCCCGAGGGCCGTCTTGGCGATGACCGCGTAGACGAAGGCGGACAGGAAGCTCGCGATCGCGGCGTGCGTGACGTCGTCGCTCATGACCACCGTTGTGGCCCTCGGCGTCGTGGATGATGCCGCGTTGGCGAACGCGCCGACCATGATGGACAGCGAGAAGGTCGTGACCGCCAGCATGCTCGACGCGACGACGTCCAGCAGGCCCTCGAGGGTGGCTAGCTCGATCTCGGGGACCCACCTCGGGGTCGACGCGACCCAGCCAGGAGGCCAGCAGCGCGAAGACGACCGCCAGCACCGACCAGACCGCCGGCGTGAGCCAGATCCGATTCGACTTGGCGGTCAGCGACGAGAGCCAGTGCGAGACCGTGGCCGGCAGCTCCATGCGTCGGGTCCTTCCGGCCGCTACTTCCAGGCGAAGACGGGCTGCTCGAGGTGGCCCACGCGCGTCGGCCGGCCACGCAGCACGACCTCGCGGAACTGGTACATCACCGCCGCGGTGGGGGCGTGGATCCTGCGCCCGAGCAGCGGCAGCTGGATCACCGGACGATCGGACTCGGGGATCTGCAGGAAGATCGGGTCGACATCCAGCTCGTCGAACGGGATGTCGAACAGGTGCACGACCTCGTCGGGGTTCACCCGGTACTGCGCGCCCGCGCCGACCCACACGACGTACGGCGTCATCACGTAGCCCGAACGGGTCACGTAATCATCGAGCCGACCGAGGATGTCGGTGGGCTCGGCGAGGTAGCCGACCTCCTCGGCAAGCTCTCGTAATGCTGCCTGCTCTGCGGTCTCGCCCTCGTCAATGCGTCCGCCGGGCAGCGCCCACTGGCCCGAGTGCGAGCGCAGCGTCGGCTGCCGCTTGGTCAGCCAGATGCCCTGCACGCCGTCGTCCTCGGCGATCGCGATGACGACGGCGGCGCGGCGGCGGACGCCGTGGTCGACGGTGACGTACTTGAAGGACAGCAGCCGCTCGGTGACCTCCTCGCGACTGAGCTCCCGGCTCATGCGACGCCGATGTTGCGCAGCCGGGGGAGCACTTCCTCGCCGTACAGCTGCAGGAACCGCGACTGGTCGGGGCCGGGCGCGTGGAAGACGAGGTGGGTGAAGCCCCACTCGACGTACTGCATGATCTTCTCGACGTGCTCGTCGGGCTCGGTGGAGACGATCCAGCGGGACTTCGTGCGCTCGACCGGCAGCGCGTCGGCCAGCCGCTCCATCTCCATCGGGTCCTCGACCCCGGTCTTCTCGTCGCTGGAGAGCGCCAGTGCACCCCAGTGCCGGGTGTCCTCCAGCGCGCGGGCCGCGTCGTGATCGTAGGAGACCTTCATCTCGATCATCAGGTCCATGTCGTGCACGGTGCGGCCGACCTTCTTGGCGCCCTCGTCGAGCGCCGGGAGCAGCGTGTCGGTGTAGAGCTCGCGAGGCTTGCCGGAGGTGGTGATGAAGCCGTCGCCGACCCGTCCGGCGAGCCGCGTGGCGGCCGGGCCGGACGCCGCGACGTACACCGGCACCTTCTGCTCCGGGCGGTCGTAGATCGTGGCGTTCGCTGTCTGGTAGTAGGTGCCATCGAAGTTGACCCGCTCGCCCGACCACAGTGCATCGATCAGCTGCAGCGCCTCCTTGAGGCGGGCGAAGCGCTCCTTGCCGGCGGGCCACTCCAGCCCCAGCGGCGCCTCGTTGAGCGACTCACCGGACCCGACGCCGAGAATGACGCGGCCAGGGAAGAGGCAACCGAGCGTGGCGAAGGCCTGCGCGATCACCGCAGGGTGATACCGGAAGGTGGGGGTGAGCACCGAGGTGCCGATCTGGATCCGCTCGGTACGGGCGCCGAGCGCGCCGAGCCACGGCAGGGCGGCCGGGGAGTGCCCTCCGGTGTGCCGCCACGGTTGCAGGTGGTCGGAGATGAACACCGAGTCGAAGCCGACCTGCTCGGCCTCGACGGCGTACGCCAGCAGCTCCGAAGGAGCGAACTGCTCGGAGGATGCCTTGTATCCCAGCCGAAGCGGTTTCTGCGTCATGAGCGTCGTCCCTTCCTGGCCCGCTCCCGCGGGTGTCGTGCAGCCGGCTCTAGATGACCCCGTGGGCGAGCATCGCGTCCGCGACCTCGATGAAGCCGGCGATGTTCGCGCCCAGCACGTAGTTGCCCGGCTTGCCGTACTCCTCGGCGGTCTCGGCGCAGGTCTCGTGGATGCCGACCATGATCTCCTCGAGGCGACGCTCGGTCTGCTCAAAGCTCCACTTGTCGCGGGCGGCGTTCTGCTGCATCTCCAGGGCGGAGGTGGCCACGCCGCCGGCGTTCGCGGCCTTCCCAGGACCGAAGGCGACCTCGGCGGTGTCGAGGATCGTGATCGCGTCGGGCGTGCAGGGCATGTTCGCGCCTTCGGCGACGACGACGCAATTGTTCTTCGCCAGCGCCTTCGCGTCGTCCGCGTCGAGCTCGTTCTGCGTCGCGCACGGCAGCGCGACGGCCATCGGCACCTCCCACATAGAGCCCGAGCTCGAGAAGCTCACGCCCTGACGCTGCTCGGCGTACTCGCTGATCCGGCCGCGGCGCTGCTCCTTGATCTCACGCAGCAGGTCGAGGTCGATGCCGTTCTCGTCGACGATGTAGCCACTCGAGTCGGACATCGTGACCACGGTGGCACCGAGCTCCTGGGCCTTCTGCGCCGCATAGATCGCCACATTGCCCGACCCCGAGATGCCCACGCGGGCACCGTCGAAGGACCGGCCGATCCGGCCCAGCATCTCCTTGGCGAAGTACACCGTGCCGTAGCCGGTTGCCTCCGTGCGCACCAGCGAGCCACCCCAGCCGAGGCCCTTGCCGGTGAACACCCCGGACTCATAACGGTTGGTGATCCGCTTGTACTGGCCGAACAGGTAGCCGATCTCGCGGCCGCCGACGCCGATGTCGCCGGCCGGGACGTCGGTGTACTCGCCGATGTGGCGGTAGAGCTCGGTCATCAAAGACTGGCAGAAGCGCATCACCTCGCGGTCGGACTTGCCCTTCGGATCGAAGTCCGACCCGCCCTTGCCGCCGCCGATCGGCATGCCGGTGAGCGCGTTCTTGAAGATCTGCTCGAAACCGAGGAACTTGATGATGCCGAGGTACACCGAGGGGTGGAAGCGCATCCCGCCCTTGTACGGGCCCAGCGCCGAGTTGAACTCGACCCGAAAGCCCCGGTTGATCTGGATGCATCCGCTGTCATCGACCCACGGGATGCGGAAGATGATCTGCCGCTCCGGCTCGCAGATCCGCTCGAGCACCTGCTGGTCGGCGTACTGCGGGTGCCTGGCGAAGACCGGCCCGAGCGAGGCCACGACCTCCCGGACGGCCTGGTGGAACTCCGGCTCTCCAGGGTTGCGGTCGATGACTCGCTGGTAGAGCCGCCCGAGCTGGTCGCCCATGTCCGCCATCTGATCACTAACCCTTCACTAAGCCGATGCACTACCGGACGATCCTATGCTGCTATCCATGTCGCTCCGTCACGCCGTCATGGATACGCCGGTGGGCGTGCTCACGCTGGTCGAGTCCGACCGCGGTCTGCGGGGCCTGTACATGGAGCAGACCAAGCGGCCGCTGACGCCGGCGATCATCGGTCCGCGGGACGACGCCGTGGCCGGCGAGACGCGGCGACAGCTGCGCGAGTACTTCGTGGGCCGGCGGCGCGAGTTCGACCTGCCCCTGGACTTACGCGGCACCGGCTTCCAGCTCGCGGTGTGGGAGCAGCTGCTGCGGATCCCGTACGGGCAACGTCGCTCCTACGGCCAGATTGCCGCCGACCTCGGCGACCCGAGGTCGGTACGCGCGGTCGGCGCCGCCAACGGCAGCAATCCGGTCAGCATCATCGTCCCGTGCCACCGGGTGGTCGCGGGCACGGGAGCGCTGACCGGGTACGCCGGCGGCGTCGAGCGCAAGCGCTACCTGCTGGAGCTGGAGACCCGGGTCATGGGCGGCACCCCCACGCTGATGTGACCTGCGGGACAGTACAGCCCGCTATGGGCGCCGTAGCGTGCTCGAATGCCCCGCAAAACGGGTCACGTGCTGGCGGAGCGGACCCGCGCGAGGGCTTGCTCGACGAGCTTGGTGCATTCCCAGCGGATCCGCTCGCGATCCTCGGGGACCAGACCGACCCGCACCCGGCGATCGAGGAAGTCATCGACATTCAGCGCTCCTTCGGCGAGGACGCCGTGCACCACCTCGACGCCCAGCACCGGCAGGCGGGGGGAGATCGGCTCCAGCAGGGACGGGTCGCCGTCCGCGAGCGCCGCGATCGCCGGTGCCTCGGTACCGAAGCGGCGTACCAGACGGGCGGGTGCGTCGATGGCGCGCAGTGTCGTACGGTCGGCCGCTCCGACCAGCGGGAGGTCCTCGGTCACGCACGCCGCGGACCGGCCCAGCCGCGCCAGTGCCGCGTCGACGGTCTCCTGCGCCATCTTGCGGTAGGTGGTGAGCTTGCCCCCGGTGATCGTCAGCGGCTGGCCGGGCTGGTCAATGAGCAGGTGCTTGCGGGAGATGTCGGCGGTGTGCTCGCCCGACCCGTCGGACACCAGCGGTCGCAGGCCGGCGAACCGGCCGATGACGTCCTCCGGTCGCACCGGCACGCTCAGGGCGGTGCTGATCGTCTCGAGCAGGAACTTCTCGTCGGACGGCGGCACGCTCGGCGCGTACGGGTCCTCGCCCGGTGCCGGCTCATCGGTCAGTCCGACGTAGCAGACGCCGTCCGGTTGCGGGATGGCGAACACATAGCGACCGATGGTCCCGGGTACCGGCACGGTGACGATCGCTCTCGGGTCGCCGAGCAGCGAGCTGCGCACGATCAGGTGGGTGCCGCGGCTGGGCACGGTGTGGATGCCCTGGGCGATCTCACCGGCCCAGACGCCGGTGGCGTTCACCACGACCTCGGCGTGCGCGATGTGCTGCTCGCCGGTGAGCGCGTCGGTGAGGGTGGCAGAGCGCGGGTTGACGTCGGCGGCCTCGCAGTGGGTGATGATGTGCGCACCAAGCGCGGCCGCGGTGCGGGCGACCGCCACCACGAGTCGGACGTCGTCCTCGACCTGGCCGTCCCAGTACGTGAGGCCGCCACGCAGCCCGACCTGGCTGACCGCGGGAGCCAGCAGGCCGACCTCGTGGGCGCTGATCCGGCTCGGGCCCGGCAGCACGTCCGACGGCGTACGGCAGGAGCGGCGCAGCAGGTCGGCCAGCCGTAGCCCCGAGTAGACGAGCGCGGCGTCCTTGCGCGGCAGGTAGTCACCGAGCGGAATGACGCTCTGGTAGGGATGCACGATGTGCGGTGCGATCCGGGTGATGAGGTGATGGCGCTCCACCGCCGACTCGCGGGCCAGGCCGATGTCGCCCTTGGCCAGGTATCGCAGCCCGCCGTGGATCAGCTTGGAGGACCACCCGCTCGTGCCGCTACCCAGATCGCGGCGCTCCACCAGCGCTACCCGCAGCCCTCGGGACGCTGCGTCCAGTGCCACGCCGGCGCCGGTGATCCCGCCGCCGATGACCAGCAGGTCGAGCGGCTCGGAGCCGGACTGCCCGACGGCCTTAAGCGACGCCCTCCGGGTGGCGGCGTTGATCCAGTGACGCGGACGCTCTCTCGCCGCGTCGGGGGCAAGGTCATCGGTGGCGGGCACGGTGCTCTCCCAAGGAAGTTGGATCTCCGACGGCGGTCGGTGCTTCTCAAGGTACGCGGTGGTGCGGGATGCAAGACTGAGGACGCGAGTGACAGGAGCGATATGAACGAGAACCTGACCGAGGTCGTGCCGCCGTCCGTCTGGTGGGGCTGGGGTGACCCCGCGCGCTCGCACGGCGTCCCGGAGCACGTGGCGCAGATGCTGGCCGACGAGTTCGGCGCGAGCCTGCACGAGCAGCCGCCGGCCGGTCTCGACGATGTGCGGATCCCCGAGCCTCGGCTCACCGACGACGCTCTGCAGGCCTTGCGGGCCACAGGTTGCGAGGTGCTCACCGATCGTGAGGAGCGCGCCGCGCACTCCGGGGGCAAGAGCTACCCCGACCTCTACCGCCGCCGCGCCGGCGACTGCGCCGAGGCTCCGGACGCCGTCGTGTGCCCGCACGACGAGGCCGAGGTGGTGGCGCTCCTGGCGGCGTGCGTCGAGCGTGGGATCGCCGTCGTCCCGTACGGCGGAGGCACCAGCGTCGTCGGTGGGCTCAAGCCGCTGTCCGGTGAGCACGACGCGGTGATCAGCGTCGACCTCCGCCACCTCGCCGAGATGACCTCGATCGAGCCGGAGAACCACCGCGCGACCTTCGGTGCCGGCATGCGCGGCCCAGCGCTCGAGGCGGCTCTGCAGCCGCACGGGTTCACTCTCGGTCACTATCCGCAGAGCCACCAGCAAGCATCGATCGGTGGCTATGTAGCAACCCGCTCCGCGGGCCAGGCCTCCACCGGATACGGACGCTCCGACGAGCTGGTCGAGCGGGTCCGCGTCGTCACGCCGCAGGGCGTCCTCGACCTCGGCGGCTCGGCCCCGGCGTCCGCTGCCGGGCCCCGGCTGATCGACCTCGTCATCGGTAGCGAGGGAACCCTCGGCATCATCACCGAGGTCACCATGCGCATCCACCGAGCGCCCGCCCACAAGCGGTACGCCGCCTGGCTGTTCGAGTCGTTCGACATCGGCCGTGAGGCGCTGCGGGACGCCATGCACGAGTGTGGACCGGGGCAGATGCCCGCGGTCTGCCGGCTCTCCGACGAGGAGGAGACGCGTGTCGCGCTCGCGCAGATCGGCGGCGCCAAGGCGTCGTTCGTGCAGCGGTACGCCGCACTGCGAGGCATGGCGAACCCCGCCATCGGCATCTTCCTGTGGGAGGGCGACGAGGAGTCCACCGGCTTCGGCAAGCACCGGTGCGAGTCCGTCTTCACCCGGCGCGGCGGCGTCCGGCTCGGTCCGGTGGCCGCGCGGTCGTGGGAGAAGGGCCGCTTCAACGCGCCTTACCTCCGCGATCACCTCATGGGCCGCGGCATGCTCGTCGAGACGCTCGAGACCGCGCAGTCCTGGAGCGAGTCGATGACCACCTACCGCGCCGTGCAGGCCGCGATCCAGGGAGCGCTCGGCCCGGACGCCTCGGTGCAGTGCCACATCTCGCACGTCTACGAGACCGGGGCGTCGCTGTACTACACCTTCCTGGCGAAGGCCGAGGAGGACGGAATCGCGCAGTGGGAGCGGGTGAAGAAGGCGGCGTCCGAGGCGATCGTGGCGACCCGCGCGACCATCACCCACCATCACGCCGTCGGCACCGACCATGCCCCCTACCTCTCCGCCGAGCTCACCCGCGCCGGCCGCTGGGTCACCGAGACCGGCGGGCTCGCGCTCGATGTGCTGCGCGCCGCGAAGGCGACGCTCGACCCGGCCGGCATCCTCAACCCCGGCAAGCTCATGGAGGGAGGCGCGCGTGGCTAGCCCCCTGCACCTGCTGGTCAACCCGCTGTCCCGGCATGGCGGGGAGAAGCGCCGCGCCCTGGTCGAGCGCATGCTGCGTACCCAGGGGCACGAGGTGCGCACTCACGTGACCACCGCACCCGGTGACGCCGAGACCTACGTCGGTGGCCTCTCAGAGCAGGATCGAGTCGCGGTGGTGGGTGGCGACGGAACGATCGCCGAGGCTGCCCGCGGAGCCGTCCGCAGCGGCGCGGCGCTGATCCCGCTGCCCGGCGGCCGGGGCAACGACCTGTGCCGGTACTTCGGCGTCCACCTGGACCTGCCGAAGGCGGTGCTGGCCATCCCCACCTACGTCGAGCGGCGGGTCGACGCCGGCGCCGTCGACGGACGCGTGTTCCTCGGCGTGGCCACGATCGGGTTCGACTCGATCGCCAACGACAACGCCAACTCCTCCCGGCTGCGCGGCCAGGTCGTCTACGCGGCGGGCGCGCTGCGGGCGCTCGCGCGGTGGAAACCTGTCACCTTCGGCCTCGTCGTCGACGGCCAGCCGCGCGAGGTCCACGGCTGGTCGGTCGTCGTCGGCAACACCGGTCGCTACGGCGGCGGCATGAGGATCTGCCCGGACGCCGAGGTGGATGACGGCCTGCTCGATCTCGTCACGATCGCGGACGGCAGCAAGCTCGAGTTCCTGCGGTCCCTGCCGTCGGTGTTCGACGGCACCCACGTCGACAACCCGCGGGTACGCACCGAGCGGGTACGCACCGTACGCATCGAGTCGATCGACGGCGGGAACCGCGCGCACCGGCGACGGATGGCGATGTTCGCCGACGGCGACCGGATCGCCGACGTACCGCTGGAGGTCGGGGTGCTGCCCGGCGCCGTCCGCCTCATCGTCCCGCACCCGCGCAAGGCTCGCTGAGTGGTGCGCCTGCGGCCCAGGGGTCGGGTGTGGGCTGCCGCCTGCGTCCTCGCCACGCTGGTCTCGGGGTGTACGAGCATCGACGACACCACGGAGCCGATCGGTCCGGTGGTGCAGTGTGTGCCCTTCGACCCCGTCGGCTCGATCGACCAGCTCAACACCCAGATCGCCACGACGAAGGCGTCGCCGTACTTCCTCGGCGCCGACGTGGGCGCGAGCGTGCCACTGTCCGACGGGCGGTCGATCTGGGTCTTCGGCGACACGGTCCGCGGCGCCGAGGTCGGCGGTGACCGGATGGTGCGCAACTCGATGCTGATGTTCGAGCCCGGGTGCCTGCGCCCGGTGGTGCCGCCCGACGGCGGCGCAGTGATCCCGGACCGCGACGCGACGGTCGGCTACTGGCCGATGTCGATCGCCGTCGTACCGCAGAAGGGCTTCGACCTCGTCGGCGTCATGGCGCAACGGGTCACCGGATCCGGCAACGCATGGAGCTTCCAGACGCTTGGTCCCGCGATCGCGGTGTTCCGGGTCGAACCCGGCGAGCTGCCGGAGCTGATCGAGGTCACCGACCTCGGTCCGGACAATCCCTCGCCTGCGAACCCGACGTGGGGTGCGGCGTCCGCGATCGGCCCCGACGGCTTCGTCTACCTCTACGGGACCTTCAAGCCTGCCGACGGCTCGAGCTTCGGGTACGGCGTGCAGGTCGCCCGGGCGCCCGTCGCCGACGTCCCGCACCAGCAGAAGTGGACCTACTGGAACGGCGTCGAGTGGCAGCCCGACCCGGCCCAGGCCGCGGTCCTGGTGCAGCCGGTGGGCGGGGTGTCACAGACCTTCTCGGTGGTCTTCCGCGACGGCAAGACCTACCTGATCAGCAAGCGGGACGAGGCGCTGGGCGAGGACCTGATCGCCTGGGTGGGCGATCAGCCGCAGGGACCGTTCGTCGCCAGCGATCCGCTGGCCTACATCCCCTCCCAGCCCGACAAGCACCTGTGGGTCTACATGCCGATTGCGCACCCCGACCTGCTGGCCAAGCCCGACTCGGTCGTCGTGTCGATCTCTCGCAACTCCGACGATCTGTCGATCGTGCTCGCCGACCCCGCGCTCTACCGGCCGTTCTTCCTGGAGATCGAGCTGCCGGACTGAGTCGCGGCCGCAGCCGGCTCGCCTACGATGGAGCGATGCGACCGGGCGGCGACCACTACTTCAGCGACACGCCGCAGGCCCCCAGCGACCCGAAGGACGTCGACGTCCTGCTGCCGGGCCTGGCCTTGACGCTGTCCAGCGACGCAGGGGTGTTCAGTCATGGGCGGCTGGACGACGCGACCCGGATCCTGCTCGAGTCCGCGCCGGCACCGCCGACGGACGGCGTACTGCTCGACCTCGGCTGCGGCTACGGACCGATCGCGCTCGCCCTCGCGGCGCGATCGCCGGCGGCGCAGGTGATCGCGGTCGACGTCAATGGGCGCGCCCGCGGGCTGACCGATGCGAACGCCACGCGCAACGGGCTGCGGAACGTCACGACCTATGCTCCCGAGGCGGTGCCCGAGGAGCTCCGGTTCCGGGCCATCTACTCCAACCCGCCGGTGCGGATCGGGAAGGCGGCGATGCAGCGGCTGCTGCTGCACTGGCTGCACCGGCTGGAGGACGGCGGCGTCGCCCATCTCGTCGTCGGCAAGCATCTCGGCGCCGACTCTCTGGCCAGATGGCTTGCCAGCCAAGGGTTCTCGGTGCAGCGACGGTCGTCACGCAAGAGCTATCGAGTCCTCGAGGTGGGGGGTGGTGAGCAGTGAGCCAGCTGCGCGGAACGGACCTGAAACGGCTGCACCGCAGCTGGAAGCGCACCGGGCCACCCGAGCTCGCGCTGGTCCTCGAGTCGGTGGCCTCGCCATGGAACGTCGGCGCCATCGTGCGGACCGCCGCCGCGCTCGGCGTCACCCACCTGTATCTCGCGGGCGAGACCGCCTCACCCCGATCGGCCAAGACGCAGAAGACCGCGCTCGGTACTGACCGCTACCTGAGGTGGAGCATGCACGACGACGGACCGTCCGCCATCGCCGCGGCACAGGCTGACGGCTACCACGTGGTGGCCGTCGAGCTCGCCGACGAGTCGACGCCGATGCACCAGCTCGACCTACGGCGTCCGGTCGCGCTCCTGCTCGGGCACGAGGACCGGGGCGTGACGGCGGCCGCGCTCGCTGCCAGCGACGCGGTCGGGTTCCTGCCGCAGGTGGGACGCGTGGGCTCGCTGAACGTCGCGACCGCGGCGTCCATCGCGATGTACGAGGCGCGCCGCCAGCACTGGACAACCCTGCAGGACACGCCGTCCTGGGGGCCCGGGAGTCCCGACGACTAGCTTCGAGAGCCGGCCGGGCGCGCTCGTAACCCACCGCAGGTGGTCAGCCCCAGGTGGTCAGCCACATCCGGGCGGCGCGCTCGGGCCCGGTCAGCTCGGTGCCGTTGAGCACCGGCAGGAAAAACACGAACAGCACGACCACGACCGCCAGGTAGCTCGCCACGGCCGCCGCGCCCAGCCGGCGCCGCAGGAGGGAGTCACTGGGCTTGCCGAGCACGTCCTGCAGACCCAGGGTGATCCCGATGAGGAAGAACGGCACCACGGGTGCCATGTAGAACAGGAACATCGTGCGCTCGGCGTTGATCAGCCACAGCGCCCAGCCGGCCACGATCCCGGCGATCACCGTGCCGGCGACCCAGTCGCGGCGGGTCACCAGCCGCCACACGCACCACACGGCGGCGATCACGAACAGCCACCAGAGCGCGGGGTTGCCGATCATCGTGATCGTGCGCCAGGTCTCCACCTCACCGCCGGTCAGGTGGTCGTTGATCATGAGCACCGGGCGGCCTCCGAACAGCCACGACCAGGGCTCCGACTGCCAGGGGTGCGGGCTGTCCAGGCCGTTGTGGAACTTCAGCCACTCGCCCTGCATGTGCCACCAGGAACGGATCGCCTCGGGAATGAACGGGAAGGCCGTCTCGCGTCCCTCGGCCCAGTGCCGACCCTGTGAGCTTTCACCAGCGAACCAGCCGATCCAGCTCAGCATGTAGGCCAGGACGGGCACGATCGCCAGATCCCAGAACGCGAACGGCAAGGAGCGGCGTACGCCGACCCAATACGGCCGCCGTAAGCCGATCAGCCGGTACGCTCCGACGTCCCACCAGACGCTCAGGATCGCGAACAGGGCGAGGAAGTAGGCGCCGCTCCACTTGACCGAGGCCGCCAGGCCGAAGCAGACGCCGGCGGCCAGCCGCCACCAACGGAAGCCCACCCGCGGCCCCAGCGGCCCGTGCATCTCGTCCTCGACGTACGCGTCCGCGAGCTGACGGCGGAACCGGTCCCGGTCGAGCACGAGACAGGTGAAGCCGGCCAGCACCCACACCTGCAGGAAGATGTCGAGGATGCCGGTCCGGCTGAGCGCGAAGGCCAACCCGTCACAGGCCAGCATCAACGCCGCGGCCAGCCCCAGGAAGGTCGAGCGGGTCAACCGCCGCACCACGAAGGACAGCAGCGCTATGGCGACCACTCCGGCCAGCACGCTGGCGAATCGCCAGCCGAGCGGGGAGTAGCCGAACAGCCATTGACCGAGTGCGATGTTCCACTTGCCGAACGGCGGGTGGACGATGAAGTAGTACGCCCGGTTCTCCTCGAAGCCGTAGCGCAGCATCTGGTCGGCCTCGGGCACGTAGTACGCCTCGTCGAAGGCCAGCCGGCTCGGGAACCCGATGTTCATCAGCCGGACGACGGCGGCGGCCGCCACGATCAGCAGCGTCCCCAGCCATGCCGCGAGCCGGTCCTTCGGCATCGGCGGGAACAGCCGGCGGGCGACCAGCGCCCGGTACTCGCGGTCGACGTCCTCGGCGTACGCCGGCGGCGACGGCTCGGTCGCGAAGGCCGCTTCCTCCGGCTCGGTCGTCCGCACGTCGGTAGTCACGCAGTAGATCGTAGGCTGACCGGCGTGACCGAGCAGGACGACCGCACGCCCGAGACCAGTGCCCGCTGGGCGGTCCCGCCGGGCACCCTCGTGCTCGCGGGGACGCCGTTGGGCAACAGGGGTGATGCCACCGACCGGCTGCGCACCGCCCTGGCCACCGCGGACGTCGTCGCGGCCGAGGACACCAGGCGGGTGCGGCGACTCGCCGCCGACCTCGACGTTCGGATCGCCGGCCGCGTCCTGTCCTACTACGACCAGGTCGAGGCGCAGCGAGCGCCGGAGCTCGTCGAGGCGCTGCGGGCCGGACAGTCGGTCCTCGTGGTGACGGACGCCGGCATGCCGTCTGTCTCCGACCCCGGCTACCGCGTCGTCGAGGCGGCTGTGAACGCCGGACTGCCCGTCACCTGCCTACCGGGGCCGTCGGCCGTGACCGTCGCCCTGGCGTTATCCGGTCTGCCGAGCGACCGGTTCTGCTTCGAAGGGTTCGCGCCGCGCAAACCCGGCGAGCGGGCCCGGCTGCTCGCCGAGCTGGCCAACGAGCGCCGCACGATGGTCCTGCTCGAGGCGCCGCACCGGGTCACCGCGATGCTGGAGGCGTGCGTCGAGGCCTTCGGCGCGGACCGCCGCGCGGCCGTCTGCCGCGAGCTGACCAAGACCTACGAGGAGGTGCGCCGCGGCACCCTCGGGGAGCTCGTCGAGTGGTCGCGAGACGGCGTCCGCGGCGAGATCACCCTCGTCATCGCGGGCGCCGAGCCAGCGAGTGAGCTGGACGCCGACGAGCTCGTCCGCCTCGTGGAGCAGGAGGTCGCCTCAGGCTCGAGCAAGAAGGACGCCGTGGCGCTCGTCGCGGCCGCCCCCGGAACCCCGAAGCGCACCGTCTTTGACGCCTACCCCCGGCGCTAGCGAATCCCCGGTCAGCGCGGTCGCGGACTCCCCGCCGGTGATGCAGCCGGGTTACCCGCGCCTCCGGTCGTGTTGCGCACCATGGTCCATCCGCTCCCCCCCCCCGGCACTAACCTAGACAGCATGCCTGAAACCTCGGCGACGTCCTTCTTCATCACGACGCCCATCTATTACGTGACCGCTGCTCCGCACATCGGAAGCTCGTACACAACGACGGCGGCCGACGTGCTCGCCCGTTGGCACCGGCACCGCGGTGAGAACGTGTACTTCCTCACCGGGACCGACGAGCACGGCCAGAAGGTGATGCGCACTGCGGAGAAGAACGGCAAGTCGCCGCAGGAGTTCGTGGACGGCCTGGTCGAGTCCGAGTGGAAGCCCGCCTGGAGGCTGCTCGACATCGAGTACGACCGGTTCATCCGCACCACCGACGAGGACCACGTCCGTCAGGTCCAGGAGTTCTGGCAGCGCCTGTACGACGCGGGCCACGTCTACGAGGGCGAGTACTCCGGCAACTACTGCGTCGACTGTGAGGAGTTCAAGTCCGACGACGACCTCGACGCCGAGGGCAACTGCCTGGTGCACGAGCGCCCTGCCGAGCACTTCACCGAGAAGAACTACTTCTTCCGGCTCAGCGAGTTCGGCGATCGGCTGCTCGCCTTGTACGACGAGGTTCCAGACTTCATCGCGCCCACCGCGAGCCGCAACGAGATCATCAACTACGTCAAGTCCGGCCTGAACGACCTGTCGATCAGCCGCTCGTCGTTCGACTGGGGCATCAAGGTGCCGTGGGACGAGACCCAGGTGCTGTACGTCTGGATCGACGCGCTGCTGAACTACAGCAGCGCGGCGCAGATCTACGACGATCCTGGCGAGTTCGCCGAGGTGTGGCCGCCGACCCACCTGATGAGCCGCGACATCCTGCGTTTCCACTCGGTCATCTGGCCGGCGATGCTGATGGCGGCGGGGATCGAGCCCCCGCGCCGCGTCTACGTGCACGGCTACCTGCTGGTCGGCGGCAAGAAGATGGCCAAGAGCAATGCGACGGCTATCCATCCGCGGGAGATCGTCGATCACTTCGGCGCCGACGCCTACCGGTACTACTTCATGAAGGCGATCCCGTTCGGCTCGGACGCGTCCTTCTCGTGGGAGCACCTGCACGCGGTCTACACCGACGAGCTGGCCAACAACCTCGGCAATCTTGCCAGCCGCGTGGCGGCGATGATCGGCAAGTATTTCGACGGCGTCCTACCGGCGCCGGGGCCGCTGACCGATGCGGACGGCGGGATCGCCGACCTGCTGACCAGCACCGCCCGCGCCGCGGACGTGGCGATCAACGGCCTGCAGATTCACGAGGCGGTCACTGCGACGCACGACTTCGTGACTGCCGTGAACGGCTACATCACCGAGCAGGCGCCGTGGAAGGTCGCCAAGGAGGACACGCCGATCGCCAAGGAGCGGCTGGCGACGATTCTGTACACCTGCGCCGAGGCGTTGCGGGCCATCGCCGTCCTCCACAGCCCAGTGATGCCGACCGCGGCGCGCCGGCTCTGGGACTCGCTCGGTGCTGCAGAGAAGCTCGGCCCGTTGGAGGAGCAGCTGATCTCCAGCGCGGCCGAATGGGGCCGGTTGCCGGCCGGCGCGACCATCACCAAGGGCGAGGTGCTGTTCCCGCGCGTCGAGATGGACGCCGAGGAAGGGGCCTAACGCGCCGTGGCCAAGAGCAAGGCGCAGCAGGAGCGCGAGAAGACGCCGCCGGCGGCACCCGCCCCGCTGCCGGTGCCGGTGCCGGACAACCACACCCACCTCGACATCGTGATCGAGTGGCTGGGCGGGACGCCGTCCGAGCACCTCGACCGCGCGGAGCAGGTCGGCATCGACCGGATCGTGCAGGTCGGCACCGACGTGCAGTCCTCGCGGTGGGCGGCGCAGCTGGCCGCCGACGATCACCGGGTGCTGGCGGCGGTGGCGCTGCACCCCAACGACGCCGCCCGCAACACTGACGGGCTGGACGACGCCCTCGCCGTGATCGACGAGCTGGCCGCGCAGCCGCGGGTGCGGGCCATCGGCGAGACCGGGCTGGACTTCTACCGCACTCGCGAGGAAGACGGCATCGCTCGCCAGCGGGAGTCCTTCGCCCGGCATATCGACATCGCGAAGCGGCACGGGATCGCGCTGATGATCCACGACCGCGACGCCCACGATGCCGTGTTCGACGTTTTGGCCGCCGAAGGGGCGCCGGAGACCGTCGTGTTCCACTGCTTCTCCGGTGATGCGCAGATGGCGCGGCGGTGCGCGGACGCCGGGTGGTTCATGAGCTTCGCGGGGAACACGACCTTCAACGCCTCCGCCGGCCTGCGTGAGGCCTACGGCGTGGCGCCCCGCGAGTTGCTGCTGGTGGAGACCGATGCTCCGTTCCTCACCCCGATGCCGCATCGGGGCCGGCCCAACGGGTCGTACCTGACCCCGCTGACGATCGGGCGGATGGCCGCCGAGCGCGACGAGGATCTCGCGGAGCTGTGCCAGGCGCTGGCCGACAACACCGAACGCGTATACGGGGCCTGGTAGTTCCCTTCGTCACTATCGGGCGTGGTGGGGGTGGCGTGCCTGTGACCTCTCCGTTATAGTCCTGTAACCGAACCGGTCAGGGTGGGGAAGCCCATCCGCTGAGGCCCGAGGCCCCAGCGATGCAGCGCCGGCGTCCGCCCTGAGGACGCCGAGTTCCCCTGCCTGCGAAGTGCGACCAATGGAGCAAAGTGCGTCGTTCCTCCCGTGCGGGCCTGTCGGCCCTCGCCGTTACCGCAGTCGTCGGCGGCACCGTGGCCTTCAAGGCGATGGACAAGACCGTGGACGTCATCGTTGACGGCCAGGCCCAGACCGTCTCCACCTACGCGAACACCGTCGACGGCGTCATGAAGGACGCCCAGATCGACGTCAGCAACCGCGATGCGGTCAGCCCCTCGGTTGACTCCGCGGTCGCCGACGGCTCGACCATCAACATCACTCGGGCCCGCGTGGTCGACTACACAGTCGACGGTGTGCACAACCGCGAGTGGGTCACCGCGCTGACCGTCGAGGAAGCCCTCGACCAGCTCGGCGTCTCGGACAACGCCAAGGTGTCGGCATCGCGTTCGCAGCGCATCCCGCTTGATGGCACCTCGCTGGAGATCACCACCTCGAAGGACGTCGTCATCAACGTCGACGGTCGCGTCGTCGAGGCGAGCTCGACCGCGGGTGACGTGCAGACCCTGCTCGACGAGCAGGGCATCGTGCTGGAGCAGCAGGACAACACCGATCCGGCGGTCGACACCGAGATCGCCCCGGGCATGACGATCAACGTCAACCGGATCCGTACCGCGGATGTACAGGAGACCCAGACGGTCGACTACCAGACCGTCGAGCAGGAGGACTCCTCGCTCACCGTCGGCACCAAGAAGACGCTGACCGAGGGCGTGAAGGGCGAGCAGGTCGTCACCTACTCGGTCGTGACCACCAATGGAGTGGAGACCTCGCGCCAGCAGACCGGCGTTCAGGTCACCAAGCCGCCGGTGGATCAGGTCGTCGCCGTCGGCACCAAGCCGAAGGCCACCAGCGCCCCGGCGCCGCAGAGCTCTTCGGGCGGCTCGTCGTCCAGCAGTTCGTCGTCGGGCGGGTCGTCGTCGGGCGGGTCGTCGTCGGGCGGGTCGTCGTCCGGGTCTTCCGGTGGCAACACCGGCGCAGTGCCCCCGGCGCCGTCCGGTGGCAACAACTGGGACGCCGTCGCGCAGTGCGAGTCGACCGGCAACTGGTCGATCAACACCGGCAATGGCTACTACGGCGGCCTGCAGTTCTCCGCCAGCACGTGGAAGGCCTACGGCGGTCACGCCTACGCCCCGAACGCCCACCTCGCCACGAAGGCACAGCAGATCGCGATCGCCGAGAAGGTGCTCGCCGGTCAGGGCCGTGGCGCGTGGCCGCACTGCGGCAAGTACCTGTAGCCAGCAACAGCATCTCGAGGAGGCGGCCCCACGGCGGGGTCGCCTCCTCGACGCTTGCCGGTGGGTGCCGGTGGGTGCCGGCTCACCCGCCGGTGCGTGCCAAGATGCTTCTCATGACCTACGGCGCCAACCCGTGGGAGCGTGGCTCCCGCCTCCACCGCTAGCGTGCGGCTGCTCGGCCCCGCCGCGGTACGTGAGCTCGCCGGCCACCTCGGCATCCGGCCCACCAAGACGCTCGGCCAGAACTTCGTGCACGACGCCAACACGGTGCGGCGCATCGTGCACACCGCGGATCTGCGTCCGGGGGAGACCGTGCTCGAGGTCGGGCCGGGGCTCGGCTCGCTGACTCTGGGAATGCTGGACGCCGGACACCGGGTAGTCGCGGTCGAGATCGACCCGGTCCTCGCCGCGGCACTGCCAGGCACGGTGCGCACGCTGCAGCCGGAGAATGCCGATCGGCTGAAGGTCGTCACCGCGGACGCGTTGCGCCTCGATGTACTGCCCGATCCGCAGCCGACTGCGCTCGTGGCCAACCTCCCCTACAACGTCTCGGTGCCGGTGCTGCTGCACCTGCTGGAGGTCTTCGAATCGATCGAGCGGGTGCTGGTGATGGTGCAGTCCGAGGTGGCGCACCGGCTCGCGGCGTCCCCTGGCTCGAAGGTCTACGGGGCCCCGTCGGTGAAGGCTGCGTGGTACGGCGACGTCCGGCTGGCGATGACGGTCAGCCGGCAGATCTTCTGGCCGGTGCCGAATGTCGACTCGGCGCTGGTCTCGCTCGCGCGGTACCGCGAGCCCCTCGGCGGTGCGCCGCGCGAGCTGGTGTTCGAGGTGGTTGATGCGGCGTTCGCGCAGCGCCGCAAGATGCTGCGTGCCGCGCTCGCGCCGCTGATCGGCTCGTCGCAGTCCGCGACCGGCGTCCTCATCCCGGCGGGGATAGACCCGACGGCGCGAGGGGAGACTCTCGGCGTGGCAGACTTCGTAGCGATAGCGCGGCACTGGGCCGCGTCGGGCACCGCAACCTTGGGAGAGCCTCGCCGATGACCGCACCGGTGCAGACCGACGACGTCGTCATTGCCCGCGCTCCCGCGAAGATCAACCTGCATCTGGGTGTCGGTCCGGTGCGCGCCGACGGCTACCACGAGCTGGCCACGGTGTTCTGCGCGCTGTCGCTCACCGACGAGCTGGTGGCGGCCGAGGGGTCGGGGGTGAGCATCGTAACGGCCGGCGAGGGCGCGGACGCCGTCCCGGCCGACGCGAGCAATCTCGCCTGTCGTGCGGCGCTGAGGCTTGCCGAGCACGCCGGTATCGATGCGGACGTCGAGATGTCGGTGCGCAAGCAGATCCCGGTGGCCGCGGGATTGGCGGGCGGCAGCGCGGGCGCAGCAGCCGCCCCGGGGGCCTGTGACGCGCTCTGGGGGACCGGGGCATCGCGCGGGGACCTGCTGCAGATCGCGGCCGAGCTCGGTAGCGATGTCGCCTTCTCACTGACCGGAGGACTCGCGTTGGGCACCGGGCGCGGTGAGATGCTGTCGCCGGTGCTCGCGGCCGGGCGGTGGCACTGGGTCCTGGCGGTCGCCGAGGGTGGCCTGTCGACCGGCGATGTGTACCGCGAGCTGGACCGCATTCGCGAGGGTACGGAGCGGGGCGCGACGCTAGAGCTGCCGGATGCGCTGATGAACGCGCTGCGATCGCGTGACACCGATGCGCTCGGAGCTGCGCTGCACAACGACATGGAGCCCGCCGCGTTCGGGTTGATGCCGACGCTGCGGCGTACCAAGGCGGCCGGGGTCGAAGAGGGCGCCGCAGGCGCGTTGCTGTGCGGCAGCGGCCCGACGATGGCGTTCCTGGCCCGCGACGAGCAGCACGCGGTCGATCTCGCTGCCAGGGTCAGCGGCCTGGGAGTCTGCCGCACCGTCCGGACGGCGTACGGCCCCGTCCCCGGCGCCCGCATCACCGGCTGAGTTCTATCACGACAGCGGCCCGGGCACGCCCGGGTTGTCAACTGGCCGCTGCTTATCCAACACCGCAGAGGATCTGGCGGGATCAGCGGTCGCGGGTGCGGGGGATCGTGGGGCTGGCGTCCAGGTGGGCGAGGCCGTTCCAGGCCAGGTTCACCAGATGTGCCGCGACGATCTCCTTCTTCGGCTTGCGGGCCTCCAGCCACCACTGCCCCGTGGCCGCGACCATGCCGACGAGCGCCTGGGAGTACAGCCCGGCGAGCTTGGTCTCGTAGCCGCCGGCCTTGAACGCCCTGTCGAGGATGTGCTCGACCCTGCTGGCGACGTCGTTGATCAAGCTCGAGAAGGTGCCGGCTCGACCGGTCGGGGGAGTGTCGCGGGTCAGCACCTTGAACCCGTCGGTCTCGTTCTCGATGTAGTCCAGCAGCACGAAGGCCGCCCGCTCAAGCAGCACCCGCGGGTGCCCCTCCTGCAGCGCGGCCTCGAAGCGACCGAGGAGCAGGCTCATCTCGCGGTCGACGACGACGGCGTACAGCCCTTCCTTGCCGCCGAAATGCTCATAGACGACAGGCTTGCTGACCTTGGCGCGCGCGGCGATCTCTTCGACCGACGTCGCATCGAAACCGCGCTCGGCGAACACGCTGCGCGCGATGGTGACAAGCTGCTGGCGGCGCTGTGCGCCGGTCATACGCATGGGGCCGGAACTGCTTTCGGTCACGGGAACGGTCAGACCCCGATCCTAGGCGCTGCGGCGCCAGGTGCCGTGATGGGCGTCAGACCTCGGCGAGCTTGGCCTTGATCCGCTCCTTGGAGGGCCACTTGACGTTATAGGCCCATCCGAGCTTCTCGAAGATCCAGATCAGCCGGGCCGAGATGTCGATCTGGCCGCGCATCACGCCATGCCGAGCGGACGTCGGGTCGGCGTGGTGCAGGTTGTGCCAGGCCTCGCCCATGGACACGATCGCCAGCGGCCAGAAGTTCGCCGACATGTCGCGTGAGGAGAAGGGACGCTCGCCGACCGCGTGGCAGATGGAGTTGATGCTCCAGGTCATGTGGTGCACGAGCGCGACGCGCACGAGCCCGGCCCAGAAGAACGCGGTGAGCGCGCCGTGCCAGCTCTGCGAGACCAGACCACCGATCAGCGCCGGCAGGCCCAGGCTCACGACGACCCAGAGGCCGAAGGTGTTGGAGACGAACCGGATCTGTGGATCCTTCAGCAGGTCCGGGGTGAAGCGCTCCTTGTTGGTCTTCTCGCGGTCGAACAACCAACCCATGTGGGCCCACCACAGGCCCTTGAGCAGCGCCCCGGCGGTGGTTCCGTAGCGCCACGGGGAGTGCGGATCGCCATCCCGGTCGCTATAGGCGTGATGGCGGCGATGATCTGCGACCCACTGAATGACCGATCCCTCGACCGACATCGAGCCGGCGACCGCGAGCGCGACGCGCAGCGGCTGCTTGGCCTTGAACGACCCATGCGTGAAGTGGCGGTGGTATCCGACGGTCACGCCGAGCACGCTGATCACGTAGAAGACGACCATCAGGATGACATCGGTCCAGCTCAGCCAACCGCCCTGCCAGGCCAGCGGGACCGCGGCGATCAGCGCGGCCAGCGGAAGCAGCACGAACAGGTAGAGGAGGATCTGCTCACCATTGCCCTTGCTGCGGCCGATGATCGGTTTGGCCTGGCCGTCATCCTGGGCCGGTCCGGTGACGATGGCCGAGTCGGCCTTGCCTGCCTTGCGGCCGGCCTTGCGCTCGGTCTTCGGCTCGACGGCACTCGCGGTGGGGGGAGTCATGTGTGATGGGACCTCGATCGCAGATATCGGTCAGGGGCGGGCTAGCCCTACGACATCGTAGGTTACGCGTCCGTAGGGTCGCTAGGTGTGGGTTTGACCGAATCGAGTGACCTACGTCCACGGTAGGCTTGCCACCGCACCCGCTGTGTGAGTGGGGGGTGGGGTAATCGGCAGCCCGCGGGCCTTTGGAGCCTTGCAGTCTCGGTTCGAATCCGAGTCCCCCAGCGAGAACGAACGTCAAGCGTCCCCAAGGAGCCCGTCTGATGAGTGTCGCGCCTACGGCCGTGATCGTTCTGGCCGCCGGCCAGGGAACCCGGATGAAGTCCTCGAGGCCGAAGGTGCTGCACGCGATCGGGGGACGCAGCCTCCTGGGCCACGTGCTCGCGGCCGCCGCGCCGCTACGGGCGCGCGAGACCGTCGTCGTGATCGGGGCCGGGCGTGACCAGGTGGCCGAGCATCTGCAGCAGATCGCGCCGTCCGCCCGCACCGCCGTCCAGGAGGAGCAGCTCGGCTCGGGACACGCGGCTCGGATGGGTCTGGAAGTGCTGGACCGGGTTGACGGCACTGTGCTGGTCCTCAACGGCGACGCGCCACTGCTCACCGAGCAGACGCTCATCGACTTCGCCGATCATCACGCCGCTCACGCCAACGCGATGACGATCCTGTCGGCCGAGGTCCCCGACCCGAAGGGGCTTGGACGCATCGTGCGGGACGGCGAGGCCGTGACCGCGATCGTCGAGCAGAAGGACGCCACCCCCGAGCAGGCCGCGATCACCGAGATCAACGCCGGGGTCTACGCCTTCGAAGGCCAGGCGCTACGCGAGGTGCTCGGGAACCTCTCGCGCGAGAACGCGCAGGGCGAGGAGTACCTGACCGAGGCCGTCACGCTGCTGCTGGATCGCGGCGGCAAGGTCGGCGCGTTCGTCGCGGCGACCTATGAGGAGACCCTCGGTTGCAACGACCGACTCGAGCTGGCCGACCGGGGCCGGATGCTCAACGATCGCCTGTGCCAGAAGTGGATGCGCGAGGGCGTCACCATCGTCGATCCGGCAACCACGTGGATCGACGCGGACGTCGAGCTGGCCCCCGACGTCACGCTCCTGCCTGGCACCCACCTCGTCGGGGCCACGAAGATAGAGAGCGGCGCGACTGTCGGCCCCGAGTGCACGATCATCGACTGCGAGGTCGGCCCGGACGCGACCATCGTCCGCACCCACGCCGAGCTCGCTGTCATCGGCAAGGGCGCGAGCGTCGGCCCGTTCGCCTACCTGCGGCCCAATTCCAGGCTGGGCGAGGGCGGCAAGATCGGCACTTTCGTCGAGACCAAGAACGCCGACATCGGCGCCAGTTCGAAGGTGCCCCACCTGACGTACGTCGGCGATGCGACGATCGGCATCGACAGCAACATCGGCGCCTCCAGCGTGTTCGTCAACTATGACGGCGTCACCAAGTCGCGCACCGTGATCGGCGATCACTGCCGCCTCGGCTCGGACAACATGCTCGTCGCGCCGGTAACCGTCGGCGACGGGGCGTACTCGGGCGCCGGCACCGTCGTCCGCAAGGACGTGCCGCCGGGGGCGCTCGCGATCTCGGGAGGGGTCCAGCGCAACCTGCTCGGCTGGGTAGTGAAGAATCGTCCCGGAACTGCTTCGGCGCAGGCAGCCGAGGCCGCGGAGCAGTCCCAGCGCAACACGAACGCCGACCGCGACGCGATGGGGAACGACGCCTAATGAGCACTCTCGAGCAGCCCAGCCAGAAGAGCCTGATGATCTTCTCCGGCCGGGCCTACCCCGAGCTCGCTGAGGAGATCGCCGACAACCTCGGCGTCACGGTCACTCCCACATCGTCGTACTCCTTCGCCAATGGCGAGCTGTACGCCCGTTCCGAGGAGTCGGCCCGCGGAGCGGACGTCTTCGTCATCCAGTCGCACACGACGCCGATCAACGACTGGCTCATGGAGCAGCTGATCCTCGTCGATGCGCTCAAGCGCGCCTCGGCGAAGCGGATCACCGTTGTATCGCCGTTCTACCCCTATGCGCGCCAGGACAAGAAGAGCCGAGGCCGCGAGCCGATCACCGCCCGCCTGGTCGCCGACATGTACTCGACCGCCGGCGCCGACCGCATCATCTCCGTCGACCTGCACACCGCACAGATCCAGGGATTCTTCGACGGGCCGGTCGACCACCTGTTCGCCACCCCGATTCTGACCGACTACCTGCGCAACAAGTACGCCGGCGAGCCCATCACCGTCGTCTCTCCGGACTCCGGGCGGGTGCGGCTCTCGGAGCGGTGGGCGGAGTACCTCGGCGGCACGCCACTGGCGTTCATCCACAAGACCCGTGATGTCCACCAGCCCAACAAGTCGGTCGCCAACCGCGTCGTCGGCGAGGTGAAGGATCGCCTCTGCATCCTGATCGACGACATGATCGATACCGGCGGCACCATCTGCAAGGCCGCCGATGCGCTGGTCAAGGAGGGTGCGAAGGACGTCGTCATCGCGGCCACCCACGGCATCCTGTCCGACCCCGCCGCCCAGCGGCTCGCTGACGCGCCGGTCAGCGAGGTCGTCCTCACCAACACGCTGCCGATCCCGCCGGAGAAGAAGCTCGACAAGATGACGGTGCTGTCGATCGCGCCGATCGTTGCGCGCGCCATCAAGGAGATCTTCGAGGACGGTTCGGTCACGAGCCTGTTCGACGGCGACGCCTGATCCTTCCCGATTCGCGGAACGGGGACCGCGGTCGGGTAACCTCCGAGTTGACGTACGTATCAACAAGCGAGGGGCGGGCCCGTGATCAAGACGAAGTTCACCGAGACCTTCGGCGTAGAGGCGCCGATCGTGCAGGGCGGCATGCAGTGGGTTGGCGTCGCCGAGCTGGTCGCGGGCGTGGCGAACGCCGGCGGACTGGGCTTTATCACCGCCCTCACCCAGCCGACGCCAGAGGCGCTCAGCAAGGAGATCGAGCGCTGCCGTGAGATGACCGACAAAGAGTTCGGCGTCAACCTGACGATCCTCCCGGCGATCAACCCACCGCCGTACGCCGAGTACCGCGACGCCATCATCGGCGCGGGCATCAAGATCGTCGAGACGGCGGGCTTCAACCCCGCGGACCACATGCCGGACTTCAAGGCGGCCGGGGTCAAGGTGCTGCACAAGTGCACCAGCGTCCGGCACGCGGTCAAGGCGCAGAGCATCGGCGTCGACGGCATCTCGATCGACGGTTTCGAGTGCGCCGGTCACCCCGGCGAGGACGACATCCCGGGCCTCATCCTGATCCCAGCGGCGGCCGAGAAGATCACCATCCCGATGATTGCCTCCGGCGGCTTTGGCGATGCCCGCGGTCTGGTCGCCGCCCTGGCACTGGGCGCCGACGGCATCAACATGGGCACCCGATTCATGGCCACTCAGGAGGCCCAGATCCATCAGAACGTCAAGCAGGCGCTGGTGGACGGCGACGAGCGCTCGACGAACCTGATATTCCGGCAGCTGCGCAACACCGCCCGCGTCGCGAAGAACGCGATCTCCGACGAGGTCGTCGGCATCCTCGGCGACGGGGGCCAGTTCGAGGACGTCCGCGAGCTCGTCGCCGGCGCCCGCGGCCGGACCGTCTACGAGACCGGCGACCTCGACGCCGGCATCTGGTCCGCGGGCATGGTGCAAGGCCTGATCGACGATGTCCCGACCTGCGCCGAGCTGATCGGGCGGATCGTCAGCGAGGCCGAGGAGATCATCACCGGACGTCTCGCCGGGTGCGTCGCCACGTAGCCCCCGGGGGTAGCACGTCGCCGGCACTACGAGTTCATAACTAAACCTCGGTTGGTGCGGATCCATCCGGGTGGTTCGCGGCGTCCCAGCCGTACTCTCGCCTGAGCGGCGCGTCGTCATGCGCGCTGTCTTGCGATGTCGGCAAGGAGTCGGATGTGAGCTACCCGGAGGACCCCCAGCGCTGGGGGCAGCAACAGAACCGCGATGGCGGCCAGCCGCCGCAGGAGCCGGTCACCGGTCCGACCGTGTCCTACGACGCGGCGGCGTTCGAGGACGACGAGACCCGCATCGACCAGCCGGTGGCGTCCGAGGCGACTCAGTGGGCCAGCCCGCAGCAGTCGTACGGCGAGCAGCAGTCGTACGGCGAACAACAGTCGTACGGCGAGCAGCAGTCGTACGGCGAGCAGCAGTCGTACGGCGAACAACAGTCGTATGGCGAGCCGCAGCCGCCGGTCACGGGGCAGCAGCCGCCGACCACCGGCGCGTACCAGCCGATGACCGGAGCACAGCAGCCGCCTACCGGGCCACAGCAGTACGGCCAGCATTACGACCAGCAGTACGGCCAGCCCGACTCCGGCATCCATCCGGCCGGCGGGGGATATCCGGGCACCGGTGCCTTCCCGACCGAGGTCCAGCCGGCGGCGGGCTACCAGAGCTCGGACTATTCGTCCGGCTACCCGGCGACCGCTGCCCAGCCCGCGTACACCGGTCCTGCCTACCCGGACGTCGGCCCGGCCGGGGTGAGCCCATACGACCCCGGGGCCGGGACGCGTAAGCGCTCGAACAAGCCGCTGCTGTTCGGCATCGGCGCCCTGGTGCTGGTCGGCGCGCTCGTGGCCGGATACTTCGTGTTCTTCACCTTCGGGGGCATCCAGAACTCCAAGGGCGAGATCAAGAACGCCGCCTCGTTCCTCGGCGAAGCCGAGTCCGACTGGAAGGCTCAGCTGCCCGAGGACGGGATCGAGGTCAGCTCACAGGCGTCGTGCTACTACGTCCTGGACGACGGCGACGAGGTCACCGGGCAGATCGCCTGCGGTCCGGCTCGACGGGCGTCGACGCCGCAGGGCGCGGTCTGGGACATGTACGACTACTCGGTGACCGGCTCGGGAGACTCGCAGACAGCGACCGACCTGGTCGCGGGCGAGACCGGCCAGCAGGCCCCAGGGAGTGGTTCGTCCCTCGTCACCGTGGAGGGTGAGGAGCCGAAGGACGACGGACTGGGGCTCGAGGAGCCCCCACTGCCGAAGGCGCCGTCCAAGACCGTCGAGGCGCAGGGCTCGTACGAGGTCAGCGACAAGTCGCTCGGCAAGCAGAACGCCCTCGTCGACTCACCGACGCTGATCGGGCCGCAAGCCCAGATCACCCTCGGCAGCGTCCAGGAGGCGTCGTCCGCAACGATCGATGAGAAGCTGATGGCGCCGGCCGAGGGCGAGAAGTTCTTCGTCGTCACTCTGGAGGGCACCTCCGGTCCGGTCGACCAAGGCGCGACCAACACCCTCGAGCTCACCGTGGACGGCGAGTCGACCGAGATCTCCGACGACCCCGCAGGACTCGGCCAGACCGCCTTCCTGCTGTCGGTCCCCGAGGGCGCCGACGCCACGATCGACCTGGTGTCCGCCGGGCACCGCCAGTCGCTGGCGCTGGCCAATGGCGAGCGGGCCGAGGACGAGACCGCGAGCATGTACTACAGCGCAACCCCGGAGATCTACACGACGCTCAGTGCCACGGCGAACCTCCCAGAGACGCCCACGGGCACCGGTGAGAACGCGTCGATGGTCTTCACCTTCAGCAGCGGCTGGCTCTACCCGTACGACGAGAAGCTCGGCTGGGCACCCGACGGGGAGGTGTGGCTGCAGCTGGACTTCAAGGACACCGGCAGCTCCACGGCGCCCGGCGGCGGTTCGGTCTACAGCGGCTACTTCCTGGACTGCATGGCCAGCACGTTCGACGTCGACGCCACGATGCACACCTGCCCCGGCCCCTCGGCATCCGCACCGATCCTGGTCGCCAGCGTGCCGGCCGGAACGACGTCGTTCACCCTGAACCTTGCGGCGACCATGAAGCTCAACGGCTCGGGGGTACCCGAGGCCGTCGTCAACTTCGCACCGGCCGCGGTCCAGATCACACTGGCCTAACCGGCGTCGCGAGGTGTGCGACGTCGGTCTCGGTTGATTCCGTGCGCGCTTCGGCGTCGGCTACACTCGTGGGGTTGCCCGGCGAGGGCGCCTGCTCCGCAGCGCGCCGTTATCGACGGTCTGGTGCCCGCGCGTGTCGCGCGAGCCATGGCCTGAGACTCCGGGGCCGCCACCTGAGGCAAGAACACGAGGAGTCACATGTCTGACGAAGTACGCATCGATACCGCCAAGCGCGACGACTTCGGCAAGGGCGCTGCCCGCCGTGCCCGCCGCGACGGGCAGGTTCCCGGCGTCCTGTACGGCCACGGGATCGACCCGGTCCACCTGAATCTGCACGGCCACCAGCTCACCATGGCGCTGCGCCAGGGCCTGAACACGCTGCTGACGATCAGCGTCGACGGCAAGGACGAGCTGGCGCTGGCGAAGGACGTCCAGGTGCACCCGCTGCGTCGGGTGATCCAGCACGTCGATCTGCTGCTGGTCAAGAAGGGCGAGAAGGTCGTCGTCGATGTCCCGGTCGAGCTCATCGGCGAGGTCGCCCCGGGCGGCCAGGTCAACCAGGACCTCACCGCCGTCTCGCTCGAGGCCGAGGCCACCCGCATCCCCGAGTCGCTCGAGGTCTCCATCGAGGGCCTGGAGATCGGCGGTCAGGTGCTGGCCGGCGACCTGACCCTGCCGGCCGGCTCCACCCTGCTGACCGATCCCGAGGCGCTCATCGTGGGCATCAGCGAGGTCGTCGAGGCGGACGTGGAGTCCGATGCCGTCTCCGAGGACGCCGAGGCCGAGGCGGAGGGCGCCGAGGGCGAGGCCGCTGAGGGCGAGGCTTCCGAAGGCGAGGCCGAGGGCGGCGAGGGCGAGGACGCCGAGAAGTCCGGGGACGAGTAGTCCGCACCGAGCATGTCGACCACACTCGTCGTGGGTCTGGGCAATCCCGGCCCGCAGTACGCCGCCACCCGGCACAACGTCGGGTTCATGGTCGTCGACCTGCTCGCTGCGCGGTCCGGTGCCTCCTTCAAGAGGCACCGGACCAACGCAGAGATCGCCGAGACCCACCTCGGCGCGCCACCGGCGCCACGTGCCGTGCTGGCCAAGCCGCTGAGCTTCATGAACGTCTCCGGCGGCCCGACCGCGGGTCTGGCGAAGTACTTCGGGGTCGATCTGGGTGCGGTCGTCGTGATCCACGACGAGCTCGACCTGCCGCTGGGCACGATCCGGCTCAAGCTCGGGGGCGGCGACAACGGCCACAACGGCCTGAAGTCGGTCAGCAAGTCGCTCTCGACCAAGGAGTACCTGCGGGTGCGCATCGGGATCGGTCGTCCGCCGGGCCGGCAGGATCCGGCAGACTACGTGCTACGGCCGTTCTCGTCGTCCGAGCGCTCTGAGCTGGCGATCGTCCTCGAGGAGGCGGCCGACGCGGTCGAGCTGCTCGTCCGCGAGGGGCTCGACCGGGCCCAGAACCAGGTGCATGTGCGCTAGCGGCGCGGCACGGAAGGCGAGGAGTGCGTGGCCACCAGCGAGCCTACCTACGGTGATGACCTCGAGCTGGCCCGCTCGCTCGCCGAGCGCACCGGGGAGATCCTGCTCGATGTCCGCGACGACTATGGCTTCATCGACCGCTGGGATCTGATGAACGCCGGTGACCGTGCCGCTCAGGACTTCCTGGCCGCGCAGCTGCGCGAGCATCGCCCCGGAGACGTGATCCTGTCCGAGGAGGCCCCCGACGACCTGCGGCGGCTGGAGGCCGACCGCGTCTGGATCATCGATCCGGTCGACGGGACGTCGGCGTACGGCCGTGACGGCAGTGACGAGTGGGCGGTGCACATCGCGCTGTGGAACCGTGGGGAGCTGAGCCTGGGCGTGGTCGGGCGGCCTGCGACGGGTGAGGTGTTCGACAGTGACAGCGCCACCCTCGGGTCGCGCCGGCATCCGGGCGACCTGCGCATCGTCTGCAGCCGCTCGCGAACGACCGCGTTCGTGCGGGCCGTCGCCCGTGACCTGGGCGCGCGGCTGGTCGACATGTCCTCGGCCGGCATCAAGGTGCTCGCGGTGGTCACCGGCGAGGCCGACGCCTATCTGCACACCGGCGGCCAGTACCAGTGGGACAACGCTGCCCCCGTGGCCGTGGCGAGGGGAGCGGGCCTGATCGCGGAGCGGGTGGACGGCTCGCCGCTGGTCTACAACGAGCGCTCGGTCAGCGTCGACGACCTGCTGATCTGTCGCCCGGAGATGTACGACGAGATTCGCGTCGCGATCACCGACCACCTGCACCGCGTCTGAGTCTCCCGCGTCCGGTTCCTCGGCGTTCTCCCCGGCACGACCTAAGCTTTATCGGCGCGCCACCCTAGGATCGGTGCGTGTCCTCGACCGGTGATCGAAACAGCGCCACGCCGTCCGTGGCTGCCGCCGTGGGCGAACTGCTTGACAGCCGGATCGGCGCGCCAGGTCAACAATCGCTCGTGGCTCTGCTGGCCGAGCTCTCCTTCGAGGACCTGAATGCAGTGCTCGAGCACATCGACACTGCTGAGCTGTTCGACAGCGTCGACGACCGGATCGCCGGGCCCGGTCACCGCACCGCGCTGATCGAGCTCCTCTCGCGCACACGTGTCCACGAGCTGAGCCTGAAGTCTGCCGCAGCAGTGATCTACGGGATGCAGCGCGGGCACACGCCGGTCGACATGGAGCGCGCCATCCGCGACATTCTGCGCACGCGGACCGGCGCAGACCTGACCCGGCTGAAGAACCTGATCGGCGACCGCACCGACCGGCATGACCTCGAGGGACTGGTCTACTACGACATCGACGACGAGACCGTTCGCGCTGAGATACTCGCGCATTTCCATGCCCACCAGCCGACCGGGCTGAACGACGAGATCAAGGTGCTGTGCGACATCGACGACACCGTGTTTGCCAAGCTGCACGACGATCGATACCCGCGCGGGGTCATCTATCCGGGCGTGCTCGCCTTGCTGGAAGCGCTCGACCACGGACCTCACGACGCGCCCTTCTCGACCGGTGACCTCACCTTCATCACCGCCCGCCCGGCCGACGCCTTCGGGTTGATCGAGACGCATGCGCGGCGAACGCTGCGACACGCGGGCATCGCCGATCTGGATCTGCTCGGCGGAACCTTCGGTGCACTGCTGAGCAAGAAGGCGATGGCCAAGCGCAAGCTGCACAACATCGAGCACTACTGCGTGATGTTCCCGGAGTATCGGGTGATGTTCATCGGCGACAGCGGGCAGGGTGATCCGCTCGTCGGCGAGTGGATCTGGGATCGTCACGACGACGTCGCTGCAGTGCTCATCCACGACGTCGTCCACACCGGTGAAGCGGAGCGCGCGAGCAAGTCAGAGCGCGGCCTCCATTACTTCGACACCTACGTTGGTGCGGCTGTGGTCGCACGCGATCGTGAGCTGATCTCCGACCGCGGACTGTGGTCGGTGATCGACGAGTCCCGCTCGGCGCTCAACGAGATCACCTGGGCGGACGCCGCGCAGCGCGCGGAGATCGAGAGGCTCGTCGAGCGAGACATCGCCCTGGCGGCGGCGAAGTATCCGCTCACTGGTGAGGCGTAGCCACCCGGACCTCCAGAGCCCGGTGGTCGAGCCCGACCTCCAGCCGGTCGACCTCCTCGATGACATCGCCGTCGACCTGAACCGGGAGTGGGCGCTCGGGAACGACGCTCAAGCCCGGCATCAGCAGGTGCCGCAGGCCGGGGACGCCCGCGCGCAGATGCAGGAGTCCCTTCGCCCCGATCGGCAGCCACTGCAGCGGATTGCCGACCGTCACCTCCATCACGTCGAGGACGCCGTCGTCGATGATTGCCCCCGGGAAGATCTCGATGCCACCAGGCACCTTGCCGCAGCTCCCGGCTATCACGCTCCAGGCGCGGATCTCCCGCGGCGGGTTCGCGGGATAGGTGACCGTCATCGGAACCGGCGCCCGAAGCGCATGCCGCGCCGCGGCGGCGGCATAGGCGAACCAGCCGAGCCTCTGCTTGAGGCGCTCATCGGTGTCGAGCACCGTCGCTGCGTCGTTGCCGATCCCCGTGAGGACGAGGAAGACGTGCTCCTCCGCCTCTCCACGCACGGTCAGCGTCGCGCCGCCGAGGTCGACGGGCGCGGTCGACCCGTGCAGCGCGATGCGTGCGGCGGCGCGCCGGTCCCGCAGCGGCAACAACAGGTTGCGAGCAAAGATGTTGGCCGTACCGGAGGGAATGATGCCGAGCGGGACGCCGGTGTGCCGCAGCGCCTGGGCCGCCATCCGCACTGTGCCATCCCCGCCGCAGGCGATCACCAGGTCGCAGCCGGCGGCGAGCGCCGCTGCGGCCTGCTCCTCGCCGTACGATGCCGCTGTCGTGGGGAACACCTCTGGATCCGCCCACCCGGCCTCGGCGACCAGCGACCGGATGAGGGTCTCGTTCTCCGCGGCGTCCGGCTTGGTCGCGTGCAGGACGACCCCGACCCGATGCGCCACCTCGCCCGGCGGGCGCAGCTCGCCCGCGATCGGGAACCGCGCGGCCGAACGGCGCACGAACGGCAGTCGCTGGATCGGATCGGCGAGCATCACCACATCCTGCACGATCCATCCAGGGAGTCGAGGGTAGGAATAGAATTAGTCCGGCAGACCCCCTACGTCCGTGCGCAGGGGGCCATTTCGCGTGCGGGGAGAGCAGATGCAGGACCAGACCGAGGCAACGGCACGACTTCGCGGCCTGCTAGAGCCGCTGGCTGCCGACCCGGCGCTGGCCGCCGCCCTCGAGACCCTTGACGACGGCGTTGATCAGGTGGTGCGCTGCCTGCAACCGGTCCAGCCGTTCGTCGTCGCGGCCGCCGCGCGCCGGGCGGGTCAACGGCCGGTCGTCGCGGTCACCGCGACCAACACCGACCCCGAACGGCTGGCCGCCGCGCTCTGCGCGCTGCTGCCGTCCGAGCAGATCGGGCATTTCCCGTCGTGGGAGCCTCTGCCGCACGAGCGGCTCTCCCCAAGGCCGGACACCGTCGGTGCCCGGCTGTCCGTCCTGCGACGGCTTCGCCATCCGGGTGAGCAGGGACCACTGAAGGTAGTCGTCACGCCGATCCGCAGCATGCTGCAGCCGATGGTCGCGGGGCTCGGCGACCTCGAGCCGGTCCACCTCACCAAGGGCGACGAGCAGCCGCTGGAGCAGATCCTGACCGACCTGGTCGCGATCGGGTACAGCCGCGTGGACATCGTCGAGAAGCGCGGCGAGCTGGCGGTCCGCGGCGGCATCATCGACATCTTCCCGCCGACGGAGGAGCACCCCGTCCGCGTCGAGCTGTGGGGCGACGAGGTCGACGAGCTGCGCTACTTCTCCGTCGCCGACCAGCGCTCCTTGGGCACCGGGCCCGAGACGCTCTGGGCGCCGCCCTGCCGTGAGCTGCTGCTGACGGACGCGGTCCGCGCTCGGGCACGCGACCTGCCGAACGAGCACCCCGAGCTCGGCGAGATGCTCGAGCCGATCAGCCAGGGCAGTCACGTCGAGGGCATGGAGTCACTCATCCCCGTGCTCACCGACCCGGACGGCGGGCTCGAGCTGCTGGTAGAGCAGGTCCCGCCGCAGTCGGTGGTGATGGTGTGCGATCCGCAGCGGGTCGCGGCCCGCGCGGTCGAGATGGTGCAGTCGAGCGAGGAGTTCCTCGACGCATCCTGGGCAGTGGCCGCCGGAGGGGGTCAGTCGCCGATCGACCTCGGCGCGTCCGCGTACCGCACCATCGACGAGGTGCGCGACACCGCGTCGGCGTCCGGCCTGACGTGGTGGGACCTCGACCCGCTCGGGGGCGCGACCGAGGACAGCGCCATCGACGCACACGCCGTCGAGCAGTACGTCGGCGACCCAGACCGGCTGATGCGCGACCTCCGCGAGCACACCGGCAACGGCTGGTCGGTCGTCATCACCTTCGCCGGACACGGACCAGCCAAGCGCTCCATCGAACGGCTGGCCGATGCCAACATCGCCGGTCAGCTCACCGAGGAGATCGCCACCGCGCCGCGTGCCGGCATCGTCACGGTGACCACCGCCGACCTCGATGCCGGCTTCATCGCGCCGTCCGCTCGACTCGCGCTGATCACCGAGGCCGACATCACCTCCTCCCGCGGCCAGGCCACCCGGCAGATGGGCAAGATGCCCGCCCGCCGCCGCAACGCCATCGATCCGCTCGCGCTGCAACCGGGTGACTTCGTCGTCCACGAGCAGCACGGCGTCGGCAAGTACGTCGAGATGGTGAAGCGTCAGGTCGGCGGCGCCGACCGCGAGTACCTGATCATCGAGTACGCCGCCTCCAAGCGCGGCCAGCCGGGCGACCGGCTGTTCGTGCCGACCGATCAGCTCGACCAGATCACCAAGTACGCCGGCGGCGAGATGCCGACGCTGAACAAGCTCGGCGGTGCGGACTGGCAGAAGACCAAGGGTCGCGCCCGCAAGGCGGTCAAGGAGATCGCCGGCGAGCTGGTGCGACTGTACGCCGCCCGCACCTCCGCGGCTGGCTACGCCTTCGGTCCCGACACCCCCTGGCAGCGCGAGCTGGAGGACGCCTTCCCGTACACCGAGACACCCGACCAGCTGGCCGCGATCGACGAGGTCAAGGCTGACATGCAGAAGTCGATCCCCATGGACCGGGTGATCTGCGGCGACGTGGGCTACGGCAAGACGGAGGTCGCCGTCCGTGCCGCGTTCAAGGCGGTTCAGGACGGCAAGCAGGTCGCCGTACTCGTGCCCACTACTTTGCTTGCACAGCAGCATTACCAGACCTTCGTCGAGCGCTTCAACCAGTTCCCGGTGAAGGTCGCCCAGCTGTCCCGTTTCACCCCGAAGGGGGACGCCGACAAGCTCCTCGAGGGCATCGCCGACGGCAGCATCGACATCGCGGTCGGCACCCACCGCCTGCTGCAGCCCTCCACTCGCTTCAAGGACCTCGGCCTGGTGATCGTCGACGAGGAGCAGCGATTCGGAGTCGAGCACAAGGAGTACCTCAAGCAGCTGCGCACCGCCGTCGACATGCTCACGATGTCCGCGACGCCGATCCCGCGGACCCTGGAGATGAGTCTCACCGGCATCCGCGAGATGACGACGATGCTTACCCCGCCGGAGGAGCGCCACCCGATCCTCACCTTCGTCGGCGCCTACTCGGAGAAGCAGGTCGTGGCAGCGATCCGGCGCGAGCTCATGCGCGACGGGCAGGTCTTCTATCTGCACAACCGGGTCAGCTCGATCGACAAGGCGGCCGCGCGGATCCGCTCGCTGGTGCCCGAGGCGCGGGTCGCCGTCGCGCACGGCCAGATGAGCGAGGAGCAGCTCGAGCGGATCATGATGGGCTTCTGGGAGCGCGAGTACGACGTCCTCGTCGCGACCACGATCATCGAGGCCGGCCTTGATGTCCCCAACGCGAACACCCTGATCGTCGAGCGCGCGGACATCCTCGGCCTGAGCCAGCTGCACCAGATCCGTGGCCGGGTGGGCCGGTCCCGCGAACGCGCCTATGCCTACTTTCTCTATCCGCCGGACAAGCCCCTCGGGGACGTCGCCTACGACCGGCTCGCGACCATCGCGCAGAACTCCGAGCTCGGCGCCGGAATGGCGGTGGCGATGAAGGATCTGGAGATCCGCGGCGCCGGCAACCTGCTCGGCGGCGAGCAGTCCGGCCACATCGCCGGTGTCGGCTTCGACCTCTACGTGCGACTGGTGGGCGAGGCGGTGGCCGAGTACCGCGGGGACAAGCAGACGCAGGACGTCGCCGAGATCCGGATCGACCTGCCGGTCAGCGCGTTCGTGCCGCACGACTACATCGACGGCGAGCGACTACGCCTGGAGATCTACCGCAAGATCGCCGCGATCAGCGACACCCAGCTTGCGCAGCAGGTTCGCGACGAGCTCACCGACCGCTACGGACCGGTGCCTGCCGAAGTGGAGGCACTCATCGCGATCGCGCTGCTTCGCCAGCGCGCCAAGGATCTCGGCGTCCACGAGATCGCCGCACAGGGAAAGATGGTGCGCTTCCAGCCGATGCGGCTCGGTGATGCAGCGCAGATGAAGCTGGCCCGCATCTACAAGGGCGCGAACTACAAGGCCAACCTGAAGCTGGTCAGCATCCCTCGCCCCACCGACGGCGCGGGCGTCGCCGCCCCGCCGTTGAAGGGGATGGCGGTCATCGCCTGGGCGCGGCAGGTGCTCGACGACCTCGCGCCGGTGCCCGCCCCGGCCGGCAGCGCCTGAGCGGCGCCGGCCCCGTCCTCACTGTGCCTCTCCGCGCGGCGTGCTCGTGTACTGCACGACGTCCCGCCACACGGCCGTCGCCCCCGAGTGCCCGGTGATGGTGGTCTGCACGATCAGCCAGATGGCCGCGGCGGCGAGCAGCCCTCTGCTCACCGGGCCGAGCACTGCGGGGAGGCGGCTGGTGAAGTCACCACGGCGCGACTGTAGTGGGCTGCGCACCGTGATCGACAGGAACGCCAGCACCGCCACGGACAGGTAGATGATCGTGACCAGCCGCAGCATCTCGCCGTCCTCGGCGTGCTGCTCGATGAGCGCGTTCCCGCCCAGGCGCTCTTCGAGGGCCTCGCCCGCGCTCGCGGCAAGGATCGCCGCGCCGGCCGAGATCAGGCTGAGCACGAGTACCGGCCAGCGCAGATAGAACGCCCAGCCCGGCCGGATCGCGATGCCCAGGCCTAGCAGCGCCGCGAGCGGACCCAGCACGACGACGGCGTGGACGATCAGCACGTGGGAGGGCAGACCGAAGAGCGTGTCCATCGAGACTCCTTGACTATGCGCTAGGGATGTATATGGCAACGCGTGTGATGGCCAGGTGATGAAACGCGGCGGGACATGGATTCCGCTCGAAGTCCTCAGGCGTCGCTCAGAGCCCTCAACCGACCGTGGTGTCGAAGACCCGCCCGATGAGATAGGTGATGCCCATCGTCACGATGCCGAAGAGGACGAGCCGGGCGATCGCACGGCCGCGCGGTGCATCGGTGAGCCGGGCACTGAGGTAGCCGGTCGTCACCAGCGCGACGAGCACTGCGATGACCACCGCAGCGATGTGCCACGAGGTGCTGGACAGGATGATCGCGAGCGTCGGGATGGCGCTACCGACCACGAACGAGATCGCAGAGGCGACCGCGGCTGCGACCGGGCTCGTGAGCTCGTCGGGATCGATGTGCAGCTCGGCGTCCAGGTGCGCGCTGAGCGCGTCGTTCTCGGTGAGCTCGACCGCGACCTGGGCTGCGGTCTGCTCGGACAGGCCCTTGCGCCGATAGATCGCAGTCAGCTCGGCGAGCTCGATGTCTGGATCCTCGGCGAGCTCGCGCGCCTCCTTGGCGATCAGCTCGCGTTCGGCGTCCCGCTGCGACGAGACCGAGACATACTCTCCGGCGGCCATCGACGCCGCGCCCGCCGTCAGGCCGGCAACGGCCGCAGTGAGAATCGCCGACGTGTTCGCCGTGGCGCTCGCGACACCGACGAGCAGACCTGCCTGCGACAGGATGCCGTCGTTGGCGCCGAGGACGCCGGCGCGCAGCCAGTTCAGCTTGCCGGCGTGACCGGCGTCGTGTCTCTCGCCGGGGTGCGTGAGCCGGGGGTCCGCCGGGTCGGAGGCCGAGGGACCGCCGGGTCCAGGAGTGCTCATGAGTTCAATCAAGCACGGGAGGACGCCCCCGCGGGAGACCTCCGGGCGACGAGTCGCGATCGGTGTATCACGCAGGACAGCCGAACCTTATCTCCACGAGCCGCGGTGCGTGAGCCGTCACCTACTGGGAGTGTGAGAAAGTGGAGTGCTGACAAACCCGTCGTGAAAGGTCTCCTTCGTCGTGGCTCTGAACCTTCGTCGCCGAACTACCGGGCTGCTGCTCGGTGCCGCCGTCAGCGCAGCCGGACTCACCGCCTGCGGCACCGACGCGGGGACCGTCGCGACAATCGACGACGTCACCATCAGCCAGAAGCAGTTCGAGGCCGACATCGACGCAGCGCTCGCCGACCCGGTGACCGGAGAGCAGGTCGAGGAGCTGGGCAGCGCCTACCGCGCCAGCTATCTCAACGACGTGGTGACCGCGGAGATCGCCAAGGCCATCGCCGAGAACGAGGGCGAGCCGATCACGGACGCCGATGTCGACGCCAAGCTCGAGGAGCTCATCCAGGGCCAGAGCATCGAGGACGCGCTGGCGCAGAGCGCGATGAGTGGTGACCCGGTGACGGAGAAGCAGCTGCGGATGCGGGTGGCGCGCGGGCTGGTCACGGACATGGCCGCCGAGAAGGCGCTCGGGGTGTCCAAGGACGAGATGACCGAACAGCAGCTGGCCCAGATCAAGGCGCAGCGCGATGCCAACCCCGGCCAGTTCACGACCTACGACCTGGCGATCACCGCCACCCAGGATCAGATGCTGGCAGCCGACTGGGAGCAGAAGGCCAAGGCAGGCACGCCCCTGAAGGACGCCGTCGCGGGGAACCCAGACCCCAACATGCCCACCGGCAGCGCCGAGGCCGTCGTGGAGGAGTCGCTGACCGGCGCGGACCTGGCACAGCAGCCGGACATCCTCAACCAGCTGCAGCAGATCCCGGCCGGTACGACCGGCACCATCGTCTCCGGCCCCGACCAGACCGGCATCTTCACCTACTTCGTGGTGACCGTGAAGAGCGCCACCGCGGCGACCGACGAGCAGCTGCAGACGCAGGCCGAGCAGGCGGCCGATCAGCAGTTCATGGAGGCCGGCCTGATCGAGCTGGCTAAGCAGGCCGAAGAGGTCGACGTCGAGGTCAACCCGCGGTACGGCACGATCGAGTACCCGGAGCAGGGGCTGCCCAGCGTCACCGTCCCGAGCTCGGACAACTTCACCGAGCCGGCTCCGGAGACCCCGACCGTGCCGGGGCTGCCGGCCGGCCTGTGACCGCACCCGACCGAGGCCTGGCCCGCGCAGTCCGCGTGATGGACCGGCTGCGCTCGCCGGGCGGTTGCCCCTGGGACGCCGAGCAGACCCACTCGTCACTGGCGAAATACCTCATCGAGGAGGCCTACGAGGCCGTCGATGCGATCGAGTCCGGTAGCAGCGACGAGCTGAAGGAGGAGCTCGGCGACGTCCTGCTCCAGGTGCTCTTTCACGCCCGGATCGCGACCGAGCGAGCCGACGGCTTCGACATCGACGACATCGCCGACGCGCTGTGCGACAAGCTCGAGCGCCGCCACCCGCACGTCTTCGCCGACGTCCGCGTCAGTGGGGCCGATGAGGTGAACGCCAACTGGGAGCAGATCAAGGCCGCCGAGAGGCAGCGCAGCGGCCCGTACGACGGGATCGTGTGGTCCGCCCCGGCCCTCTCGGTGGCCTCCGCGGTCGTGCGGCGCGAGCGCCGCGCCGCCGAGCCCCTCGATGTCGAGACCTCCGACGACGCGCGGCGGATCGCCGCCGATCTGCTGGCGGTGGTCCGGCGGGCGGCCGACCTGGGGGTGGATCCCGAGACCTCCCTCAGGGCGGCGCTGCGGTCCGCTGCCGGCGAGGCCTGAGCGGGCGAGCAACCCCACACGGCACGTACACATCCGGTCCCCGGTGAACCAGATGCCCGCGGCTAAGGTGGAAAGCGGCGCGGCGCGCGACGATGCGCGCCTCAGATCTCCGCGCCCCCAGGCAGCGACCCTTAAGGAGTCATCAGTGGCCAGCATCGAAGCAATCGGCGCCCGCGAGATCCTGGATTCCCGTGGGAACCCCACGGTCGAGGTCGAGGTACTGCTCGACGACGACACGTTCGCCCGCGCGGCTGTTCCGAGCGGCGCATCCACCGGCCAGTTCGAGGCGGTCGAGCTGCGGGACGGCGGCAAGCGCTACCTCGGCAAGGGCGTCCAGAAGGCGGTCGCCGCGGTCATCGAGAAGATCGCTCCCGAGCTGATCGGCTACGACGCCGAGGAGCAGCGCCTGATCGACCAGCGCATGATGGAGCTCGACGCGACCAAGGACAAGTCGAAGCTCGGCGCCAACGCGATGCTCGGCGTGTCTCTCGCCGTCGCCCAGGCTGCCGCCAAGTCAGCCGATCTGCCGCTGTTCCGCTACGTCGGCGGTCCCAACGCGCACGTGCTGCCCGTGCCGATGATGAACATCCTCAACGGCGGCGCGCACGCCGACAGCAATGTCGACATCCAGGAGTTCATGATCGCGCCGGTCGGCGCCGCCACCTTCGCGGACGCCCTGCGCGAGGGCGCCGAGGTCTACCACGCACTGAAGGCGGTCCTGAAGAAGGAAGGCCTGGGCACCGGCCTCGGCGACGAGGGCGGCTTCGCGCCCAACCTGCCCAGCAACCGCGCCGCGCTCGAGCTCATCGACAAGGCCGTCAGCTCCGCCGGCCTGAAGACCGGCAAGGACATCGTCTTCGCGCTCGATGTCGCCGCTAGCGAGTTCTACAAGTCCAGGAAGTACGACTTCGAGGGCGGCAAGAAGTCCAGCGACGACATGATCGCCTACTACGAGGGACTGGTGAAGGACTTCCCGGTCGTGTCGATCGAGGACCCGCTCAACGAGGAGGACTGGGCCGGCTGGTCGGACATCACCGCCCAGCTCGGTGAGCAGGTCCAGCTGGTCGGCGATGACCTGTTCGTCACCAACCCCGAGCGGCTGGCCCGCGGCATCAAGGACGGCGCCGGCAACGCGTTGCTGGTGAAGGTCAACCAGATCGGCACCCTCACCGAGACGCTCGACGCCGTGCAGCTCGCGCACCGCAGCGGGTTCCGCTGCATGATGTCGCACCGCTCCGGCGAGACCGAGGACGTCACGATCGCCGACCTCGCCGTGGCGACCGACTGCGGCCAGATCAAGACCGGTGCGCCGGCCCGTTCGGAGCGGGTCGCGAAGTACAACCAGCTGCTGCGGATCGAGGAGGAGCTCGACGATGCGGCGGTCTACGCCGGTCGTGGTGCCTTCCCGCGGCTCGACGCGAAGAAGAAGTAGCCGGTGGCTGCTGCGCGTGATGGCAAGACGCCGCGTCCTCAAGCGGGACGCGGCGCCCGTTCGCGTTCCCGTGCGAAGGGCGGGGGCGGCCGCGGACCCGCCGCCACGTCGGGCCGGTCCGCCGGAGCGCGCAGCACCGCCCGCCCAGGGTCGAAACCGGCCCGGGGGGCGCCCGAGCGTCCCACCCAGGTACGACGCTCCTCGGCGCAGCCCGTGCGCGCGACCAGTTCTGCATCTCGGGCCCGCGCGCGGGGAGGGCTGAACTCGCGGGCGATCAGCCTCGGCGTCCTCGTGATCGCCTGCGTGCTGCTGCTGATCATCCCGACGTCCAACTACCTGCGTCAGCGTGGCCACATCGAGCAGCTGCAGGAGCAGATCGCGCAGAAGAAGGCCTCGATCTCGCAGCTCGAGGACCACAATGCTCTGCTGGATGACCCCGCCTACATCAAGGCGCAGGCCCGCGACCGCCTGAACTACATCGAGCCCGGCGAGAAGCTGTACGTCGTGGCCAACAACGATCCCGCCTCGGACGCCGCCGCCCAGCGCACCGAGGAGGAGAAGGCCGCCAAGAAGCAGAGCACCTCGGCAGGGCAGGATCTCGCCGACTCGATCGCGGAGGTCGACGGGGGAGACGAGTGAGCGAGCACGAGCCGTTCACCGACAAGGACCGCAGTGCCGTCCATCATCAGCTCGGCCGTGCGCCCAGGGCCACCCGCGCCGTGGCGCACCGCTGCCCGTGCGGGCTGCCGGACGTCGTCCAGACCAACCCCCGGATGGAGGACGGCACGCCGTTCCCGACCATGTACTACCTCACGTGCCCCCGGGCGGCGTCCGCGATCGGCACCCTTGAGGCCGACGGCGTGATGCGGCAGATGACGCAGCGGCTCCAGGAGGACGACGATCTCGCCGAGCGTTACCGCGCCGCGCACGAGCAGTATCTCGCCACCCGGGACGCCATCGAGCCGCTCGGCCACGAGATCACCGCAGGCGGGATGCCCACCCGGGTCAAGTGCCTGCACGTCCTCGTCGCCCACTCACTCGCCGCCGGCCCCGGTATCAACCCGCTCGGCGACGAGGCTCTGGAGATGCTTCCGGAGTGGTGGGCGAAGGGCCCGTGCGTCGACGTGGAGGCGCCGCTGCCGCCGCCGCGCAAGGGCCGGCGCTAGGTGACCGCGCGCCGCGTCGCGGCCATCGACTGCGGCACCAACACCATCCGGCTGCTCATCGCCGATATCGCGCCCGAGACGGCACGGCCCGTGCGCGAGGTGGTCCGGCAGATGCGCACCGTGCGGCTCGGAGAGGGCATCGAGCGCACCGGCGAGTTCGCGGCGGCAGCGCTCGAGCGTACGCGCGTCGCGTTGGACGAGTACGCCGCGCTCATCCAGCAGCATGCCGCCCAGCAGGTGCGGATGGTGGCCACCAGCGCCAGCCGCGACGTCCGCACCCGCGGCCAGCTCATCGAGATTGCTCGATCCACGGTCGAGGTCGTACCGGAGGTGATCACCGGCGACGAGGAAGGCCGGTTGAGCTTCACTGGTGTGCTGAGCGGACTGCGCGTGCCGGGGCCATCGATCGTGGTCGATATCGGCGGCGGATCGACCGAGCTGGTCGCGGGCTCCGAGTCCGGCGTGCGCGCCAACGTCTCGACGGACATCGGGGTGGTGCGGCTGACCGAGCGCCACGTGCGACACGACCCGCCGCGCGCCGACGAGCTGGCGCGGGTGGCCGCGGACGCCGAGGCGGCGCTGCGCACCGCCGCAGACGTGATCGGCGAGGTCGGCGGCCACCGGATGATCGGGGTGGCGGGAACCGCCACGACCGCGGCCGCCCTGGCCCGTGACCTTTCGTCGTACGACCCGCGGCTGATCCACGGAGCCACCATCTCCTACGCCGACGTCCGCCGGGTGCTCCACTGGTCGACCGCCCGTGACACCGCGGGTCGAGCCGCCCACCCCGCGATGCACCCCGGCCGGGCGCCGGTGTTCCCCGCGGGCATGGTCATCCTCGACTGCGTCATGAGCATGCTGCAGATGAGCGAGATGACCGTCAGCGAGAGCGACATCCTCGACGGCATCGCCTTGTCAACTCGACCCGGCGAGTAGTCCACAGCTGCGGCCGCCGGCCCACAGGCTGGGCCGGCAGCCTCGATCCGTCGGCCGCGTCGCCCCTAGGTTCTCGGTACCAGCCAACCGAGCCCAGGGGTGAAGATTCGTGAACACCGCCACCTTCATCGCCGCCGCCGGCGTCGATCCCTACGTCAAGGCAGAGGAGGTCGTCAGCGCCCGTCCCGGAGAGGTGCAGGCACTCGGAGAGGCCTTTGAACAGGCCGCCGCCGCGCTCAGCGAGTCCGGCAGCCTCGCCGGCATAGCGGGCTCGCTCGCGGACGCCAGCACCGTGTTCGATGGCTCGCCGCCGACCGAGCTCATCTACGAGGTCCAGGCGGTACAGGCGTCGTTGAGTGCCGGGCCCGAGCAGCTTGCCGCGATCGGAGGACCGTTGTGCCAGCTCGCCGACGCGCTGTGGCAGGTGCAGCTCGAGGTCTCGGCGGTGCTGATGGCGATGGAGGAGGAGTGCGTCGCCGTGGCGCTGTCCTACCAAGCCGCCCAGGCGGTCCCGCTGGCCGCGCCCCTCGACCTCGCGCCGCAGTTCACCAGCCAGGGCGCTGCCGTCGTCCAGGCCGCGCACCAGCAGATCACCAGCGTGGTTGACGCTCACGACGCCTTCGCGGACTCGATCCTCGTCTCGCTGCAGGATGCCGGCTACCTGATCCCGCCCGATGTCGACGCGGCGGTCGTCGACATCCTGGGTGCGACCGGAACGCCGCAGTGCCCAGTGCTACCGGACGGCGACCCGTCGCAGATCGCTGCCTGGTGGGCCTCCCGTACCCCGGCGGAGCAGGCGCAGCTGATCCAGCAACACCCTGAGCTGATCGCGCAGCTGCCCGGCCTGCCGCCTGACGTGTACGACCTGGTGAACCGACGCGGGCTGTCCGACGCCCACATCCCGCTGCTGCCGAAGGTCGAGGAGGCGCTGCAGACGCTGTACGACGAGGGACTCGTCGAGCAGGGCACGACGATTGAGGACGTGATGGCGCTGCACCACTCCGAGCTGACCAAGATCGGGCTGTTCAGCATTGCCTCGAACAATGCGCTCAACACCCTGAAGGATCTCTTCCCTGCCTGGCAGAAGGTGACCCACACCCAGGCCTCGGTCGCCGACACGGACGTCGAGCACTACCTGCTTGAGTACGAGATCGATGCTTACGGTGGCGACGGCTCGGCCGTGATCGCGATCGGAGAGACCGACAGCGCCGAGAACATCGCGCTCGTCGTCCAGGGCGCCACCCACGACCTGACAACGATCGACTCCCAGACGGCCGACGCACAGGCGGTACTGGACCAGATGAACGAGCACGGCGACTCGAACGCGGTGATCGTGTATGCCGGCTATGACAACCCGGATATCGCCCAGGCCGCGTTCTCGGCGAACGCCCAGGCCGGTGGGAGCGCGCTGGCCGACGATATCGACGGCTACATCGCGACCTACGAGCAGGAATTCGGGGCCGGAGCCGACCCCAACCTCACCTTGATCGGGCACTCTTACGGCACCACGACCTCGGCGTACGCGCTGCAGGCCGGGGCCAACGAGCACGTCGATGCGCTGGTCGTCTACGGCTCACCCGGGCTGGACGTCGAGCACGCGAGCGAGCTGGGGCTCCCAGCCGGACAGGTGTACGCCGCGATCAACTCCTCGGACGTCCTGGACGGGCTCCTCGACGAGTTGGAGGACCAGCTGCAGATGCACACCTTCGGGCTCAGCGTGCTCGGCATGGACCCAGCGGGCCCCGGTTTCGGCTCGACGGTCGTCAGCAGCGAGGGCGTGGACGGGCACGGCGACTACTTCGAGTACGACGACGGTGTGCCGAATGACGCCCTCTACAACGCGGGGGCGATCTCCGCGGGGGAGTACGACAAGGTCAAAAAGTAGCTCAGACGGCCCGCTTGGTCTTGCGGGTGTTGCGCTCGACGACCTCCGTCGAGCGGCTCAGCACCGTGCCAGGCGGCGGGTTCGTCCCGACGAAGATCCGATGCATCTCCTGCGCGCCGCGCTCGGTGGCGTACTTGACGGCGATGATGCTCATCGCCGTCAGTGCCGACCACATCAGCGCGTCGGCCAGCTTGGGCTCGTCGATCGGCCGAGGCAGCAGGCCGAGCTTCTCGGCCTCCTTATTGGCCTTCTCCTGCTCCTTGCGCCTTTCCTTCGACGGAGGCTCGGTGCCGGTGGCGCTGCGCCACGACGACTCGAGCTTCGAGGTCACGAACTTCTGCAGCGGGATCGCCATCACGCCCGCGAGGATCTTTACGCCGATGCCAGCCATGTCACCAACCTAGCCGAGTCCGGCGGGCCGTGGGGCTGGGTTCGGCTGGCGGCGAGGTCGCCAGGGCCAGCGGCGCCGCCCGGGTACCCTGTGCTCTGCACGAGCCTCGCCCCCGTAGCCCAATCGGCAGAGGCAGGCGACTTAAAATCGCCGAAGTGTGGGTTCGAATCCCACCGGGGGCACCCACCTGATCACAGGAATGTCTCGACCGCGCGTGCTCGGAACAAGACTCGGCGGATGGCCGTTGAACCTGCAGAACGACTGTCCCAAACGACAAAACCCAGATCCGAAATCTCGCATTCACTGTCAGAGCGGGCTGCGGCCCACGACGACTTCCGAGGAGAAGAAGTGAGCAACCCTTCACTCAAGCGGGTAGTCAGCGGAGCGGGCACCGCCCCGCAGCAGGGCTACCAGACGTGGTCGACCCCGGGCCAGGCTCCGGCGTACGGCCAGGGCATGCCGGGCTACCCGCAGCCCGGATACCCGCAGCCCGGGTTCCCCGGCCAGCCGCCGGTGCGCAGCGCGTCGAGCTACCTGGACATGAACGACATCGTCACCAAGACGGCGATCTCGATCGTGACCGTCATCGTCGCGGGAATCGCGACCTGGCTGCTCCTCGGCCCGTCCGAGGCCGAGGTCTACAACGAGGGCGGCGCAGCGTACTCCGGGTTGATGACCGTCGCGGTCATCGCGGCGCTCGTCGGATTCGTCCTGGGCCTGGTCAACAGCTTCAAGCGCACCCCGAGCGCCCCGCTGGTCCTCGCGTACTGCATCGCCGAGGGCGTCTTCCTCGGCGGCATTACCGGCATGTTCGAGCAGTTCTACCCGGGTATCGCGGTCCAGGCGGTGATGGGCACCATCGGCGTGTTCATCGGCATGCTGATCGTCTACCGCACCGGCGCCATCCGGGTCACCCCGAAGTTCCAGCGCTGGCTGGCCGCTGCCGTCATGGGCGCGGTCGTGCTGATGCTGTTCAACCTCGTCTACTGGGCGATCACCGGCAACGTCACCATCCTGCGCGATGGGGGCCCGGTCGCCATCGGCTTCAGCCTCCTGATGATCGGCATCGCGGCCTTCACGCTGCTGTCGGACTTCGACCTCGCCGAGCAGGCGATCCGCCGCGGCGCACCCAAGGTGTTCGCCTGGGGCATCGCCTTCGGCCTGGTCGTGTCGCTGGTGTGGCTGTACATCGAGATCCTGCGCCTGCTGTCCTACTTCCGCGAGTCGTAGCTGACGTATGACGAGGGGGCTCGGCCGGCTGGCCGAGCCCCTTCGCGTTACGCGGATGAGTCGTTAGGACATGCGCTCCACGATCATCGCCATGCCCTGGCCGCCGCCGACGCACATGGTCTCCAGGCCCACGGACTTGTCGTGCCAGTCCAGCGAGTTCAGCAGCGTGGTGGTGATGCGGGCGCCGGTCATGCCGAACGGGTGACCGACCGCGATCGCTCCACCGTTGACGTTGACCTTCTCCTCGGGAAGGTTCAGGTCACGGAAGGACGGGATCACCTGAGCGGCGAAGGCCTCGTTGATCTCAGCGAGGTCGATGTCGTCGATGCTCATGCCGGCGTAGCGCAGTGCGTTCTGGGTCGCCTGCACGGGCCCGAGGCCCATGATCTCCGGCGACAGGCCCGAGACGCCGGTCGAGACGATCCGCGCCAGCGGGGTCAGGCCCAGCTCCTTGGCCTTGGTGTCGCTCATGATCACCACCGCGGCCGCGCCGTCGTTCAGCGGGCAACAGTTGCCCGCGGTCACTCGGCCGCCGGGCCGGAACACCGGCTTGAGCTGCGAGACCGCCTCCAGCGTGACGCCGGCGCGCGGGCCGTCGTCCTTGCTGACCTCGACGCCGTCCGGCGTGGTCACCGGGGTGATCTCGCGGTCCCAGAAGCCGTCCTGGATCGCCTTCTCGGCCAGGTTCTGCGAGCGGACGCCGAAGGCATCCATGTCTTCGCGGGTAACGTTCTTAAGCCGCGCCAGGTTCTCGGCGGTCTGGCCCATCGCGATGTAGACGTCGGGCAGGTTGCCCTGCTCGCGCGGGTCGGTCCAGGTATCCGAGCCCTCCTCGGCGACCTTCGCCGTACGGGCCCCGGCCTCCTCGAACTTCGGGTTCTGGGTGTTCGGGATGGCATCGGAGTTGCCGTACTGGTACGACGACACCATCTCGACACCGGCCGAGACGAACACGTCGCCCTCGCCCGCGCGGATCGCGTGCATCGCCATGCGGGTGGTCTGCAGCGACGACGAGCAGTAGCGGGTGACGGTCGCGCCGGGGACGGTGTCCCAGCCCAGCAGCACCGAGACGACGCGGGCCATGTTGAAGCCCTGCTGGCCACCGGGCAGACCACAGCCCAGGAGCAGATCATCGACCATCTCCGGCTTGAGCGCGGGGACCTTGTCCATCGCGGCCTGGACGGCCAGCGCGGTCAGATCGTCGGGGCGGAAGCTCGCGAGCGAGCCCTTGACAGCACGCCCGATCGGCGTGCGAGCGGTAGCAACGATGACTGCTTCAGGCAACTTCGACTCCTCGGTTGGCAGTTCCGGCGAGGGCCGTGCGTGACTCACGCCGGGTGTCCATCCATCCTAGGCGCGCCACCGGCGCAACTCGACAGCGGGACCGAACCAGATTCGGTACCGCGCGCCGCTCAGGGTGCCGTACGACGTTCGCGAACGGCCGCCCGGACCGCCGGCGTCACCGCGTCGGCGAGGATCCGGTAGCCGTCCGCCGACGGGTGGAAGCCGTCCGCCGAGTACAGCCCGCGATCGGTAGCGAACGACGTGCCGGTGGCGGCGACCAGGTCGACTACCTCGGCGCCACCCTGCTGCGCCCCGGCCGTCTGTGCCGCGGCGACCTTGCGAGAGCGCAGCCTCCACAGCGAGCGGAGTGGCTGACCGACGCAGGGGACCGAGCCGAGGTCCGGGGTCGTGGCGAGAACGACGCGAACCCCGCGATTGACCAGTGCCCCCACCGCCCGGAAGGTGGCCCGCTCGATCTCGTCCGCGCTGCTCCAGGCGCACACGTCCATCGCGCCGACCGCGACCACCGCGAGGTCGTACGGATCGGTCTCGGAGGTGATCAGTGCGCGAGATGCCTGGATCTTCGTGTCGACGGTGCGCGAGTTGGGGACGGCCACGCTCCGGGCCTGGACCCGAAAGCCGTCGTCGGCGAGAGTGTGCACCAGCCGGCCCGCCAGCGAGCGACCCGCGTCGTCCGCCCCGATCCCCGCGGCGATGCTGTCGCCGAGCACCACCATGCGCAGCAACGGCCCGCTCGTCGGCCCCTGCTCGGCCGGTAGGTCCGGGGCGGAACGGGGATCCAGCGACGGCCGGTTGCGCGCGCCGATGAGCTGGGCGGCCAGCAGCCCGCCGACGGCGGTGATCGTGGTGGCGAGTCCGGCCGCGGCGCCGAGGGCGGTATACCGGGCGAGCTGGTGCGGGGTCATGACACGTCTCCCTCGGAAGGATGGGTGGTTGACGGGTGCTCGATGAGGTCGAGGGCCTCGTCAAGGGACAGGTCCGCGACCAGGTCGGGCGCCGCGGCGCGATCAGGTCCCCGGCGCGGGATCGGCAGAGGCACCGGCAACAGCCGACGCAGCCGGGCGCGGTCGCGACGCCGCCCGTCGAGCGTGGTCTCCTGGGCGCCCGTGACCTGGGAACCGGTCTCCTGCGAGGAGCGCAACGCGGCCTGCGAGATGCTGCGGTTGCGCCGACGCAGCGCGCTGTCTCGGATGTCGGTGCGCGAGATCGGCCAGTACCCGAGGGCGTCGGCGACGGATGGGAGCACCACGGACGCGGCCGCCGCGTAGCCCGCGGCAGACGGGTGGAACCCGTCGTCGCTCCACAGCTCGTGATAGCGCGCGAAGGTCGGGCCCAGCGAGGAGCCCAGGGCGACGGTGCGGCCGCCGGCCTTGATGACCGCCACGATCTGCGCGGCGGCCATGTCCCGGCTCCACTTGCGGGCGATGGTGCGCAGCGGCTGGGGGATGGGGCGGACGGTGCCGAGGTCCGGGCAGGTGGCGACGACCACCTGGACGCCGGCGTGCCGCAGCCGACGCACGACCTTGCTGAGGTGCGCGGTGGCGACCTCGGGGCTGGTGCGGGCGGTGACATCGTTCGCGCCGATCATGATCACGGCGACGTCGGGCTGCTCCGGGAGGACGTCGCTGGCCTGCTGGTCCAGGTGCCGGGACTCCGCCCCGCTGATCGCCACGCGCGTCAGCCGCACCGGGCGCCCGGACAGGCGGGAGAGTCCGGCCGCGATGAGCACGCCGGGGGTCTCGGTGAGGTCGTCGACGCCCAGTCCTACCGCGGACGAGTCGCCCATGATGGCCAGCACGATCGGCTCGCCGGTTCCCTCGCCCCACACTCCGTTGCCGGTGGGCGGATCGTCCACTGGGGTGTGCTGCTCGACGCGACGGCGCGCGGTGCGGGCTTCCATCATCAGCAGCGCCCCGGTCGCGGCGCCAACACCGGCCGCCGATGCCCCGATGGCACCGGCGGCGCTCGCGATCTGCTTTGCGCTCAGCCCCATGATGCTCCCAGCGTACTCGTGCTACCCCACGGAATGAGGGCTCCGCGACGAGCCTGCGGTTCCGCTCTCGAGCCTGGTCGCGCCGTGACTTCCCGCACTGCGAGCAGATCTGGCTAAGCGCTGAACGCCTCCACGTCGACGACCTTCACGGTGATCTTGGCGCCGGTCGGCGTGTCGTAGGTGACCTCGTCGCCGGTCTTGTGACCCATGAGTGCCTCGCCGATCGCGGACTCGGGGGAGTAGACCTGTAGGTCGGTGGTGGCCGCGATCTCGCGGGAGCCGATCAGGAACTTCTCCTCGTCGTCGTCGCCGACGTACTGCACACGAACGACGCTGCCGATGCCGATCCCGGCGTCGGCGTCGGGGGCCTCGCCGATCTCGGCGTTGCGCAGCAGCTCCTCGAGCTGGCGGATGCGCCCCTCCTGGCGTCCCTGCTCCTCGCGCGCGGCGTGATATCCGCCGTTCTCCTTGAGGTCGCCCTCCTCGCGCCGCTCGTTGATCTCGGCGGCGACCGCCGGACGGTTGGCGATCAGCTCGTCGAGCTCAGCCTGCAGCTTGTCGTACGCAGCCTGGGTCAGCCAGGTCTTGCCGGTGTCAGACATGATGCTCCTCGAAAAGTGGCAGTGAATCGTCAACAGTACCGGCCCTGTCAAGGGCCCCGGCCCGTCGCGGTCGCCGACCTCACACTCGGCGGGACGGCGTACGGGGCCGGCGATCGGTCAAAATGATGGGATGCCCACGAACGACACCGAGCAGCTGCGCCTGATGGCGGTGCACGCCCACCCTGACGACGAGTCGAGCAAGGGAGCGGCGACCATGGCCCGCTATGTAGCCGAGGGGGTCGACGTCGTCGTCGTCACCTGCACCGGCGGTGAGCGCGGCAGCGTGCTGAACCCGTCGTTGGACACCCCGGAGACCCGGGAGCGGATCACCGAGATCCGCCGCGCGGAAATGGATCGCGCCCGCGAGATCCTGGGTGTGAAGCAGTGGTGGCTGGGGTTCGTCGACTCCGGCCTGCCCGAGGGTGATCCGCTGCCGCCGCTGCCCGAGGGCTGCTTCGCGCTGGCGCCGCTCGAGGAGACCGTCCCGCCGTTGGTGGAGATGATCCGTCGAGACCGCCCGCACGTCATGCTCACCTACGACGAGAACGGCGGCTATCCGCACCCCGACCACATCATGACCCACACGGTCTCGATGGCCGCCGTGGAGGCGGCGGCCGATCCGGGCTACCATCCCGAGCTCGGCGCGCCCTGGCAGGTGCTGAAGGTCTACTATCACATGAACTTCTCCCGGGCCCGGATGGAGGCGATCGACGCCTACATCGAGGAGCACGGTGGCGTCGCGGTGTATCGGGAATGGCTCGAGTCGTGGGGCGACCGGCCGGACGCCTTCCACCGAGTGACCACCCGGGTGCCGTGCGGCGACTACTTCCATGTGCGCGACGATGCCCTGCGCGCGCACGCCACGCAGGTCGACCCCGCCGGCCGCTGGTTCGCTGCGTCGATGGAATCCCAGCTCAGCGCCTGGCCCACGGAGGACTACGAGCTGGCCGTGTCCCACGTAGAGTCGGTGATACCGGAGGACGATCTGTTCGCCGGCGTCCGCGAGCACCTAACGAAGGAGAGCTCATGATCGGGCAGCTGAGCGCCGGGCTGGGCGTGGTACTCGCCGAGGCGGGCCCGGACAACTCACCCCCGGGCAACCCCGAGTGGGGCAAGGCCGCGCCGACCGGGCTGTTCGTGCTGCTGGCCTTCTTCGTAGTGGCCTACTTCCTGTTCCGGTCGATGAACCGGCACATCAAGAAGGTCGACACGGACTTCGACGGGCGGCCGTCGTCCGCCGAACCGCATCTGGGCGAGCAGGTCTCCCGGGTGCCGGTGATCGAGAGCATCGACACCACCGCGCAGACCGCGCCGCGGTTGGGTCGGCCCGACGAGATGGTGCCCAGCGCCGGCGGTACGCGCAAGGAGCAGATCGCCAGGGCCAAGGCCACGCGAGCGGCCCGCCGCAAGCAGTAGACCCGGGCCTCAGCTCGGGTCGGACGAATGACCCGGGAAGACCTTCGCGCCCGGGCGGATGATCGGCACCGCGTTGTTCACCGCCGTTGCGGCCTCACCGAACCCGACCGCGATCAGGCGCACCTTCGCCTCGGCGTCGCTCTCGTAGTCGACGATGTCGCCGGCGGCGAGCACCCGCGGCAGGTTGGTGCGCATCGCGGCGTCCACCACCAGGTGCCGCTTGCGCTGCTGGAGTCCCCACGACGCGAACACCCCCATGTCCGCGGTAAACCCGAGCGCCGCGACGACCGCCTGCACCTGCAGGGTGCGTCGCTCACCGGTCTTGCTGTGGAAGACGTCGACTGAGGTGATCTCCGGCTCGCCATGGATCTTCGCGACCTCGTACGGCGTGAGGACCGTGATGTCGCCGGCCAGCACCTTGCTGACACTGCCCTCATGGGCTCGGAACTGCTCCCGCCGGTGGATCAGCGCTCGTGAGCGCGCGATCCCGTCAAGACTGTCGGCCCAGTCGAAGGCGGAGTCGCCGCCGCCGACGATGAGCACGTCCTGGTCGCGCAGATCCTCCAGCCGCGGGACGAAGTAACGCAGCCCGCGGCCTTCGTAGTCCTCGGCGTCCGGCAGCGGCCGGGGCGTGAACGTGCCGATCCCACCGGTGATGATGACGGCCTTGGCGTGGATGGTGGTGTCCTTGCTGGTGATCACCTCGACGTACTCGTCGTAGGGCTGCAGGTGCTCGGCACGATGCCCGAGCAGGTACGTAGGGGAGTACTGCGCCGCCTGCTCGACCAGGCGATCGACCAGCTCCTGGCCCTTGACCGCGGGAAATCCTGCGACGTCGTAGATGAGCTTCTCCGGGTACAGCGCGCTGACCTGGCCTCCGGGCTCGGGAAGCGAGTCGACCACCACCGTGCTGAGGTCGCGAAAGCCGGCGTAGTACGCGGCGAACAAGCCCGCCGGACCGGCACCGATGATCAGCAGGTCGCACGCGACGGTGGGCTCCATGACGACAGCCTAGGTAATGGCGGCTGGCGCGTCGACTGTTCCGCGTACCGGTCGGGCTCGATGCCACCGCCGCGGTCGGCTACCTTGGGGATCACCTCGCCCACGACGGAGGAGACCCATGTCCGATCAGCCGCTCATCAACCTCGATCTGTCCGGCAGGAGCGCGCTGGTCACCGGCGGGGTCTCCGGTATCGGGCTGGCCTGCGCGCAGCGCCTCGCGCAGGCCGGTGCCGAGCTCGTGGTGGTGGACCTCGACGAGAATGCCGCCAGGGAAGTCGCCGAGCCGCTCGGGGGCCGCGGCATCGGCGCCGACCTCACCGATCCGGCGGTGCTCGATGCGATCGACGCCGAGACCTATGCTGCCGACATCATCGTCAACAACGCCGGGTTCCAGCGGGTCGCGCCGATCGAGGACTTCCCGCCGGAGGTCTTCGTCGCGATCCAGAAGGTGATGGTCGAGGCGCCCTTCCGCTTGGTGCGCGCCGCTCTGCCCCGGATGTACGAGAAGGGCTGGGGCCGGGTCATCAACATCAGCTCGGCCCACGGGTTGATCGCCTCGCCGTACAAGGTGGCCTACGTGACTGCCAAGCACGGACTCGAAGGGTTCAGCAAGGTGGTCGCGATGGAGGGTGCCGCACATGGCGTGACCTCCAACTGCATCAACCCTGGCTATGTCCGTACGCCGCTGGTGGAGAAGCAGATCGCCGACCAGGCCACGACGCACGGCATCGGCGAGGACGAGGTGATCGAGAAGATCATGCTGCAGCGGCCGGCGATCAAGCGGCTGCTCGAGCCGGCCGAGGTGGCCGAGCTGGCCATCTACCTCTGCTCGCCGGTCGCCGACTGCATCACCGGCTCCTCCTACCGGCTCGATGGCGGCTGGGTGTCGAACTAGTGGGCCAGACCACCCCGTCGAGACCAAATCGTGTTCTTTACGGCTTCGTCACGCGCGTGAAAATGGGCATCATGGGAGCGAGCATGCGTGTTGCCACCCGCGCACCCCTTAGCTCGTCACGCCGAGAGAGGCCGCAGCACACCCATGGAGCAACCCGAGACGATCGCTGGTCGTTATCGCGTCGTCCGCGCTCTCGGCCGCGGCGGCATGGGTACCGTCTGGCTGTGTGAGGACTCGGTCCTGGAGCGCGAGGTCGCTGTCAAGCAGATCGCGGCCGGTGCGGGCATCGACGGGAAGTCCATCGAGCGAGCCCGCCGCGAGGCCCGCACCGTCGCCTCCATCACCAGCCCGCACGTGGTCAAGATCCACGACATCGTGGAGGACCACGGCCAGCTGTGGTTGGTGATGGAGTACGTCGAGTCGGAGAACCTGCAGAAGGTCATCAGTGAGCACGGCCCGATGTCGCCGCAGCAGGTCCTGCATATCGGCGCCCAGCTGGCCGACGGGCTGGCTGCGGCCCATGCGCAGGGCGTGGTGCACCGTGACGTCAAGCCAGCCAACATCCTGATCACGCCCGAGGGCGATGCGAAGCTGGTCGACTTCGGGATCGCCCGCCGGAACAACGAGGAGCACATCACCCTCGACGGCGTCATGAGTGGGACGCCGGTCTACTTCTCCCCGGAGCTGGCCCGCACCGGTGAGCCCGACTTTCCCTCGGACGTGTGGGCGCTGGGCGCCACGCTGTTCGCGGCGGTCGAGGGCAAGGCGCCCTTCGACGATGCCGGCACGCCGGTCGCGATGCTGCACCGGGTGATCGAGCAGGAGCCGCGCGAGCCCGAGGCCGCTGGGCCCCTGGAAGGTCCCATCCGCGCCATGATGGAGCGCGATCCGGGCCAGCGATGGTCCAGCCAGGAGGCCGCGGAGGCGCTGCGCCAGTTCGACGTGATCCACGAAACCTCGAGCATCGCCACCGCCAATGACGACGGCCACTCGGATCACGCCCAGCAGATGGCGGCAGACGCCGTCCAGTCGTTGCGGACCGACCGGATTCGAACGATGGTCGCGCGGCGAGCTCAGGCCGCCGACGGCCCGCGGCACGCCGCGGCAGGCCAGCCGCAGGGAAAGGCGTTGGTGGTCGGCCTGTCGATCGCGGTGATCGTGCTGATCGCCTTTCTCGCCTGGTGGATGCTGCAGGGTTGAGCGCTCGCCGCGCCAGCGCCGCGGCGGCCGGGAACTCCAGCGCCGCAGCGGCGGGGAACTACAGCAGCGGGCTCGAGTAGAGCACCAGGAACACCGCGATGTAGTGGCTGAGGGCTGCCAGCACGGTGAAGGCGTGGAACACCTCGTGGTAGCCGAAGTGCCCCGGGCGCGGGTTGGGCCATCTCGTCGCGTAGCAGATCGCGCCGAGCGTGTAGCAGACGCCGCCGACGATGAGCAGCACGAGGGCGGTCAGCCCGCCATTGCGCAAGAGCGGTCCGAGCACGAACACCGCCGCCCAGCCCACCGCGATGTAGATCGGCACCCCGACCCATCGCGGCGCCAGCGGCCAGAACAGCTTCAGCGCGATCCCCGCCGCGCAGCCGCCCCACACCACGCCGAGCACCCACCATCGAGTTGCGCCGTCGAGCGCCATGAACCCGAACGGGGCATAGGTGCCGGCGATGAACAGGAAGATCATGCAGTGGTCGAGACGCTTCATGATGCGCCAGCCGCGGGTCGACCACCGCCGCCGGTGGTAGAGCGCCGAGGTGCCGAACATCGCGAGCATCGCCACGCAGTAGATCGACACCCCGAGTGCGGCCCGCCCACTTTGCACGGCGGCCAGCGGAATCAGCACCGCGGTCTGCGCGATCGCGGTGAAGAAGGCGGCGAAGTGGATCCAGCCGCGCCAGGTCGGGCGGGTGTCGAGCGGCTCGTAGTCCGGGTCCATGTCGGCCAGATAACGCTCGGCCTGGAGCCGCTGGACAAGCGCAGCGGGAGTGCTGGGATCAGTCACGGCGCTCAGGCTACTCTCGCATAACCTACGGTGCCGTAGGTATGCGGAGAATCGCTCCGCGACGTCTCCGCGGCGTCTGCCGGGAGGCGATAGGGTCCAGTGTCGTGAGCACTCGCGCAGATGTGGCACGCCGGGCGTGGACCAAGGCCCGCAAACGTCTCAAGCGCGTCCTCAGCCCCGCGCTGTACACCGCCTACGAGCGCCGGGTAGTGGCGGATCTCGAACGCGCAAGCGTGCCGCGCCCCATCGGCGTCATCGTCGACGGCAACCGCCGATGGGCCCGCGAGATGGGCTTCGAGGGGGTCGACGGGCACCGTTACGGCGGCGAGAAGCTCGATGACCTGATGAGCTGGTGCGAGGAGCTCGGCGTCGACGTGGTCACCATCTGGCTGCTGTCGACCGACAATCTCACCAACCGGGCGCCCAAGGAGCTCGCCCCGCTGCTGCAGATCATCGTGGACGTCGTTCGACGGCTCAGCCGCCCGGGCACGGACCGCCGCGTCAGGGTGCTCGGGGCGACCAACCTGCTGCCCGCCGCGATGGTCGACGAGCTGACCACCGCCGCCTCGGCCACCGAGGGGCGCGCGGGGATGACGGTGAACATCGCCGTCGGGTACGGCGGCCGGCAGGAGATCGTCGATGCCGTCCGTGGCGCGCTGCGTTCGGCCGCCGAGGAGGGGATGAGCCTGCGGGAGGTCGGCGAGTCGATCGATCTCGACGACATCGCGGCGCACCTGTACACCCGTGGTCAGCCCGACCCGGACCTGATCATCCGCACGTCGGGGGAACAGCGGCTGTCGGGATTCCTGCTGTGGCAGACCGCCAACTCGGAGTTCTACTTCTCCGACGTCTATTGGCCCGACTTCCGGCGGGTGGACTTCCTGCGTGCGGTGCGCGAGTACACGCACCGCCACCGGCGATTCGGCGGTTGAGAGGGCCGCCAGCAAGAGTGCCGAAACGGCCCCGCGACCGGCCCTGGCTTCAGTACGCTGATGCGCATGTCGACCCAGCTCAGGGGCAACCCGTCGAATTCCGCCCTGCCGGCGACCTGGCCCTCTGCCTGGCCGAGCCTGGCCAAGAACGTCGCCTTGGGCGCCGTCGCGCCGGTCGCCGCCGCCGTCGTCGTCCTGGTCATCCTGCTGGTGACCAAGTCGCTGTCGACGGCGTGGTGGGTCGTGCTGCTGCCGTTGCTGCTGTTGCTGTGGCCGCTGTCCCTGCCGGCGCGGGTGCGCAAGGTGATGCAGGACGCGACGGACACGGGCCGGCTCGAGGTCGTCAACGCGACGCTGGGGATCCTGGCGCACGCGCCGCAGAAGCGGCTGGGAGTGCAGCCCACCGCCGAGGTCGTGCCAGGTCGACAGGTCCGCTACCTCGTGGGGGACTCTGCAGCCCGTCGGGGATGAGCGCCGGATCACGGTATTGGGTTCTGGCTCACTTTGACGCGTCGCAGCAGTGGCGGGTAGCATTGACCCTTGTGCTCACGCCCTACGGCGCCGTGCGCAGGTGTGTGCTGCGCGAAGCAGCAGCGAGCACACCGGTAGGCCGCTGAGGTGCGATCCGACGCGACACGCCCGAGCTCGGGTGCCGGCGGGCACACCAACGACGTTGCACATCACGAAGAAGCAAGTACACAGAGCAGCAGCGCTAGGCGCGGAGCGTCCCGGCAGTCGCTGTGAGTTTGAGGAGACGAAGCGGCAGTATGCCAACCATCCAGCAGCTGGTCCGCAAGGGCCGCCAGGACAAGGTCACCAAGACCAACACGCCTGCGCTGAAGGGAAGCCCCCAGCGCCGCGGCGTGTGCACCCGCGTGTACACCACCACCCCGAAGAAGCCGAACTCGGCGCTGCGCAAGGTCGCCCGCGTCAAGCTCTCCAGCGGCATCGAGGTCACCGCCTACATCCCGGGCGTCGGCCACAACCTGCAGGAGCACTCCATCGTGCTGGTGCGCGGTGGCCGTGTGAAGGACCTGCCGGGCGTCCGCTACAAGATCATCCGTGGCTCGCTGGACACCCAGGGTGTGCGCGGCCGCAAGCAGGCACGTTCGCGCTACGGCGCCAAGAAGGAGAAGAGCTAATGCCTCGCAAGGGCCCAGCGCCTCGCCGTCCGGTCATCAGCGATCCGGTATACGGCAACCCGGTCGTGACCTCGCTGGTCAACAAGATCCTGCTGTCGGGCAAGCGATCGACCGCCGAGCGGATCGTGTACGGCGCCCTGGAGGGCGCCCGCGCCAAGACCGACGGCAACGACCCGGTCATCACCCTCAAGCGCGCGCTCGACAACATCAAGCCGGCCCTCGAGGTCAAGTCCCGCCGCGTCGGCGGCGCGACCTACCAGGTCCCCGTCGAGGTCAAGCCGGCCCGCGCCAACACCCTCGCTCTGCGCTGGCTGGTCGCCTACAGCCGGCAGCGTCGTGAGAAGACCATGACCGAGCGCCTGATGAACGAGATCCTCGACGCCTCCAACGGTCTCGGAGCGAGCGTCAAGCGTCGCGAGGACATGCACAAGATGGCCGAGTCCAACAAGGCCTTCGCGCACTACCGCTGGTAACCATCCCGGCTTCCGTCGCCCACAGAGCGATGGCGCCGGCGTAGTTCGAATCATCACCCACAACGCGATTGCGAGTAAATCGAGTGGCTAACGACCTCTCCAAGGTCCGCAACATCGGCATCATGGCGCACATCGATGCCGGCAAGACCACCACGACCGAGCGCATCCTGTTCTACACCGGCATCAACTACAAGATCGGTGAGACGCACGAAGGCTCCGCCACCATGGACTGGATGGAGCAGGAGCAGGAGCGCGGCATCACTATCACCTCCGCGGCCACCAAGTGCTCGTGGAAGGATCACACGATCCAGATCATCGACACCCCGGGGCACGTCGACTTCACGGTCGAGGTGGAGCGCTCCCTGCGCGTGCTCGATGGCGCGATCGCGGTGTACGACGGCGTCGCCGGCGTGGAGTCGCAGACTGAGAACGTGTGGCGTCAGGCCGACAAGTACAACGTGCCGCGCATGTGCTTCGTCAACAAGATGGACCGCACCGGCGCGGACTTCTACCGTTGCGTGCAGATGATGATCGACCGCCTCGGCGCCACCCCGCTGGTGCTGCAGCTGCCGATCGGTGCCGAGGCCGACTTCATCGGCGTCGTCGACCTGATCCGGATGAAGGCTCTCGTCTGGCGCGGCGAGACCAAGCTCGGCGAGGACTACGAGGTCGAGGACATCCCTGCGGACCTGCAGGACAAGGCCGAGGAGTACCGCGAGAAGCTGCTCGAGACGCTCGCTGAGAACGACGACGAGATCATGGAGAAGTACCTCGGCGGCGAGGAACTCTCCAACGAGGAGATCAAGGCCGGCATCCGCCGCGCCACGATCGCCAGTGCACTCAACCCCGTCATGTGCGGCACCGCATTCAAGAACAAGGGCGTGCAGCCGCTGCTTGACAACGTGATCGCCTACCTTCCCTCGCCGCTCGACATCGGCGCCGTCTACGGCACCCTGCAGGACGGCGAGACCGAGGCCAAGCGCGAGCCCAGCGACGACCAGCCGTTCTCCGGCCTGGCGTTCAAGATCCAGACCGACCCGCACCTCGGCAAGCTCACCTACGTGCGCGTCTACTCCGGCACCGTCTCCGTCGGCGACCAGGTCATCAACTCGACCAAGGACCGCAAGGAGCGCATCGGCAAGATCTACCAGATGCACGCCAACAAGCGTGAGGAGCGCCAGACCGCCGGCGCCGGCGACATCATCGCCGTCGCGGGTCTGAAGCAGACCACCACTGGTGAGACCCTGTGCGACTCGCAGAACCCGATCGTGCTCGAGTCGATGAGCTTCCCCGAGACCGTCATCTCGGTCGCCATCGAGCCCAAGACCAAGTCCGACCAGGAGAAGCTGGGCGTCGCGATCCAGAAGCTCGCCGAGGAGGACCCGACCTTCAAGGTCGAGAACGACGAAGAGTCGGGCCAGACCATCATCTCCGGCATGGGCGAGCTGCACCTCGAGGTGCTGGTCGATCGCATGCGCCGCGAGTTCAACGTCGAGGCCAACGTCGGCAAGCCGCAGGTGGCTTACCGCGAGGCGATCCGCAAGACCGTCGAGCGCCTGGACTACACCCACAAGAAGCAGACCGGTGGGTCTGGCCAGTTCGCCAAGGTGCAGATCAAGGTCGAGCCGCTGGAGGCCCGCGAGGACGGCGCCACCTACGAGTTCGACAACGCCGTCACCGGTGGCCGCGTGCCGAAGGAGTACATCCCCTCGGTGGACGCCGGTGCGCAGGACGCACTGCAGTACGGCGTCCTCGCGGGGTACCCGGTCGTGGGCGTCAAGTGCACCCTCGTCGACGGCCAGTTCCACGACGTCGACTCCTCCGAGATGGCGTTCAAGATCGCCGGCACCATGGCGATGCGCGAGGCGCTGCGCCAGGCCGGCGCGGTCATCCTCGAGCCGGTCATGGCCGTGGAGGTCGTCACTCCCGAGGAGAACATGGGCGACGTCATCGGCGACCTGAACTCCCGCCGCGGAATCATCCAGGCGATGGAGGAGCGTCACGGCTCCCGCGTCGTCCGGGCACTGGTCCCGCTGTCGGAGATGTTCGGCTACGTGGGCGACCTGCGCTCGCGCACCCAGGGCCGCGCGTCGTACAGCATGGTCTTCGACTCGTACGCGGAGGTTCCCTCGAACGTGGCCAAGGAGATCATCGCGAAGGCGACGGGCGAGTAACAGCACCACCGCGCAGCGCACCAGCAAAGCGCTTCAGTAAGATTTGTAAGGTTCCAAACACGGCACGTCACAACGACGTTCCCAACACGTCCGAGGAGGACACCGCCAGTGGCGAAGGAGAAGTTCGAGCGGACTAAGCCGCACGTAAACATCGGCACGATCGGTCACGTCGACCACGGGAAGACGACCCTGACTGCCGCTATCACCAAGGTTCTGGCGGACAAGTACCCAGACCTGAACAAGGCTGCTGCCTTCGACGAGATCGACAACGCGCCTGAGGAGAAGCAGCGCGGCATCACGATCAACGTCTCGCACCAGGAGTACCAGACCGAGAAGCGCCACTACGCGCACGTCGACGCTCCGGGTCACGCCGACTACATCAAGAACATGATCACCGGCGCGGCTCAGATGGACGGCGCGATCCTGGTCGTCTCGGGCACCGACGGCCCGATGCCGCAGACCAAGGAGCACGTGCTCCTGGCCCGCCAGGTCGGCGTTCCCTACATCGTCGTCGCGCTGAACAAGTGCGACTCGCCCGACGTCGACGACGAGATCCTGGAGCTCGTCGAGCTCGAGGTTCGCGAGCTGCTGTCGCAGTACGAGTTCCCCGGCGACGACGCTCCGGTCATCCGTGTCTCGGGCCTGAAGGCTCTTGAGGGCGACGCCGAGTGGGGCGCCAAGGTTGCCGAGCTCATGGACGCCGTCGATGAGTTCATCCCGGACCCGGAGCGCGACACCGACAAGCCGTTCCTGATGCCGATCGAGGACGTCTTCACCATCACCGGCCGTGGCACCGTCGTCACCGGTCGTATCGAGCGCGGCAAGATCAACGTCAACGAGGAAGTCGAGATCGTCGGCATCCGCGAGGCGTCGCAGAAGACCACCGTCACCGGTGTCGAGATGTTCCGCAAGCTGCTCGACTACGGCGAGGCGGGTGACAACGTCGGTCTGCTGCTTCGCGGTACCAAGCGCGAGGACGTCGAGCGTGGCCAGGTCGTCTGCAAGCCGGGCTCGATCACCCCGCACACCGAGTTCGAGGGCAACGTCTACATCCTGAGCAAGGACGAGGGTGGCCGTCACACCCCGTTCTTCAACAACTACCGCCCGCAGTTCTACTTCCGTACCACGGACGTGACCGGCGTCGTGACCCTCCCCGAGGGCACCGAGATGGTCATGCCGGGCGACAACACCGAGATGAGCGTCAAGCTGATCCAGCCGATCGCGATGGAGGAGGGCCTGCGCTTCGCTATCCGCGAGGGTGGCCGCACCGTCGGCGCCGGCCGCGTCACCAAGATCACCAAGTAGCCACCGGCTGCTGATCACCGAAGGGCCGCTTCCCGTGAGGGAGGCGGCCCTTCGGCATACCGAAAGAAGGAGGTGACCGGTGCTGCTGCGTTACGTCCGGTTCGTCGGTCGGGTCGAGGAGCCGGTCGACGTCCTGCTGGACGGCGAACGCATCGCGGCTGTCGATCACGGATTGCCGGCCAGCGGCGGCCCGGTTGTCGAGGGTGCCGGCCGCTGGGTCATCCCTGGTCTCTGGGACAAGCACGTGCATCTCGGGCAGTGGGCGAGTGCCAGTCGCCGCATCGACCTCAGCCACACCGCGTCGCCGGACGAGGCCTTGCAGCGGGTGCGCAGCGCCCTCGACGACGGGGCCGGCGCAGACGGGCGGGCCGTCATCGGGTTCGGCTATCGGCTCGCCAGCTGGGAACATGCACCGGCCGTCGCCGACCTCGACGAGGTCGTCGGGAACCGCCCGGTCATGCTGATCTCCGGCGACTCCCACAACGCCTGGCTGAGCAGTGCAGCGCTCGCCAGGGCAGAGCTCCCCGCACGTGACGGGGTGCTCGTCGAGCGGGAGTGGTTCGAGGCCTTTCCCCGGTTGGCCCGCGTCCTCGACCTCGCACCGACGCGTGAGGATTACGCGAACGTGATCACCGCGGCGCACCGGCTCGGTGTCGTCGGGATCGTCGACCTGGAGCTGGAAGCCGGTTTCCGGTGCTGGCCCGAGCGCGTGTCCGGCCTGCCGCCGTTGCGAGTGCGCAGCGGCGTCTACCCCGAGGACGTCGACTCGGCCCTCGCCGCGGGCCTGCGCAGCGGTGATCCGCTCGGTGGGCTGGTGACCATGGGGCCACTGAAGGTGATCGTCGACGGCTCGCTCGGCACGCGGACTGCCTACTGCTGCGAGCCGTACGCCGGAACCGGGTCGAGAGGAGTGCTCAACTACACCGAGGCGGAGCTGGCCGGGTTGCTGCGTCGCGCGGTGGATGGCGGTCTCGAGGTGGCCCTGCATGCGATCGGCGATGCCGCGGTGGACGCGGTCCTGCGCGGCATCGAGGCTACGGGGGCGCGGGGCAGCATCGAGCACGCGCAGCTGGTCCGCGGCGCGGACCTGCCGCGCATGGCCACGATGGGCCTGACCGCGAGCGTGCAGCCGGCCCACCTGCTCGATGACCGCGGCATCGCCGACGACTACTGGGCCGGGCGGACCGATCGCTGCTTCCCGCTGCGCTCAATGCTCGATGCGGGTCTCACGCTCGCGCTCGGTAGCGACGCACCGGTCGCGCCCCTCGATCCCTGGCTGGCCACGGACGTCGCCGCGCGCCGATCGGCCGACGGCGAGCCGCCGTGGCACCCCGAGCAGGCGATCAGCCGCGCCGAGGCGCTCGCCGCCAGCGTCGACGGGCGGCAGGTCGCCGTAGGGCAGCCGGCCGACCTCGTGCTGCTGGACGACGACCCGTTGCAGGTCCCTCGCCCGTCCGTGTCGGCGACCTTCATCGCCGGCGCGCGCGTCTTCTAGTGGACGTCGCGGCGCTGCGTGATGATGACGGCGGTGTCGGTGACCGCTCGCAGGTAGTGCCGCTCGTGGGGGATCACCACGAGATCCCCCTGGGTCAGCACCACACTGGAGGAGCCGCTGGTCGTCGCGAGCTCGACCTCGCCCTCGAGGCACTGCAAGGTCGCATCGCCGGGATTCTCGTGGTCGGGAAGCAGCGCATCCGCGCGCAACGCCGCCACGACCTGACGAAGCGGGCCGGACGACGCGCCCATCGCGGTGGCCAGCCCACGCTCGGCAGCGCGAGCGGACTCGATCAGTTCCGGGACGACCTGCGACAGTGACGTGCTCATTCCCCTATCTAACCCCCGGGAATTGGCCCGTGTCGCGACGGCTGTTTGACCGCACCGGAGGGAGGCGGTAGACATCGTGCATGCGTCTGGAAACACTGCTCCCACTCGGCAAGGTCGACCCCGGGCTCCGTGCCCCCGAGATCCCGTTGGACCTCGGCAAGGTTGGCGAGTGGTCGCAGCTGCTCGAGCGCGCCGGGTACTCGGGCGTCGTCGTCGAGGAGACCAAGGACGACCCGTACGTCATCATGGCGCTCGCGGCGTCCGCCACGAGCAAGCTGCAGATCGGCACCGCGGTCGCGATGTCCTTCCCGCGCAGCCCCACGATCACGGCGATGAGCGCCTGGAGCGTGCAGAAGCTGTCCGCAGGACGGTTCACGCTGGGACTGGGCACGCAGGTGCGTGGGCACATCACGCGGCGCTACGGCATGGAATGGCACAAGCCCGGCCCGTGGATGCGCGACTACGTCGGCGCGATCCGAGCGGTGTGGGACACCTGGCAGAACGAGGCGCCGCTGCAGTACGAGAGCGAGCGCTACAACCTCAACCTGATGGTGCCGCTGTTCAACCCCGGACCGATCGAGCACCCCGAGATCCCGATCCACCTGGCCGCGGTGAACCCGTTCATGTGCCAGATCGCCGGTGAGGTGGCGGACGGCGTCCGGCCGCACCCGGTGTGCACGCCGTCCTACATTCGCGAGGTCATGCTGCCGGCCGTGCGCAAGGGAGCGGCCAAGACCGGCCGGTCGCTGTAGGACTTCCGGGTCTGCATGAAGCCGTTGGTGGCCAGCGCTCGTACCGAGGAGGAGCTCGCGCCGAAGGTGCGCGACGCGCGTGCCCGGATCGCCTTCTACGCCTCGACCCCCGGCTACATCAAGGCCTTCGAGCACCTCGGGCTCGGCGATCTCGCGCGCGAGGCGGCCGTGCTGTCGAAGGCCCAACGGTGGGAGGAGCTCCCGCCGATGATCAGCGACGAGATCCTCGACCAGTTCGCCGTGATCGGCACCTACGACGTCATCGGCGAGCGGCTGCTCGACCGGTTCCGCAGCGTCGTCACCGACACCGAGTTCTCCATCGCGGTGAACTCCGAGGAGGACGAGCAGACCCTCACCGAGCTCGCAGCGACCATCCAGGGAGACGACGGCTCGGACGCGCGCCGCACGATCCTGGGGGAGTATTACAGGCGGCGCGCTGTTGGCCTGCTGTTCACCCGGCCTCAGTAGCCTGGCGCGGTGCCCGATCGCCCCGTGACTGCCGATGCGCCTGCCCGTTCCTCGACGTGGTCGGTCTTTCTCACCTTCCTCCGGCTGGGGCTGACCTCCTTCGGCGGTCCGATCGCGCACCTCGGGTACTTCCGCACCGAGTTCGTCGATCGCAAGAAGTGGCTGCGCGGCGAGGAGTACGCCGATCTCGTCTCGCTGTGCCAGTTCCTGCCCGGACCGGCGTCCTCCCAGGTCGGCATCGCCGTCGGGCTGAAGCGCGCGGGCCTGCCGGGTGCGCTCGCTGCGTGGACCGGCTTCACCCTGCCCTCCGCGATCGCGTTGGCCGCGTTCGCGTGGGGGCTGGCCAGCCAGGTGCCGGACGGCGTCCTGCACGGTCTGATGCTGGTCGCGGTCGCGGTGGTCGCCCAGGCGCTCTGGCAGATGGCGAAGACGGCTTGCCGCGGACCGCTGGAGTTCCTGATCGCCGTCGCCGCACTGGCCGTCTCGCTGGTCTGGCGGGCCGCGTGGGTGCAGATCAGCGTCGTCGCCGCTGGGTTGATCATCGGCTGGCTGCTGTTCCGGCGGACGTCGTCCGCCGCCGAGATCGGCCAGCCGGATCGCACGATCTCGCGTCGCACCGGACTGATCGCGCTGGGCGCCTTCGTGGCGCTGCTGGTGGCGCTGCCGCTGCTGGCCCGCGCCACGGGCGCGTTCGCAGTGCAGGTGGCCGACACCTTCTATCGAGTCGGTTCAATGGTCTTCGGTGGTGGACACGTCGTCCTGCCGCTGCTGCAGTCCGAGGTGGTCGGTCCGGGCTGGGTCAGCACCGATGACTTCATCGCCGGCTACGGCGCGGCGCAGGCCGTCCCCGGCCCGCTATTCACCTTCGCCGCCTACCTCGGCGCGTCCATGACCCAGCCGCTGCTGATGACGGTCGTCGCGCTGCTGGCGATCTTCCTGCCGAGCTTCTTCCTCGTCGTCGGCGTCATGCCGTTCTGGGACCGGCTGCGCGCGAACGCCGACATGCGAGCCGCGTTGCGCGGTGTGAACGCCGCGGTGGTGGGGATTCTCGCGGCGGCCTGGTACGACCCGGTGATCACGCACGCGGTCTTCGACTGGAAGGACGCGCTCATCGCGCTCGTCGCGTTCGCGGCACTCATGATCGCCAAGCTGCCGCCCTGGGTCGTAGTGGTCGGCACCGCGGTGATCGCCTGGCTGGTCACCCTGATCTGACGGCCTTCATAGACGGTCTCGCGATGCGGTGCGGGCCAACGCCGGCTGATCCCGAATCGCATCCGAACCTCCGCGACTATCGTCATCGGCATGGGAGTTCCAACGTATGTGCCGAGCGCATTCCAGATGACCGACGACCAGATCGCCGACGTCCTGGAGAACCTCGGCGCGGCCGATCTCGTGACCCCGACCGCCATCGGGCTGGCCAGCACCTTCATGCCGATGCTGTACGACGCCGGCATCGGTGAGCACGGTGCACTGCTCGGTCACTTCGCGCTGCAGAACGAGCACTGGAAGGCCGAGCCGACCGGCGACTCGCTGGTGATCGTGCACGGCAGCGATTCCTACATCACGCCGATGTGGTACCCGTCGAAGGCCGAGCACGGCCGGGTGGTGCCGACCTGGAACCACCTCACCATCAACATCCGCGGCGAGCTCGTCGTCCACCACGACACCGAGTGGCTGCGTGATCTGGTGACCCGGCTGACCGAGCACTTCGAGCAGCCCTTCGCCGAGCGCTGGCAGGTCACCGACGCGCCCGAGAGGTTCATCGACGGGCAGCTGCGCGCAATCAAGGGAATGGAGCTGCGGATCCACTCGATCGAGGCGAAGGCCAAGTTCAGCCAGAACCGTCCCGAGGCCGATCGCCGGGGCGTGCTTGACGGGCTGCGCTCGGTCGCCGACCACGACGGGGCGGGTGCGGTCGCGCATTTCAACGGGCTCGTGTAGGAACAACCCAGGGCGTGACGCCCGACGGGGCAACCGACCGGCAGGAGGACGCGCATGAGCGGACCGACCCCCGACCCGTACCAGCACCAGCACGGCGGGCCTGCCGGCTGGCAGCCCGCGTCCGTGAACCAGCCCGGGCCACAGACCGGATCCCAGCAGCCTTGGGGACTGCCGACCCAGCCGCATCCGCAGTCCGGGGCCTGGCAGATGTCACCGCCGTCGCCGCCGAGCCGCAGACGCCCCTGGGTCCCGCTCGCCGCTATCGGCGGCGTCCTGGCCATCGGCTTGTTGGTGTGGCTGATCGTCGGGCTATCGCCCGATAGGGCCTCAGACCCGGAGGACTACGGTCTCGCGGCTGCGCAGCGCGAGTCGGCGCCCGAGGTCAGCCAGGTCACCGCCGACGCGATCGCCGCCGCCGAGGACCTCGACGTCGAGGCCGGTCTCGACCTGCTGTGCCAGGCCCCGTCGTCCACGGACATGGGCACCCTGAACGAGGCGATCGCGGACGGCCGTGCCGAGGCCGGCGGCGAGGACCCCGAGATGAGCTTCACTATCGTCGAGGTCGAGCAGTCCGAGGACGGTGGCAGCGCGACGGTGCGAGTGGACGGCGAGGGCAACATCGCCGGTGCCTTCCTCGTGGTCGAGCTGACGATGAAGCAGGGCTCCGACGGCTTCTGCATCGACGAGGTGGGGGTAACCGACGGCAGCCGTGCCGACTGACCGCCGCACCGTCACGGCGCTGGCCGCGGTCCACCTCGCAGGCTGGCTCCTGGCGCTCGCGGGCGCGGTCATCACGATCGGTGCCGATCGCCTGCCCCGGGTGATCTCGCTGCTCGCTCGTGGGGAGCAATGGCTGCTGCTCGCGTTGGCAACCGCGCTCGTCGTCCTCCCGCTGGTCTCGGCACTGGCGCTCGTCCGCTGGCGGCGCCGGAGCGGACCCTGGCCGGTGCTGGCGGCAGCCGCATTGTCGGTGCCGGCTGCAGCGGCTGCCGTGGGACGTTGGCCGCATCTGGTGCCTTGGTGGGCGTGGGTGGCCGTCATCCTCGTGGAAGGCTGCGGGCTGGTCGCGGCGTACCTCGCCCTGCTCCAGCGGCGTGGCGGCTAGGTTCTGTCGCTAGCCGTGCGCGCGGAGCCGGGCGAAGGTGGGGTAGGGCTCGTCGATCAGGTCGCGGTCGTCGGTGCGCGTGCTGCGGTCTGCTAGCGGACGGCGTTCCCGAGCGTGTCGCCCGCGCCGGCGTGGATCACCAGGTCGGCGATCCCGTCGAAGGGCGTCGGGTCGCGGTTGACGATCGCGAGCGCCGCGCCCGCTTCCTTCCCGATCATCGGGATCTCGGCGGCCGGGTAGACCTGCAGCGAGGATCCGATGGTCAGCAGGACGTCGGCGCGCTGCGCCATCTCGATGGCCTCCTCCAGGGCGTCGGTCGGCATCATCTGCCCGAAGCTGATGGTTGCCGACTTGATGATGCCGGCGCACTCCGGGCAGCGCGGGTCGTCGTCCCCACCGTCGAGCAGCTCGAATACCCACTCGGTGTCGCGCCGGAAGCCGCAGCCCTCCGGGGTGCCGTAGCGCGGCGCCGCGCCGATGCACTCGACCTCGCGCATCGTGCCGTGGATCTCGATGACCTTCTGCGAGCCGGCGTCCTGGTGCAGCCCGTCGATATTCTGGGTGATGACGCCGAGTGCGCGGCCCTGCTGCTCCAGGCGAGCCAGTGCCCGGTGCGCCGCGTTGGGTTCGGGGGTGTGGGCGAACAGCTCCTCGCGCATCGCCCACGACTTGCGGCGTACGTCGGCGGACTCCACGTACCGGTCGAAGGTGAACTCGCGTGGGTCGTACTTGGTCCACACGCCGCCGGGGGAGCGGAAGTCGGGGATGCCTGATTCGGTGGAGATTCCGGCACCGGTGAAGGCCACGACGCGCTCGGCGTCGCGCAGCAGGTCAGCGAGCTCGGTCATGCCCCGAGGGTAGCCTCGGTCGGGAGGTCGCGCAGTACGCCGAAGGGCCCCTGCGCCTCGGTGCAGGGGCCCTTCGAGCTGGTGGGGAGGTGATCAGGTCTCCGTCGCGGCCCGCTGGGTCTGCTCATCGAGCTCGACTTGGTCGTTGTCACCGGTCAGATAGCGGTACGAGAAGCCCGCGATCAACGCCCCGACGATCGGGGCGACGAGGAACAGCCACACCTGGCCGAGCGCCTCACCGCCGGCGAACCAGGCCACGCCCAGCGATCGCGCCGGATTGACCGAGGTGTTGGAGACCGGGATCGAGATCAGGTGGATCAGCGTCAGGGCCAGGCCGATGGCCAGCGGCGCGAAGCCCTTCGGTGCCCGCGAGGAGGTCACGCCGAGAATGATCCAGATGAAGACCGCGGTCAGCACGATCTCGATCAGCAGGACGGCGAGCAGTGAGTAGCCGCCGGGGGAGCGGTCGCCGTAGCCGTTCGTGGCGAAGCCCGACTCGACGGCGTCGAACCCGTCCTGGCCGGAGGCGATGACGTACAGCAGCGCGCCGGCGACGGTGCCGCCGATGATCTGGGCGACGATATACGGCAGCACCGCGGCGCTCTCGACCCGACGACCGGCCCACAGGCCGAGGGTGACCGCGGGGTTGAAGTGACCGCCGGAGAGGTGCCCGACCGCGTATGCGCCGGTCACGACGGTCAGTCCGAAGGCCAGCGCAACACCGACGAAGCCGATTCCGGCCGGGTAGGAGCTGTCAGTGACGAAGGTGGCGGCAAGCACGGCCGAGCCGCAGCCTCCGAAGACGAGCCAGAAGGTGCCGAGGAGCTCGGCCCACAGGCGCTGGGGCATGGTGGGGTGCACGGAGGTGACCTTTCGACAGGCCGGTCACTGCTGCGCCGGCGGGCTTTGCATTGCGCCGAAGACCTTACTCCGGTGCTTGGAGTGTTTTCCTGCTGTTTACAGAGCCGCATTTAGGTGAAACGCGGCCTGCCTAGCGTGAACGCATCCGCAGCGAGAGAGGCGTGTCGATGAACCCGTTCCCGCAGCTCCAGCACGTTCACCGGCTGTCCGCCTCGACGGCGTGGACGACGACCCGGAACCGGCGATGAGTGAGCGCCAGCCGGCTCTCGTGCTCTGCGCAAACGGCACGCGCGATCTCGGCGCGGCCGCCACCGTCCGCAGGCTCGCTCGCAAGGTCGCCCGCACGCGGCCCGGCATCGACGTCATCCGCGCGTATGCCGACATCCAGTCGCCGCACGTCGGTGACCTCGCCGCGTCACTGGCCATGGCCGGCAGGACGGCGGTGATCGTTCCCGTGCTGCTGTGCACCGGCGCCGGCGTAGGTGAGTCCATCGCGTCCGTCGTCCGCCGGCACCGCGTGGTTGCCGCCGAGCCCCTCGGCCCGGACCCGGCGCTCGCGCAGCTCGTCGTCGACCGGCTGCGCGCGGCAGGTGCTGCCGACGGTGACGGCGTCGTGCTCGTCACCGGGGTCAACCGCACCGGCAGCGCTCGTGAGGCAGCCAACGCCGCGGTGGAGCTCGTGCGGGCTCGTTGGGTCGGGCCGGTAGAGCTGGCCTTCGGCCGCGACGACGCCCAGCCGGCGCTCGCCGTGCGGCACATGCGAGAGCGCGTGTCGAACGTCGCCATCGCCGCGTACGTCCTCGGCCGCGGCAGGCTCTACCGGAGCTGGCGCTCGGCGGGAGCGGACTACTTGAGCGCCCCGCTCGGCAGCGACGACCTGCTGGTCGAGCTCATTCTTCAGCGGTTCGACTCGGCCCGTTCGCGCAGCGCGCCGCTGAGCAGCGTCGCGGCCGCCACGAGCACGAGAACGAGCAGCAGCGCGTGACGTAGCCCCGTTCGCTCGCCGAGGAAGCCGATCACCGGCGGTGCGACCAAGAAGGCGATATAGCCGATCGTCGATACGACGCTGACGCGGGCCGCTGCGTATCGCGGATCTTCAGCCGCCGCGGACATCCCGAGCGGAAAGCCAAGTGCCGCCCCCGCGCCCCAGAGCGCGACACCCGAGTACGCGACGGCTGCGTTATCGACGAAGATCACCAGCAGTAGTCCACCGCACGCCAGCGCGCCGCAGGCGCGTAACGCCAGCACCCGCCCAATCCGGTCGACCAGTCGCACGCCCGCCAGGCGGGTCAGGGTCATGGAGGCGAGGAAGACGCCAAGCGCCACGGCGCCGCCGGTGTTGCTCACCCCGTGGCCATCGACCATCGTCAGGGCGAGCCAGTCGTTGGCGCTCCCTTCCGCGAGCGCCATCCCGAGAACGACGACGCCGATCAGCAGGGTGCGGCGATCCTTCCACGCACCGAGGCGCGCTCGGACGCCAACCGGGGCGTCGTGCTCCAATGGCGGTTGGCAGATCCAGGGGTTGGTGACAGACACGGCGGCGGCGTTGATGGCTGCCACCGGAAGCAGGGGAGGGATGAGCGGCAGTCCGTATCGCTCAGCGAGCGCGCCCAGACCCGCTCCCGCCAGGGTGCCGAGGCTGAAGATCGCATGGAAGACCGGCATCACCGTGCGCGCGAGCTGCCGCTCGACGGCCGCGGCGCTCACGTTCATTACGACGTCCACCGTCCCGGCGCCCAGCCCGAACACGATGAGTCCCAGTGCCATCCCGACGAATGAATGGGCGCCGCCGGCGAAGGCGGCCCCGATGAGCCCGGCCTGCGCGACGAGGCCGAAGACGAGGATCGCCCGCCGTGGGCCGAGCGCAGATTCGAGGTGGCCTGCCGCCAGCAGGCCGGTCATCGAGCCGATGCCCAGCGACATCACCATCAGGCTCATCTCGGATGTCGACGCCCCGAGCAGGTCACGCACGTGCGGCGTCCGAGACAGGTAGGTGGCAAGTCCCAGGCCCGCGGCGAAGAACACCGTGACGATGGCCGCCGCCCACCGCCTCAGCCCGTGACTCACGTGGTCCGACGCTACCCGCCGCTGATGCGGTGGCTTTTACCCCGCGCTAGGCCGTCGAACGGGGTATAACGCCACCACGTCCGGGATAACTGGGTCAGACCCACCGCATCCGAGGGTCCCCTCGTGACCGGGTTCACCGCAAGAACCTTCGGTCCCCGTTTGTGCCGCCCGCTGGTCGTAGGGCATACTTGAACGGTTGCCTTTCGGGGGAAGTGCGCTCGTCGTGCACCCACGGGGCAACGTGATGTGATGTTACGTCGCATCACCGCAAGTGCGCTCTACGCGAGCGCATCCGGCCCACATCCACACCAAGTAGCACGTGGGTGAGCCGCGACCAGGCGACACGCCCGGGCGCGTGGACCGGAGCACCGTTACACGTTCACAGTGGCAGCGAGGGATGACGATCTCGCCTGCATGAGCGCCGCACCGGCGCCGGCATGCGCCTCTGACGGGCTGAGCGGTACTACGCGGTACTGCGACGTGATGCCACATCAGCCCAGCTCGACAACTTCAAGCAATGACCTCAGCGAACCCGGGACCCAACACCGGGAACCAAAGAAAAGGACGGCAAGCGTGGCGGGACAGAAGATCCGCATCCGGCTCAAGGCCTACGACCACGAAGCGATCGACGCCTCGGCGCGCAAGATCGTCGAGACGGTGACCCGTACCGGCGCCCGCGTGGTCGGCCCAGTGCCGCTGCCTACTGAGAAGAACGTGTACTGCGTCATCCGCTCGCCGCACAAGTACAAGGACAGCCGCGAGCACTTCGAGATGCGCACCCACAAGCGCCTGATCGACATCCTCGACCCCACCCCGAAGACCGTTGACGCCCTGATGCGTATCGATCTGCCGGCCAGCGTCGACGTCAACATCCAGTAGCAGCCGACGTCGGCGTACGCCGATGCGAATGCACGAAGCAGTAGCAACCTGAAATCAGTAGGGACAGCAAGCAGATGACCAGCAAGTACACCCGCAACGAGCGCGGCGTCCTTGGCACGAAGCTGGGGATGACCCAGGTCTTCGACGACAACAACCGGATGGTTCCGGTGACCGTCGTCAAGGCCGGCCCGTGCGTCGTGACCCAGGTTCGCAAGCCGGATGTCGACGGCTACTCCGCCATCCAGATCGGCTACGGCGAGATCGACCCGCGCAAGGTCAACCAGCCGCAGAAGGGCCACTTCAGCAAGGCCGGTGTCAGCCCGCGTCGCCACATCGCCGAGATCCGCACCGACGACGCCGAGTCGTACGAGGTTGGGCAGGAGATCACCCTCGACATCTTCGAGGCCGGCCAGTCCGTCGACGTCACCGGCACCAGCAAGGGCAAGGGCTTCGCCGGCGTCATGAAGCGCCACGGCTTCGCCGGCGTGTCGGCCAGCCACGGAGCGCACCGCAACCACCGCAAGCCGGGCTCGATCGGCGGCTGCGCCACCCCCGGCCGCGTGTTCAAGGGCCTGCGGATGGCCGGACGCATGGGCAACGAGCGGGTCACCACCCTCGGCCTGGAGGTCGTCCGCGTGGACGCCGACCGTGGCCTCCTGCTCATCAAGGGTGCGATCCCGGGCAACGCCAAGGGCGTGGTCTACGTTCGCAGCTCCGTCAAGAACGCCGCGAAGGGCGGTGCGCAGTAATGACCAACCTGACCGTTGACGTCCTCGACGCCGAGGGCAAGAAGACCGGCTCGGTCGATCTCCCCGCGGAGATCTTCGACGCGCAGGCCAACATCTCCCTGATGCACCAGGTCGTCGTGGCTCAGCTCGCGGCCAAGCGCCAGGGCACCCACAAGACCAAGGGTCGCGGCGAGGTCCGCGGCGGCGGCGCCAAGCCGTACCGCCAGAAGGGCACCGGCCGCGCTCGTCAGGGCTCGATCCGCGCTCCGCAGTACGCCGGCGGCGGCATCGTCCACGGCCCGACGCCGCGCGACTACTCGCAGAAGACCCCGAAGAAGATGAAGGCCGCCGCTCTGCGCGGTGCCCTGTCGGACCGCGCCCGCGCGGGCCTGGTCTCGGTCGTCTCGCGGTTCTCCGACGGCGAGAGCGTCAAGACCAAGGACGCCTTGGCGATCCTGACCCAGGCCACCGAGGTGGCCGCCAACAAGCGCAAGCGGGTGCTGGTCGTCCTGGATCGCGATGATCTGGCCGGCTGGGTGTCGCTGCGCAATGTCCCCAACGTGCACCTGCTGGTCGCCGACCAGCTCAACACGTACGACGTCCTGGTCGCCGACGCGGTGGTCTTCACCGAGTCCGGTCTGCAGGAGTTCCTCGCCGGTGGCCAGCAGGCCGGCACGGTCGAGGTCCCGGTCGATGACACCGCCCTCGCCGAGGCCGAGCAGGCCGAGGCCAAGGCGCAGGCCAGCGAAGAGGAGAAGTAGGCATGGCTGCCGACCCCCGCGACGTACTGCTCGCTCCGGTCATCTCGGAGAAGAGCTACGGGCTGATCGAGGAGAACAAGTACACCTTCCTCATCCACCCGGACGCCAACAAGACCCAGATCAAGATCGCCGTCGAGCAGATCTTCGGCGTGAAGGTCCTGTCGGTGAACACCATCAACCGCCAGGGCAAGCGCAAGCGCACCCGCTTCGGCTACGGCAAGCGCAAGGACACCAAGCGCGCGATCGTGACCGTCGCCGAGGGCGATCGCATCGAGATCTTCGGAGGCTCGGTCAGCTAGCTGGCCGAGCGAGCTAACGAACAAAGAAGCGAGATAGGTAAACCACAATGGGCATCCGCAAGTACAAGCCGACGACTCCGGGTCGTCGCGGGTCGAGCGTCTCTGACTTCGCAGAGATCACCCGCAGCACCCCGGAGAAGTCGCTCGTGCGTCCGCTGCACAACAAGGGCGGCCGCAACGCTCATGGAAAGGTCACCACCCGCCACCAGGGTGGTGGGCACAAGCGTGCCTACCGGCTGATCGACTTCCGCCGCGCGGACAAAGACGGCGTTCCTGCCAAGGTCGCTCACATCGAGTACGACCCCAACCGCACCGCACGCATCGCACTGCTGCACTACGCAGACGGCGAGAAGCGCTACATTCTGGCGCCGGTGCGGCTCGGCCAGGGAGCAACCGTCGAGTCCGGCCCCGGAGCCGACATCAAGCCCGGCAACAACCTTCCCCTGCGCAACATCCCGACCGGTACCGTCGTCCACGCCATCGAGCTGCGTCCCGGTGGCGGTGCGAAGATCGCCCGCTCGGCCGGCGCCTCGGTGCAGCTGGTGGCCAAGGACGGCCCGTACGCGCAGCTGCGCATGCCCTCCGGCGAGATCCGTAACGTGGACGCGCGCTGCCGCGCGACCGTCGGCGAGGTCGGCAACGCCGAGCACGCCAACATCGACTGGGGCAAGGCCGGCCGCATGCGCTGGAAGGGCAAGCGTCCGGTCGTCCGCGGTGTCGCCATGAACCCGGTTGACCACCCGCACGGTGGTGGCGAGGGCAAGACCTCTGGTGGCCGCCATCCGGTGAACCCGGCCGGCAAGCCCGAGGGCCGTACCCGCCGCCGCAAGCCAAGCGATCAGCTGATCGTCCGTCGTCGCCGTACCGGCAAGAAGCGCTAAGGAATAAGAGATGCCACGTTCGGTCAAGAAGGGCTACTTCGTCGACGACCATCTGCTGAAGAAGGTCGACGCCCAGAACGAGAAGAACACCAAGACCGTGATCAAGACCTGGTCGCGTCGCTCGACGATCATCCCCGACATGCTCGGCCACACCTTCGCCGTCCACGACGGCCGCAAGCACGTGCCGGTCTTCGTCTCGGAGTCCATGGTCGGCCACAAGCTCGGCGAGTTCGCCCCGACGCGCACCTTCAAGGGGCACGTCAAGGACGATCGCAAGTCGCGCCGCGGCTAGAGCTCACCACCGCATTCAGTAGAGAAATCAGCAAGGGGATAAGCGAATGACTGCCACCGCACAGGACGACGTCCAGGTCGTCCGCGCGCGTGCCAAGCATGTGCGCGTCACGCCGATGAAGGCGCGTCGTGTCATCGATCTCATCCGGGACCTGCCGACCTCCGAGGCGCTCACGCTGCTTCAGTTCGCTCCTCAGTCGGCCAGCGAGCCGGTGTACAAGGTGCTGGCCAGCGCGATCGCGAACGCCGAGGAGAACCACCAGCTCGACGCCGACACGCTGGTCGTGCACCGCGCGTACGTCGACGAGGGTCCGACGATGAAGCGTTTCCGTCCGCGCGCCCAGGGCCGCGCCTACCGGATCCGCAAGCGCACCAGCCACATCACCATCGAGGTAGCGCCGCTGGCCTCGAAGCCCGCAAAGAAGGGGAGTGCCCGCTAGTGGGACAGAAGGTCAACCCTCACGGCTTCCGCCTCGGTATCACCACCGAGTGGAAGAGCCGTTGGTTCGCTGACAAGCAGTACGCCGACTACGTCAAGGAAGACGTGGCGATCCGCAAGCTCATGACCGAAGGCATGGAGCGCGCCGGCATCGCCCGCGTCGACATCGAGCGCACCCGCGACCGGGTTCGCGTCGACATCCACACCGCCCGCCCGGGCATCGTCATCGGTCGCCGCGGCGCCGAGGCCGAGCGGCTGCGCGGTGAGCTGGAGAAGCTCACCGGCAAGCAGGTGCAGCTGAACATCCTCGAGGTCAAGAACCCCGAGTCCGATGCGCAGCTGGTCGCCCAGGGCGTCGCCGAGCAGCTCTCGAGCCGCGTGGCCTTCCGCCGCGCGATGCGCAAGGCCCAGCAGTCGGCGATGCGCTCGCCGGGCGTGAAGGGCATCCGCATCCAGTGCTCGGGCCGTCTCGGCGGTGCCGAAATGTCGCGCTCGGAGTTCTACCGCGAGGGTCGCGTGCCCTTGCACACCCTCCGCGCGAATATCGACTTCGGCCTGTACGAGGCCCGCACCACCTTCGGCCGCATCGGCGTGAAGGTGTGGATCTACAAGGGCGATGTGACCCAGAGCAAGGCCGAGCGCGATGCCGCCGAGGCCGCGCTGCGCGAGCACCGCCGCAACCGCCCCGAGCGCCGTCCGCGCCGATCGGGTTCGTCGGGCACCACCGGCGTGTCGACCGAGGCCGGCCGCGCCGCCGCCCAGGCCGCCGCCGGACCGGCCGAGTCGGCTCCGGCCGAGCCGGTCGCCGTCCCCGAGACCGAGCAGCCCGCCGCCGAGGCGAACGTCGCCGAGGCGACCGCCCCGCAGCCGGAGCCGGCCGCCGAGGCAGAGACTGAGAAGGACTCCTGAGCCATGCTTATCCCTCGCAAGGTCAAGTACCGCAAGCAGCATCACCCGGGTCGCGCCGGCGCTGCCAGCGGCGGCACCCGCGTCACGTTCGGTGACTACGGCATCCAGGCCATGGAGCCGGCGTACGTCACCAACCGCCAGATCGAGTCCGCTCGTATCGCCATCAACCGCCACATCCGCCGTGGCGGCAAGGTCTGGATCAACATCTTCCCGGACCGCCCGCTGACCAAGAAGCCCGCCGAGGTCCGCATGGGCTCGGGCAAGGGCTCGCCGGAGTGGTGGGTGGCCAACGTGAAGCCGGGCCGCGTGCTGTTCGAGCTGACCTACCCAAACGAGCAGATCGCCCGCGAGGCACTTCGCCGCGCGATCCACAAGCTCCCGATGAAGTGCCGCATCGTCAAGCGCGATCAGGAGTTCTAATGGCAGTCGGAACCTCGCCGTCGGACCTGCGTGAGCTCGAGGATGACGAGCTCGAGACTCGCCTGCGCGAGTCGAAGGAAGAGCTGTTCAACCTGCGCTTCCAGGTCGCGACCGGCCAACTGGACAACCACAAGCGGCTGAAGGCCGTCCGCAGCGACATCGCCCGGATCTACACGATCCTGCGCGAGCGCGAGCTGGGCCTGGCATCGGCACCGAGCGAGAGCAGCGGGAGCTAACACATGGCTGATGAAGTAGTGACTGACAAGCCGGACGAGACCCTCGACAAGGAGATCGGCCACGGCGGTGACCGCAACTACCGCAAGGTGCGCAGCGGCATCGTAGTCAGCGACAAGATGGACAAGACCGTCGTCGTTCAGGTCGAGGACCGAGTCAAGCACGCGCTGTACGGCAAGGTCATGCGCCGCAGCTCGCGCCTGAAGGTCCACGACGAGAACAACGAGGCCGGCATCGGCGACCGCGTGCGCGTCATGGAGACCCGCCCGCTGTCGGCCACCAAGCGCTGGCGCCTGGTCCAGGTCATCGAGAAGGCCCGCTAACCCGGGCCGACGGCCGCCTCGGCGGCCGGTGAGTATCCAATCCGTTCGGCCAGGCTCGCGCTAGGCGAGAACCGGCAGACAACTGGGAGTAGAAGTGATTCAGCAGGAGTCGCGACTTCGGGTCGCCGACAACACCGGAGCCCGAGAGGTCCTGTGCATTCGGGTCCTCGGCGGTTCCGGTCGCCGCTACGCCGGCATCGGTGATGTCATCGTCGCCACCGTCAAGGACGCCATTCCCGGCGCCGGCGTCAAGAAGGGCGATGTCGTCAAGTGCGTCATCGTCCGCACCGTCAAGGAGAAGCGTCGCCCCGACGGCTCCTACATCAAGTTCGACGAGAACGCCGCCGTCCTGATCAAGCCGGACGGCGAGCCTCGCGGCACCCGCATCTTCGGCCCTGTCGGGCGCGAGCTGCGCGACAAGAGGTACATGAAGATCATCTCGCTCGCCCCGGAGGTGCTGTAACCGATGAAGGTCAAGAAGGGCGACACCGTCCTGATCATCTCCGGCAAGGACAAGGGCGCGAAGGGCAAGGTCATCGCCGCCTACCCGGAGAAGCAGAAGGTCATCGTCGAGGGCGTCGGTCGCGTCAAGCGCCACACCCGGATGCAGGCCAGCCAGCGCGGCTCGCAGGAGGGCGGCATCGTCACCCAGGAGGCGGCGATCCACGTCAGCAACGTGATGGTCGTCGACAAGGAGGGCAAGGCCACCCGCGTCGGCTACCGCAAGGACGAGGACGGCCGCAACGTGCGCGTCTCCAAGCGCGCCACCGGCAAGGACAAGGACCTCTAAGCCATGACTACTGAGACCCCCGAGCGCGTCATCCCGCGCCTGAAGACTCGCTACAACGACGAGATCGCGCCCGCGCTGCGCGAGCAGTTCGGCTACTCGAATGCGATGCTGATCCCGCGCGTGGTGAAGGTCGTCGTCAACATGGGTGTCGGCGACGCCGCCAAGGACGCCAAGCTGATCGACGGCGCGCTGCGCGACCTCACCCTGATCACCGGGCAGAAGCCGCAGCTGCGTCGCGCCACGAAGTCCATCGCGCAGTTCAAGCTGCGCGAGGGCCAGCCGATCGGCGCGAAGGTCACGCTGCGTGGAACCCGGATGTGGGAGTTCCTCGACCGCACCCTGTCGCTGGCGCTGCCGCGCATCCGCGACTTCCGCGGCCTGTCGGCCAAGCAGTTCGACGGCAACGGCAACTACACCTTCGGGCTCACCGAGCAGTCGATGTTCCACGAGATCGACATCGACAAGATCGACCGCGTCCGCGGCATGGACATCACGGTCGTCACCACCGCCAAGACCGACGATGAGGGACGGGCTCTGCTCAAGGCACTCGGCTTCCCGTTCAAGGAGGACTAAGCCATGGCTAAGAAGGCCCTGATCAACAAGGCGAACCGCAAGCCCAAGTTCGCCGTGCGCGCCTACACGCGGTGCAACAAGTGCGGTCGCCCGCACTCCGTCTACCGCAAGTTCGGCCTGTGCCGCATCTGCCTGCGCGAGATGGCGCACGCGGGCGAGCTGCCCGGAATCACCAAGTCCAGCTGGTAATGAATCTTCGCCGCAGGCCCCCGAAGGGAACCGCGGCGGGAAGGAAAACACTCATGCAGAACACGAAGGGACGGGATCTGTAATGACGATGACCGATCCCATCGCGGACATGCTGACCCGCGTGCGCAACGCCAACTCGGCGTACCACGACGAGGTCTCGATGCCGCACAGCAAGCTCAAGACCCACATCGCCGAGATCCTCAAGCAGGAGGGCTACATCGCCTCCTATGAGGTCGCCGACGGCGAGAAGGGCAAGGTCCTGAAGATCGAGCTCAAGTACGGTCCCAACCGGGAGCGCTCGATCGCCGGCGTCCGCCGCATCTCCAAGCCCGGTCTGCGCGTCTACGCGCGCTCGACCGAGCTTCCCCGGGTGCTCGGCGGCCTCGGCATCGCCATCATCTCGACGTCGTCCGGCCTGCTCACCGACAAGCAGGCGACCCGTCAGCGCGTGGGCGGCGAAGTCCTCGCGTACGTCTGGTAAGGGAGGGAACCATGTCGCGTATTGGTCGTCTTCCCGTCGCCATCCCTAGTGGTGTCGACGTACAGATCGCGGGCCAGGAGATCACCGTCAAGGGCCCCAAGGGCGAGCTCAAGCACACGGTCGTCACGCCGATCAGCATCGAGAAGAATGACGATGGCGTGGTCGTGAGCCGCCCGGACGACGAGCGTGACTCGCGTGCCCGGCACGGCCTGTCTCGCTCGCTGATCAACAACATGGTCGTCGGTGTCACCGAGGGCTACGAGAAGAAGCTCGAGATCGTCGGCGTGGGCTATCGCGTCACCGCCAAGGGCAGCAGCCTGGACTTCTCGCTGGGCTTCTCGCACCCGGTCGTCGTCGACCCGCCGGAGGGCATCACCTTCAAGGTCGAGTCGCCCACCAAGTTCTCGGTCGTCGGCATCGACAAGCAGAAGGTCGGCGAGGTCGCCGCCAAAATCCGCAAGCTGCGCAGGCCCGAGCCGTACAAGGGCAAGGGCATTCGCTACGCCGGCGAGCAGGTTCGCCGCAAGGTCGGAAAGCAGGGTAAGTAATGGCATCGTCCGCTATCGCACGCACCGGCGGTCGTGGTGTGGCGCAGCAGCGCCGCAACGCCAAGGCCCGTCGTCACTTCCGGCTGCGCAAGAAGGTCGTCGGCACCACCGAGCGCCCACGCCTGATCGTCACCCGGTCCTCGCGGCACATCGTCGCGCAGATCGTCGACGACAGCGTCGGCAAGACGCTGGTGTCCGCCTCGTCGCTGGAGGCCGACGTCCGCGCTGCGGAGGGTGACAAGAGCGCGATCTCGAAGAAGGTCGGCGAGCTCGTTGCCCAGCGCGCCAAGGACGCTGGCATCAGCTCGGTGGTCTTCGATCGCGCCGGCAACAAGTACCACGGTCGCATCGCCGCGCTGGCTGAGGCCGCGCGTGAGGGAGGCCTCGACTTCTAATGCAGACCACTCTTTCGGTCAAGGAGAGCATCTAATGCCAGGACAGCAGCGTCGCGGCGGCGGTGCCGGCGGCGATCGCCGGGATCGTCGCGATGGCGGCCGCAACAACCAGGCTCAGGCGGAGAAGTCCAACCACCTCGAGCGCGTCATCAAGGTCAACCGAGTCGCCAAGGTCGTCAAGGGCGGACGGCGCTTCAGCTTCACTGCGCTGGTTGTCGTCGGCGACGGTGACGGCACCGTGGGCGTCGGCTACGGCAAGGCCAAGGAGGTCCCTGCCGCGATCGCCAAGGGCGTCGAGGAGGCGAAGAAGAACTTCTTCAAGGTCCCCCGGATCGCCTCGACCATCCCGCACCAGATCCAGGGCGAGGCCGCGGCTGGGGTCGTCATGCTGAAGCCGGCCAGCCCCGGTACCGGCGTCATCGCCGGTGGTCCGGTCCGCGCCGTCCTCGAGTGCGCCGGCATCGGCGACATCCTGAGCAAGAGTCTCGGCTCGGACAATCCGATCAACATCGTGCACGCCACCGTTGCCGCCCTGAAGGGCCTCGTGCGTCCCGAGGAGGTGGCCGCTCGCCGTGGCCTGCCCGTCGAGGACGTCGCCCCCGCGGGCATGCTGCGGGCGCGTGCCGGCCAGGGAGCGTAAGCGCATGGCACAGATCAAGGTCACCCAGCTCCGGTCGTCGATCGGCGTCAAGCCCAATCATCGCGCCACGCTGCGCGCCCTGGGCCTGAAGCGGATCAACGACACCGTGATCCAGGAGGACCGCCCGGAGATCCGCGGCATGGTCCAGACGGTCACGCACCTCGTGTCCGTTGAGGAAGTGAAGTAGCAATGGCAGAAGACAACCAGGCTCAGGCGAGCGCACCGATCAAGGTGCATCACCTCCGTCCGGCTCCTGGCGCCCACAAGGCCAAGACCCGCGTGGGTCGCGGCGAGGCGTCCAAGGGCAAGACGGCCGGTCGTGGCACCAAGGGCCAGCACGCCCGCAACACGGTCCGCGCTGGCTTCGAGGGCGGCCAGACGCCGCTGCAGATGCGCCTGCCGAAGCTCAAGGGATTCAAGAACCGCTTCGCGACGTCCTACCAGGTCATCAACCTCGACCGGCTGGCCTCGCTGTTCCCCGAGGGCGGCAAGGTCGGTGTGGACGAGATGGTCCAGGCCGGTGGCGTCCGCAAGGGCCAGCTGGTGAAGGTGCTCGGCACCGGCGAGCTCGGCGACGTCAAGCTCGAGGTCAGCGCGCACGCGTTCTCGAGCTCGGCCAAGGAGAAGATCACCGCGGCGGGAGGCTCGGTCACCGAGCTGTGACCGGCCCCGTCCTGCTGACCCGCCCGGCGCCCCTTGGGCACGGGCGGGGTAGGCATCTGTGGGCGGTAGCGGTGATATAGAGTCGAGTGCTGGCTCGCCTGACGTGCACGGGGGGGCAGGCAACCTCCGACAGCGCCACGGCGCTGCGGACCAAGACCAGGCAGTACTTTCTTGTGCCGGGCGCGCACGCGTCCAGCGCAGCAGCGCAGGAGGATGCGTGCTCAAGGCGTTTGGGTCGGCGATGAAGACGCCCGACCTCCGCAACAAGATTCTCTTCACGCTCGGCATAGTGGCGCTGTACCGCGTCGGCGCCCAGGTGCCCTCACCTGGCGTCCTGCTCGGCAACATAAAGCAGTGTGTCCAGCAGGCCACCGCCGGCGGCCAGGGAGACATCTACTCGCTGGTGAACCTGTTCTCCGGCGGGGCACTGCTGCAGCTGTCGATCTTCGCGCTCGGCATCATGCCGTACATCACCGCGAGCATCATCATCCAGCTGCTGACCGTCGTCATCCCGCGATTCGAGCTACTGAAGAAAGAAGGCCAGGCCGGCCAGGCCAAGCTGACGCAGTACACGCGGTACCTCACGATCGCGCTCGGTGTCCTGCAGGCCACCGGCATCGTCGCGCTGGCGCGCTCCGGGCAGCTGTTCCCCTGCGATCGCCCGATCCTGGCCGACGAGAACTCCATCTGGTCCTACGCCCTCCTGGTCATCACCATGACCGCCGGCACCGCGCTGATCATGTGGTTCGGCGAGCTGATCACCGAGAAGGGCATCGGCAACGGCATGTCGCTGCTGATGGCCACCTCGATCGCGGCCCGCATCCCCGCTGAGGGCGCGTCGATCGCCAGCCGCGGCCAGGTGATCCTGTGGTCGATGATCGCGCTGTCGCTGATCGTGATCGTGACCGTCGTCTTCGTCGAGCAGGCCCAGCGCCGGATCCCGGTCCAGTACGCCAAGAAGATGATCGGTCGCAAGATGTACGGCGGGACGTCGACCTACCTTCCGCTGAAGGTGAACCAGGCGGGCGTCATCCCGGTCATCTTCGCCTCGTCGCTGCTGTACATCCCGCAGCTGATCACCCAGCTGCAGGGCAACACACCGGCCGGCCCGATCCGGCGGTTCTTCGAGAACTACATCATCAACATGTCCAGTTGGGTGCACATCGTGCTGTACCTGCTGCTGATCGTGTTCTTCGCCTACTTCTATGTCGCGATCACCTTCAACCCGGAGGAGCGCGCGGACGAGATGAAGCGCTACGGCGGGTTCATCCCAGGCATCCGGCCGGGTCGACCCACTGCCGAATACCTCAACTACGTACTGTCTCGCATCACGCTGCCGGGCGCGTTGTACCTTGGTACCGTCGCGATTCTGCCCAACCTGCTGCTCAGTCTGACTGGGCCGGCGGGAGCCCAGAACTTCCCGTTCGGTGGTACGGCGGTGCTCATCCTGGTGGGTGTGGCGCTGGAGACCGTCAAGCAGATCGAGAGCCAGCTGCAGCAACGTAATTACGAAGGGTTCCTCCGCTGATGCGCATCGTTCTTCTTGGTCCTCCCGGCGCGGGCAAGGGCACGCAGGCCATCCTCCTCGCCGAGCGTCTCGGAGTCCCGCAGATCTCCACCGGTGACATCTTCCGCGCCAACGTGGGCGAGGGGACCGAGCTGGGCAAGATGGCCAAGAAGTACATGGACGCCGGAGAGCTCGTGCCCGACGAGGTGACCGTCGCGATGGTCGAGGACCGGCTCTCGCAGGCGGACGCCGTCCGCGGCTACCTGCTCGATGGCTTCCCGCGCACGCTCGCGCAGGCCGAGGCCCTCGACGGGCTGCTGGCGAAGGCCGAGAAGCCGCTGGACTGCGTGCTGGAGATCCGCGTCCCTGACGACCACATCGTCGATCGCCTGTCGAAGCGGGTCACCATGGTCGATGGCAAGCCCACCCAGCGCGATGACGACAAGCCGGAGACGGTGCGCCGCCGCCTGCAGGTGTACGCCGAGCAGACTGCGCCGCTGGTGGAGTTCTACGCCGGCCGTGGGACGCTGCGGAGCATCGACGGCGTGGGCGAGATCGACGAGGTCACCGGCCGCGCGCTCGAGGCTCTCGGCGTCAGCTAGCAATCGGTGAGCCTCCTCAGCAGGCTCGTCCGTCGCGCCCGCGGGAGGGCGATCCAGGTCAAGTCGCCGCAGCAGTTGACCGCGATGCGGGTGGCCGGACTACTGGTCGCGGACGCGCTGGACGCCGTCCGGGCAGAGGTGCGGCCCGGCGTCAGCACGGCACACCTGGACGCGGTGGCCGAGTCGGTGATCCGCGACGGCGGCGGAACGCCGTCCTTTCTCGGTTACCACGGCTTCACCGGCTCGATCTGCGCCTCGGTCAATGCCGAGGTCGTGCACGGCATCCCCCGCCCCGACAAGATCCTGCGGGACGGCGACCTGCTGTCGGTCGACTGCGGGGCGATCGTGGACGGCTGGCACGGCGACAGCGCGATCACCGTGCCCGTCGGGGAGATCGAGCACGCTCACGCCCAGCTGATCGAGGTCGCCGAGGACGCGATGTGGTGCGGTATCGCCGCCGGCGCGGCGGGGGCCAGGTTGAGCGACATCTCCCACGCGATCGAGTCCAGTGTCGAGAAGTGGGACCGTCGGCACGGACGCGAGTACGGCATCGTGGAGCAATACGGCGGCCACGGGATCGGGACCGAGATGCATCAGGATCCGCACATCCTGAACTACGGCACGCCGGGCAAGGGCCCGCGGCTCGAGGTGGGAATGGCGCTCGCGATCGAGCCGATACTCACGCTGGGAGCCGCGGGCACCCGAGAACTCGCGGATGGGTGGACCGTCGTCACCGCCGACGGGTCGGTGGCGGCCCACGTCGAGCACACCTACGCCGTGACCGAGAGCGGGCCCTGGGTGCTCACCGCCCGAGACGGTGGGCGGGCCGAGCTTGCCGCCCGGGGCCTGAGGATCAGCGCGCTCGGCGACTGAGGCACTGAGCCCGGCACTGACACCGGCTCGGCAGTGAAGAAGGTCACCGCTAAATCTCCGGATCTTGATCTCTCTATATTCTGCAGACAAACTTGACACCATCGTCAGGTCGGCCGCGTCTCCGGGCGCGGCGGGATGGAGGTATCAATGGTCAACAGGAAGCTCGCCGTCATCGGACTGGGTACCGCGCTCACGGTCGCGGTCACCGGCTGCTCGACCAAGGGCACGAACGAGGGCGGCGGCGGCGGCTCGGACGGCGTAAAGACCGACATCGGGGTCACCGATGACGAGATCACCCTGGGCGGGCTGACCGACGCCTCCGGCCCCTTCAAGACCGGCGGCGTGCTGGTCACCCACGGCAACGAGCTGTGGGCCAAGGAGGTCAACGACGATGGTGGGATCTGTGGGCGCCAGATCAAGCTCGACGTCCGGGATACCGGGTACAAGGCCGACCAGGCCATTCCGCTGTACGACACGCTGCAGAACGAGGCCGTCGGCCTGATCCAGATCATCGGCTCAGCGGTCTTTGCCGCGATCAAGCAGAAGATGATCAGCAGCAGCACCATGGGGTCCTCTCCGACGATCGCCTCGGACAACCTCGACAACGAGGTGATGGTCGGTGTCACCACCACCTTCGACATCGAAGCGATCAACGGCCTGGCGTGGATGGCGGAGCAGGGCATGATCAAGGACGGTGACAAGATCGGCGCGATCTACCTGCAGAACGAGGCCGGCCAGAACTCCTTCCACGGCGTCGAGGCATATGCCCAGAAGCACAACATCCAGGTCATCGGCGCTCCGGCGTCCCCGACAGACACCGACATGACCGCCACCGTCACGAAGTTCAAGGCCGAGGGCGTCAGCCTCATCTATATCGCCATGCCGCCTGCCGCGACGGCGTCCACCGCCGTGCAGATGCAGGGCCAGGGACTCAACGTTCCGCTGCTCGGATTCAACTCCGCCTTCCAGCCCAACATGCTTGAGGACGCCGGCGTCGTTGCCGCCATGCAGGAGAACTTCTACCTGCTGCCGCCCGGCCGCACCTGGGGCAGTGACAGCGAGGCCTCGACGAAACTCCGAGAGCAGTACGAGGCGTCCGGGATCCAGGACGACCCCGCACATTCCGTCGTCACGGGCTATCTCTCAGGGCTGGTGTGGGGCGCCATCCTGGAGCAGGCCTGCGAAGACGGCGATCTGACGCGCGCCGGCCTGCTGAAGGCGCGCAAGCAGGTCACCGAGCTCGACACCGGAGGGCTCACCCAGCCGCTGGACTACTCCGATCCCGGCGACTCACCGACCCGCGCGAACCTAATCGCGCAGATCGATCCCGACGCGCCCGGCGGCCTGAAGGAGGTCAGCGACTGGATCGAGTCCGACGAGGCGAAGGAGTACAAGCTCCCTCACCAGCAGTAGCCTCCGCGGATCCGATCGGGCCGGCGCGGTGCGGCGATCGCCGCACCGCGCCGGCCCGCCGTCTAGAGTCGAGGCCGTGGTTGACCAGAACACCGCGGCAATCGTGGCGATGGCGTGGGCTCGCACCTGTGGGCTGCCCGATGATGCGTTTGCGGCCGGCTCGGGACGCCTGTACGCGAGCACGGACGGCGACGCGATCACCGTCGTGCGGCTGCTCGGGCGAACCATCGTGCACGCCCCGCAATGGGCGCTGGAGATCGCCGAGTCGTACTCCGACGAGTCGCTGATCGAGACGCACGGGCTCCTCGCGCTCGCCCGGGAGCACCAGCCGCATGCGACCAGGGTCAGCTCGCTGATGTACGCCGATGACTACATCGCCGACGGCTCGCTGGAGCAGGCGCGCGTCACAGACGACGAGCAGGCGGTGCGCGACCTGCTCAGGCGGTGTGCGCCGGACGACGCCGACCTCGACGGGCTTCTTGCACACGAGTACCGTTTCGTCGTCCTCGACGAGGACGACGATCCCCAGGCCGCAGCGGCCTATTCGGCCCGTCAGGACATCCTCGCCGACCTGACCATGGTCGATGCCATCGACGCGCGCGGAAACGGATCGCTCCAGGTCGCTGCCGCGCTCGCGATGCACGACGCGCTCGACGCGGGACTGATCCCGCAGCTGCGGGTCGGCGTCGATGACAGCCACGACCTCGCGGATTCGCTCGGCTTCACCAGACTCGGCACACTCGCCACGGTGCTTGTGGGCGCCTAGGTGCCGGACGCGACGCGAAGGCAGCGGGACTGTGAGGTTGCCCGGTCTCGGCTGAGACAGGTCATTTGACCAGCCGTGTGCTGCTACTCACCGGTACTCCGGGACCTTGGTCCCTAGTGTTAACGTCGCGTGAAGGGTATTCCTAGACGATGTACGAATAGTGCTTGTTCAGATTCGGAGTCGTGCGGTGGACCCAGAGCTCATTCACCGGTGGCAGTTCGGCATCACCACCGTCTACCACTTCTTGTTCGTTCCCCTCACGATCGGCCTCGCGCCCCTCGTGGCCGGCCTGCAGACGGCGTACAACCGCACCGGCAAGGTGAAGTACCTGCAGGGCTCGAAGTTCTTCGGCAAGCTCTTCCTGATCAACTTCGCCATCGGCGTCGTCACCGGCATCGTGCAGGAGTTCCAGTTCGGCATGAACTGGTCGGAGTACTCCCGCCTGGTCGGTGACATCTTCGGTGCGCCACTGGCGATGGAAGCCCTGCTGGCCTTCTTCCTGGAGTCGACCTTCCTGGGCCTGTGGATCTTCGGCTGGGGCCGGCTCTCGCCGAAACTACACAACGCAACCATCTGGCTCGTGTCCATTGGCACGATGCTCTCGGCCTACTTCATCCTGGCCGCCAACTCATGGATGCAGAACCCCGTCGGCTACGAGCTGGACGATGGCGGCATGCCGCGGCTGAACGACATCGGCGCGGTGCTGGTGAACCCGGTGCAGCTCGTGACCTTCCCGCACGTGCTCACCGGCGCGGCGATGACCGGTGGCGCAGTGATGGCGGCGGTCAGCGCCTGGTATGTCATCCGCGGCAAGTACCTCGACGTCTTCCGCCCGACACTGAAGATCGGCGCCTGGTCGGTGCTGGTCGGCTTCATCGGAACCGTGATCAGCGGTGACCTGCAGGCCCGCGTCATGACCGACGTCCAGCCCATGAAGATGGCGGCCGCCGAGGCGCTCTACAACACCCAGGCTGGTGCCAGCTTCTCGATCTTCACGGTGGGCAGCCTCGACGGGTCCGAGGAGCTGTTCTCGATCCGCATCCCGAAGGTGCTGTCGTTCATGGCGACCGGCTCGTTCGACGGCGTCGTCCACGGCATCAACGAGCTGCAGGCCGAGTACGTCGAGCGGTGGGGCGAGCAGTTCAACCAGACCGACTTCGCGCCCAACATCCCGGTGACCTACTGGTCATTCCGCCTCATGATCGGCTTCGGTGCGATCGCCGCCCTGTGGGCGTTGTGGGCGCTGTGGACCAGCCGCAAGGGCAAGTCGTCCTCTAGCAAGTGGCTGATGTGGGGCGCCATCATCGCCCTGGTCTCGCCGTTCCTGGCCAACTCCTTCGGCTGGATCTTCACCGAGATGGGCCGTCAGCCGTGGGCCGTGTTCGGCCTGTTGCAGACCAAGGACGCCTACTCGACGTCCGTGTCAGCTGGCGAGGCGATCACCAGCCTCACGGCACTGACGCTCGTCTACGGCATCCTCGCGGTGGTCGACCTGAAGCTGATGATCAAGTACGCCAAGATCGGCCCACCCTCAGAAGAGGAGTCGATCGCGTCCCTCGAGCCCAAACCACTCATCCCGGGCATGGAGGACGAGGACGAGATCAGCATCGACGATCACGACCGCTACGACGACGCCGATGACGACGACGAGGACGCCGGCCGTCCGATGTCGTTCGCGTACTAACGGAAGCAGGGGACTGAACAATGACTCTCGTCGACTTCTGGTTCTACCTGATCGCCGTCCTGTGGATCGGCTACTTCTTCCTCGAAGGATTCGACTTCGGCGTGGGCATGCTGCTGCCGATCCTGAGCAAGGACGAGCGTGACCGCCGGGTCATCATCAACACCATCGGCCCGGTCTGGGACGGCAACGAGGTGTGGCTGCTCACCGCCGGCGGCGCGACCTTCGCCGCCTTCCCGCTCTGGTACGCCACCCTGTTCTCCGGATTCTTCTTGCCGCTGCTGCTGATCCTGCTCGCGCTCATCGTGCGCGGCGTCGCGTTCGAGTACCGCGGCAAGGGCGACCCCGACAGCAAGAGCTGGAAACGGGGCTGGGACATCTGCATCGGCATCGGCTCGTGGGTCCCGGCGATTCTGTGGGGCGTGGCGTTCGCGAACCTGGTCCGCGGCGTCCCGCTGGGGCTCAACGACAACGGCAACATCGACTACACCGGCGGGTTCTTCAACCTGCTGAACCCATACGCCCTGGTCGGTGGCCTCACCACGCTGCTGGTATTCCTGCTGCACGGCGCGGTGTTCCTCGCGCTGAAGACCGCCGGCAGCATGCAGCGCCGCGCGGAGGACATGGCCAAGAAGATCGGCTACGGCGCGCTCGCGGTCGGCGGCGTGTTCATCGTGTGGACCATCCTGGCCTACGGCAGCGTGGTCGCCACGATCCTGCTCCTGCTGGCCGCCGTCGCGCTGCTGGGCGCCCTGCTGATGATCCACGCGGGCCGTGAGGGCTGGGCGTTCGCGCTGCTCGGCGTCACCATCGCGACCTTCGTCGCCGGCCTGTTCGTCGCGCTCTACCCGAACGTCATGCCCGACATCAACGGCGAGCACGACCTGACTGCCGAGGCCGCGGCGTCCTCGTCGTACACCCTGACGGTGATGACCTGGGTCGCGGTGATCATGACCCCGATTGTGCTGGCCTACCAGGCCTGGACCTACTGGGTGTTCCGCAAGCGGATCACGCGCAAGAGCATCCCTGCCGACCGGCCGAAGACCGCCGTCGAGCAGACGCCCGAGGTCGCGCGCGACAATAACTAGGTGAAGCCTCTCGACCCTCGACTGCTCCGGTATGCGGCCGCCACTCGGCGGCTGATGGCCGGAGCAGTCGTCGTGGGCGTGGGTGCCGGCATCACTGCGGTGGGCTACGCGGCCACTCTTGCCCACGTGATCACCCAGACGATCCGCTACGAACGCCCCCTGCACCAGCTGTCCGGCGCCATCGCCCTGCTGGCGCTGTGGATCATCGCGCGGGTGGGCTTCGCCTGGGCGGGGGAGTTCTTCCCCCGCAAGCTCGCCGTCCGGCTGACCAGCCAGATGCGCCGCGCCATCCTGCAGCGAGTCGTCACCGAGGACCGGGGAGCGGCGGTACGCCGAAGTCCTGCTCACCTGATCGCGCTGGTCACCACCGGCGTGGCCGGACTCGAGGGGTACGCCGCCCGTTTCCTGCCGCAGCTGGTGATCGCCACGATCGTCCCTGCCGCGGTGGTGGCCTACGTCGGCTGGGTCGACCTGACCTCCGCGATCGTCGCGATCGTCACGCTGCCGCTGATCCCGCTGTTCATGGTCCTGATTGGGCTCTACACGCAGCAGCGCACCCGCCGTCAGTACCGCATGCTCGAGGTGCTGGCGCACCGGTTCGTGGACGTCGTGACCGGGCTGTCCACCCTCAAGGCGTACGGGCGCTCGCGGTCGCAGGGCGAGCTGATCGCCAAGGCCGACCGCAAGCACAAGAAGGCGACCATGAAGACCCTGCGGATCGCCTTCCTGTCGTCGTTCGCCCTCGAGCTGCTCGCCACCCTGTCCGTCGCGCTGGTCGCCGTGACCATGGGCCTGCGGCTGGCGCGCGGCATGATCGATCTCGAGCCCGCATTGACGGTCCTGCTGGTGATCCCCGAGGCCTACCTCGCGCTGCGCGCGGTCGGCACCCAGTTCCACGCCAGCGTCGACGGCCTCACCGCCGCCGAGCGGGCGTTCGAGATCCTCGACGAGCCGGTGCCCGCCCCTGGCGCGCAGGCCGCGCCGTCCGCTGCGCCCCGGCTGCAGCTACGCGGCGTCCGCGTCGACTTCGGTGGCGACCGGCACGCCGTGACCTTGCCCGAGCTCGATGCCCCGGGCGGGCAGATCACGCTGTTGCGCGGGCCGTCGGGATCGGGCAAGACGACCGTGCTCAACGTGCTCGCTGGGGTGATCACGCCGTCCGACGGCGAGGTGCGCGTCGACGGACTTCCGCTGCGCGAGATCGACCCCGAGCAGTGGGCAGCCGGTGTGGCGTACGTCGGCCAGTCGCCCTATCTGCTGGGCGGGACGGTCGCCGACAACGTGCGGGTGCTCGCGCCGGACGCCGGGGACGACGTGGTCGCCGACGCGCTGCACGCGGCCTGCCTGGATGAGGTGGTCGCCGCGCTGCCGCACGGCATGCAGACGGTGCTCGGGGACGACGCCGCGGACTGGTCCCAGGGCCAGCGGCAGCGGCTGGCCATCGCGCGCGCCATCGCGGGCGGGGCCCAGACGGTGCTGCTCGACGAGCCGACGTCCGCGCTGGATCCCGGCACCGAACGCGAGCTGCTGGAGCGGATGACCCGCTGGCTCGCCGGTCGCACGGTGGTCATCGCCAGCCACCGCGCTCTCGTCGCGCAGTACGCCGCTCATGTCGTTGAGATGGTGCCGGTCGATGCGTAGACCCGAGCTCCGCCTGCTGAAGCTGGTCGACATCCCCCGCGGCCGGCTGGCCGGCGCCATCCTGCTCGCCGCGCTGGCCAGCGGCGCCAGCGTCGCGCTGCTGGGCACGTCTGCCTGGCTCATCATGCGTGCCTCCTTCCAGCCGCCGCTGCTGTGGCTCATGGTCGCGGTCACCGGCGTCCGGTTCTTCGGCACCAGTCGCGGGGTCTTCCGGTATGCCGAGCGGATCGTCTCGCACGATGCGGCCTTCGACGCGCTGGGCTCACTGCGCCAGAAGGTTTACGCCAAGCTCGAGCGGCTCGCGCCGATCGGGCCGATGTGGCGCAAGGGCGACCTGCTCGATCGATTGATCGCGGACGTCGACGCGCTCGCCGACCTGGTGACCCGGGTGATCCTGCCGATCGTCTCCACCGCGCTGGTGCTCGCAGGCGCGGTCATCGCGGCCACCCTGATCCTGCCTGCGGCCGGGGGCGTGCTGCTGCTCATGGTCGTCCTCGCCGCGCTGGTCGGACCGCTGCTGGTGCTGCGCGGCGACGAACGTGACGAGGCAGCGCTGCGTGTCGTGCGCTCGCGCCGCGCCGCGCTCGCCTCCGAGACGGTCCTCGCGGCCAGCGACCCCGGGCTACGGGTGGCGCGCAGCGCCTGGCTCGACGACCTCGATGCGCTGGACGCCGAGGAGGAGCGCCTCGGCGCCCGAGCCGCGCGCCGGGCCGGAATCGCCTCGGGGCTGAGCATGCTCGCGCTGGCCGGGGGAGTGATCGCCATCGTCGCCCTGGCCGCGCAGGCGGCCCAGGCTGGCGACATCACGCACGAGGCCGCCGCGGTCGCGATCATGCTGCCGCTTGGCCTGATCGAGCTGGCGGCGCTGATCGAGCCGGCCGTCGCCTCGCTGCTCGGCGTCCGCGCCAGCGCCCGGCGGCTGGTCGAGGTGCTTGACACGCCCGAGCCGGCGCGGGCGCCCGGCGGCGGCCGTACGCTGCCCACCTCGCCGTGGCCGATCGAGCTTGACGATGCCGCCATCACCTGGCCGGACGCCGCTCGCCCCGCAGTCCGCGACGTCACTCTCCGCCTCCAGCCGGGGAGCTCACTGGCGATCGTCGGCCCGTCGGGCTCGGGCAAGTCGACGATCATCGCCGCCCTCATGGGCTATGCGCGGCTGACCGGTGGAAGCTACCGGGTGGGCGGCGTCCCGGCGTCCGAGATCGACCCCGACGAGCTGCGCGCGCTGTTCGCGTGGTGCGACCAGCAGGCGCACCTGTTCGACACGACGGTGGCCGAGAACCTACGACTGGCCAAGGGCGACGCGACGGACGGCGAGATCCGCGAAGCCTTGCGGCGCGCGCGGCTCGGCGACTGGGTCGACGCGCTGCCCCGCGGCATCGACACGAGGGTTGGTCAGTTCGGCGTCCTGGTCTCCGGCGGGCAGCGACAGCGCATCGCACTCGCGCGGGCGCTGCTGGCCGACCGGCCGGTGCTGCTCGTCGACGAGCCGACCGCGGGGCTCGACCGGGACACCGCCCAGACCCTGCTGCGGGACCTCACCGAGGTGGCGGCCGACCGCGCCCTCGTGCTGGTCACCCACGATCTTGAGGGACTGCAGCGCTTCGACTCGGTGCTCGACCTGAGCGCGCGGCCCCACCACCGAGCACCGGATGCGATGGGTTCCACCACGCTAAGCGGCTGAGAGCGGGGTCAAACCCACCGCATCCGGCCGGGGGTCAGTGGTGGAGGGCGCCCTCGACCTCGTCCCGAAGGGCTGCGATGGCAGCGGTGCGGCTGGTGACTCCGAGCTTGGTGAAGATCCGGGTCATGTAGTTCTTGACCGTCTTCTCCGCGAGCCCGAGCTGCTCGGCGATCTCCCTGTTCGACAGCCCATCGGTCAGTCCCGCGAGCACGAGCGACTCCTGGGCGGTGAGCCGGGCGACCGACGTGAGGTGGGTGTGCTGGCACCCGCAGTCGCCGTCCGCGCAGGAGACCGTGTCCGAGGCCGGGCGGGACTGGTCGACGATGGTCAGCAAACGGCCCGGCGGCGACGTCTCCGGAAGCGTTGTGAACCGCCCGCAGGCCGGGGGAGCCACCGCCTCGTCACGGCACAGGCAGATGACGCGCGCACGGCCGGACCGCTTCGCCAGCGCGCAAAACCGCCGGTTGGTCTCCACCGGGTCCCGCTGATCGGGCGAGACGACGATGACGTCGACCTCACGACTGGCCAGGACGGCGTACGCCGATTCCAGGGATCCGGCCTGCAGCACCTCGTCGGTGAGCGCGTTGGTCTCGAGGATGCTGGCCAGCCCGGCCCGCATCAGCGGGCGGTCGTCCACGACGAGGACGCGCAGGTTCTCGATCCGGTTCTCCGATCGGGGCTGCGTCGCGGTCATGGGCACCTCCTGGCCGTCCGTCAGTGTAGCCGCCGCGGCGCTCAGGGCGGCCGGCTTCGTCGCCGGCCGACCGGTCAGGCCGCCGCCCGGCAGCTCCCGCCGAGCCCGAGCTGCGCGAGCGCCTCGGCGGTCTCAGCATTCGGCGGCAGTGGCAGGACGCCGCCGGGTGGTGGTGTCCCGGCCGGTGGGTCGTGCGGGAGCGGGCTGATCTCCGGCCGGCTGCCGACCAATCCGGCGAGGTCGAGCAACCCGGTCCCGGCGTCGGTGTGCAGCGCCCCCGTGGCCGCCCACGCGACGCGCTGCAGCAGCACCGGATTGAATCGACGATCTTCAATGCGATCAAGGACGGCGCCCAGGACCACCCCGGACCAGCTGGTCCGGTCGCCGGCGCCGTCCGAGCTCGGCTGCCAGCTGCCCTCCACGCGCCGCTCGGCGGACCGGGAGCGCACGAGGGCCAGCGCCTGGGACCCGTCGAGGCGCTGTCGCCCAGCGTGGGGCAGGTCGAGGCCGGCCAAGGGGTCGCGCATCGGGTACTGAATCGTCACCTCGACACCGCCGAGGGCATCGACGATCTCGACGAATCCGTCGAAGTGCAGGCCCACGAGATGATCGGCCGGAATGCCTAGGCTGGTGCACAGGGTGTCGACTAGCTGCTGCGGGCCGTCCTGAAGCGTCATTCCGACGCGCATCGGGTACCCGTCGCTGGAGACCAGCAGATCCCGGGGAATCGACACCGCGGCGCTATGACCGTCGCGGACGGTGAGCACCACGAGCAGATCGGCGCGCTCACCGGGCACCTGCTCGCTCGTGCCGAACTCGGCGGGGACGGCTCCCGGGGGCGTGGCATCCCGGCTATCGGATCCGAACAGCACCCACGTCTCGACGTCGTCATCGACGTCCGGTAGGCGCACCTCGATGGTCGCGATGCGTGCGTTCAGGACGGCAGTGTCGACGCCGAGCGCGAGCACCAGCAGTGCCGCCACGAGCAGTACGGCTCGTGCTCCCCGGTGCTGCGGGAGCAGCCGCCGCGGCCTCACCAGCGCGCCGGCGGGCTCACGTCGACGAGGCTGCTCGGCGACGCCCGGCGTACACCGCGCCCAGCCCCCCGAGCAGCAGTCCGCCGGCGATGAGACCGGCATCGTCCAGCGGGCTGCCCGTCGTGGAGAGGTCGTCCCCCGGTTGATCGGGCACGCTGCTCGCGGCCGGCGCGTTGGGCTCGGCAGGGTCGTCCACCGCGGTTCCGGCCAGGTCGTCTCCGGCAACCCCGCCGGCGGTCGAGGAACCGGGCGAACGATCAAGCTCGGCGCCGGCCGGTGGCGCCGATCCGCCGCCTACGCTGACGGTCACGGTGGCGGCTGGGTAGGTGAGGGTGCTCCCGTACAGGTCGCAACTGGCCGCGACGGTGTAGCTGGCCGCGGCGTTCGGGGCGGTATACTGCGCGGCCCAGCCGCCGTTCGCGTCGATGTCGGTGACCTCGTCGGTGAGCGTGGTGCCGTCGGGGTTCTGCAGCGTGACGATCACGACTCCCGGTGTGCCGCCGGTGCCGACGCAGCCGGCACCGGTCAGCAGGATCTCGCCGTCCGGAACAACCGTGGCGGGAGACACGACGAGCGGGGGCAAGGACGCCGGCGGGGCGGCGTACGCGGCGCCACCGAACAACAGCGCGGCCACGGCGCCTGCCAGCGCGACGGGTGCGAGCTTCATGCGCGGCACTGCTGCAGGACCTCATTCCATCGGGTACGAACCAGCGTCGGGTCACGAAATGGTCACGACGCGGTATTGACCCTAGCAAAGGCCGCTGACGATCGATGCCGATCAGCGACCCCCATGGGCCCGGCAACCCGCGGGTACGGCGAGCCGTGCGGACGCGGATCGGGCTGCGGATGCGGCTCAGGCCGACCTGATCGAGGTGCCGCCGGTCCTCAGAGCTCGGCGGCGATCAGCAGGCCGGCCTTCGCCACGTTCGTGAAATCGCGCGGCCGGCCCTGCGCGTCGTGCACCGAGTCCAGCGGCATCCACTCGACGTGGTCGGTCGAGGAGTCCTGCTCGATGATCTGCAGCGAGTCGAGCTCGACGCCCTCCAGCGCGTCGACGACGTAGATGATGCCGACGCCCTGGAAGTCCTCGAGCAGTCCGGCGCGGTTGCGTCCGATCACATGCAGGCTGGTCACCCGGCCGATCGAGCGCACCCGCACCCGTATCGAGGTCTCCTCGTAGACCTCGCGGACGACGGCGTCGTCCGGATGCTCACCGTGGTCGATGCCGCCCCCCGGCAGCGTCCACATGCCGGCGCCGTAGTCCCATGGCGAGATGCGGGTCATCAGGATCTCACGCTGCTGCCGGTCGTCGCGGACCAGGACGCCGTATGCGCCGATCCGCTGGCGCAGCGTGGGCACCTCGCCCTCGCGCGGCTCGTGGAAGGCGTCGATCGGCGGCGGCACAGCGATACTGTAGCGCTGCCGGTACGCAGCCGCGGCGCCAGGAGTTGACGTAGGAGTCAGGTCGTGTGCGAGGATGCCGGGGGCATTCCGAAGGAGGCTGACCCCATGGCCGTAGACACCAGAGCAGATCGTCAGACCCAAGCCGCCCAGCTCGCCGAGGAGGTGCGCGAGTTCCTCGCCGCGCACGACCCCGCCAGCACCGACCCGGTGGAGTTCCACCGGGCCCGATATGACGCCGGGCTGGCGTGGGTGCACTTCCCGGAGGGGCTCGGAGGGAAGGGCCTCGACCGCTCGCTGCAGGCCGACGTCAACGATGCGTTCGCCGCCGCGGGCGCGCCGGACAACAAGTCCGCGATCAACGTCATCGGCCTCGGCATGGCCGCGCCGACGATCCTGGCATACGCCGACCGCGAGACCCAGGAGCGGCTGCTGCGTCCGCTGTACACCGGCGAGGAGGTGTGGTGCCAGATGTTCTCCGAGCCCGGCGCCGGCTCGGACCTGGCCGGCCTCGCCACCTCCGCCGTCAAGCAGGAGAACGGCGACTGGGTGGTCAACGGCCAGAAGGTCTGGACCTCCCTCGCACATCACGCCGACTACGCCATCCTCGTGACCCGCAGTGACCCGAACGCCGTCAAGCACCGCGGCATGACCTACTTCTACGTCAAGATGGACACCCCGGGCATCGACGTCCGCCCGCTGCGCCAGATCACCGGCAAAGCCGAGTTCAACGAGATCTTCCTGGATGACGTCGTCATCCCCGACAGCCAGCGCCTCGGCGAGGTCGGCCAGGGCTGGTCGGTCGCGCAGACCACGCTGATGAACGAGCGGGTCGCGATCGGCGGCCGGGTCGCCCACCGCGGCACCGGCGCGATCGGCGAGGCCGTGCACACCTGGGAGGGCGCGAGCGAGCACGACCCGGCACTACGCGACGAGCTGCTCGCCTCGTGGGTCGAGGCAGAGGCGCTGCGCCTGGCCCAGATCCGGCTCGGCCAGCAGCTCGCCGCCGGCGCGCCGGGACCGGAGGGCTCGGCCGTGAAGCTCGGGCTGACCACGCTCACCCAGCGGCTGACCGGCCTCGAGCTGGAGATGCAGGGCGAGGAGGGCCTGCGCTACGGGGACTACTCGATGGGGCGCCCGGACGTCGGGGCCCGTGGCATGCAGCCGCCGGGCTTCCGCTACCTGCGCTGGAAGGGACTGTCCATCGAGGGCGGCACCTCGGAGATCATGCGCAACATCATCAGCGAGCGGGTGCTCGGCATGCCGCCGGAGTACCGCGTCGACAAGGACGTTCCCTGGAAGGACCTGCCCCGATGACCACCACCGAAGCCGTCGTCGGCAGCCAGTTCTCACTGATCGACACCGAGGACGAGCAGGAGCTCGCCAGCACCCTGCGCGGGCTGCTGGCCAAGCGCGCCGCCTGGCAGGACGTCCTGGCCCGCACCGAGGCCGAGGACACCACCGATCGCGCGCTGTGGAAGCAGATCGCCGTGGAGCTGGGCCTGGCCGGGCTCGCCGTCCCCGAGGACCTCGGGGGAGCCGGGGCCAGCTGGCGCGAGGTCGGCGCGGTGATGACCGAGCTGGGGCGCGCGACCGCGCCCGTGCCGTACCTCGGCAGCGCCGTCCTCGCCACCGCCGCGCTGCTGCACGCCGGCGACACCAAGCTGGTCGGCGAGCTCGCCGCGGGGGAGAAGATCGGTGCGCTGGTCGTGCCGTTCGCCGCCTCGCCCACTGTTGCCTTCACCCCGACGGTCTCGGTGTCGGAGGGGCGCCTGACCGGCACCGTGCCGGTCGTGGCCGACGCGCTCGCCGCCGACGTCCTGATCGTCCCGGCGGACGACGGGCTGTACGCCGTCGCGGCGTCCGAGGCCACCATCACCCCGGCGGTCTCGCTCGACATGACCCGCCAGCTCGCCGACATTGCGCTCGACGGCGCGCAGGGCACCTCGGTCGGCGGGGACGCCGCGGGCGCCGTCCGGCACGCCCTCACGGTGGGGGCGGCGATGCTCTCGTGCGAGATGCTCGGCGTCGCACAGAACGCCCTCGACACCGCCGTGTCCTACATGAAGCAGCGCTACCAGTTCGGCCGGCTGATCGCCTCCTACCAGGCGCTCAAGCACCGGATGGCCGACGTGTACGTGGGCGTGTCCCAGCTGCAGGCTGCTGCCAAGTACGCCGCGGCGTGCGCCGGCGCGGACGACCCCGACCTGCCGGTGGCGGCCGCGGTGGCCAAGGCGCACGCGTCGGTCAGCGCCGTCCACGCTGCTCAGGAGTGTCTGCAGATGCACGGCGGCCAGGGCATGACCTGGGAGAACCCCTCACACCTGATGCTCAAGCGGGCCAAGGCCGACTCGTTGGCCCTCGGCCGCGCCGACGCCCACCGCACCTGGCTCGGAGAGCTGATCGAGCTTCCGCAGTAGCCCCCAGCCACTGACCACTGAGCCATCGGCGGACCATCAGACGGCGCCGATGGCTCAGTCTCGTGCTGCGGCGCAGCGTGAGCGAATCTGGGTGTAGCCCTGTTCGAGCCTGTCGTACTGGAGCTGGTATGCGCCTTTGGCCAGATCGTCCGCGATGGCGTGGAGAGATTCGTCGTCCTCTTCGATTGCCGCAGCCTTGACGAGCGGCTGCAGAGCGGTGAGCTTCCAGTACTCCGGATCCTCCAGGAGATCCCCGCCCTCGAAACGGTCGACGACGTCGTCCGGTATGGACTCGGCAACCTGGCAGGCATGGTCCAGGGCGGAGGAGGCTTCGTGCCGGCCGGTGAACAGCGCGAGCACCAGGCCAATCAACGCTGCAGTGAGCAGCACGATGAGTGCGGCTATCGCGATCACGGGCCCGCGCCCGGAGCGAGCACGCGCGGATCCCTCGTGTGCTGGCGGTCGTGGCGGCAAGCGATGAATGGCAGGCTCCGGCGGGGTCGGGTTGTGCGGGGACAGTATCATCGCCTGCCAGTCGTAACAGACGGCACCCATCGAAATCGCGGATGGCGACACGCCCGGGTGCGTGACCGAGGTCGCTTCCTGCGCCCTTTGTGATAATTCGCGCGCTGCCGTAAAGTGGTTCGTTGGCGTGCGCTAGTTCTGTACCCATCCGCTGTGGCCGCGGACCCAGAGCATCCCTCAGCACGCCGACGCACGAAACGGTACGCCCATCCAGGGTGCTGCCGACGCATGCAGACGATGGTTAGAGGTTATGGCGAAAAAAGACGGCGCAATCGAGGTCGAAGGCAAGGTTGTCGAGCCCCTGCCCAACGCGATGTTCCGCGTTGAGCTGGAGAACGGGCACCTGGTTCTGGCCCACATCTCGGGCAAGATGCGCCAGCACTACATCCGCATCCTCCCGGAGGATCGCGTGGTCGTGGAGCTCTCGCCGTACGACCTGACCCGTGGTCGGATCGTCTACCGCTACAAGTAGCCGGCGAACCGCCGCTCGAACACCTCAGTCGAACAACTCCGTAAGGGCATCACGTGAAGGTCAACCCCAGCGTCAAGAAGATCTGCGACAAGTGCAAGGTCATTCGTCGCCACGGCCGCGTCATGGTGATCTGCGACAACCTGCGCCACAAGCAGCGCCAGGGCTAGCAGGACGGCGCGACCGCCCGAGGCGTACGCCGACGGCACCAGCACCACCACAAGGAAATAGGATCTACCGACTCCCCTCGGGGGAGACCCCCGGTTTTACGAGGCCGGGGCCGGGCTGTGGCTGGCCCGGGAGGCAGGTCCACACCTCGTAACAACACCGGGCCACGAGCCCACAAGGAGCCACGAGCACATGGCACGCATCTCCGGCGTCGACCTCCCGCGCGAGAAGCGCACGGTCATCGCCCTGACCTACATCTTCGGTGTCGGCCGTACGTCGTCCGAGCAGGCGCTCGCGGCGACCGGCGTCGACGGCAGCACCCGCGTCAAGGACCTCACCGACGAGGACCTCATCAAGCTGCGCGAGTACATCGACAACAACCTCAAGGTCGAAGGTGACCTGCGCCGCGAGGTGCAGGCCGACATCCGCCGCAAGATGGAGATCGGTTGCTACCAGGGCATCCGGCACCGTCGCGGCCTTCCCGTCCACGGACAGCGCACCCGCACCAACGCGCGCACCCGCAAGGGCCCGAAGAAGACGATCTCGGGCAAGAAGAAGAAGTAACAGCTTCTCTCACCTCATCGACCAAGCTCACCCTTAGAACTCTGGAGTAGAAGGCCACATGCCTCCAAAAGCACGCGCGGGCGTCAAGAAGGTCCGTCGTAAGGAAAAGAAGAACATCGCCGTGGGTCAGGCCCACATCAAGAGCACCTTCAACAACACGATCGTGTCGATCACCGATCCGACCGGTGCGGTCATCTCATGGGCCTCGGCCGGCCACGTCGGCTTCAAGGGCTCGCGCAAGTCGACCCCATTCGCCGCGCAGATGGCAGCCGAGAACGCTGCCCGCAAGGCGCAGGAGCACGGCATGAAGAAGGTCGACGTGTTCGTCAAGGGCCCGGGCTCGGGCCGCGAGACCGCGATCCGGTCGCTCACCGCCGCCGGCCTCGAGGTCGGCACCATCTCCGATGTGACCCCGCAGGCGCACAACGGCTGCCGTCCGAAGAAGCGTCGTCGCGTCTAACGCGGGAAGGTAATCAGGTACAGAACATGGCACGTTACACAGGCCCCGCAACCCGCATCTCGCGTCGACTGGGCGTCGATCTGATCGGCGGCGACCAGTCCTTCGAGCGTCGTCCCTACCCACCGGGCCAGCACGGCCGCATCCGCATCAAGGAAAGCGAATACCGCCTCCAGATGCAGGAGAAGCAGAAGGCGAAGTACTCCTACGGCGTCCTGGAGAAGCAGTTCCGCCGCTACTACGAGGAGGCGGTCCGCCGTCAGGGCAAGACCGGTGACAACCTGCTGCAGATCCTCGAGTCTCGGCTCGACAACGTCATCTACCGCGCGGGCATCGCGCGTACCCGCCGCCAGGCGCGCCAGCTGGTCTCGCACGCGCACTTCACGGTGAACGGCCAGAAGGTCAACATCCCGAGCTACCGCGTGTCCCAGTACGACATCATCGAGGTTAAGCCGAAGTCGCTGTCGACCACGCCGTTCGAGATCGCCAAGGCCACTCAGGGTGAGCGCCCGGTGCCGGCCTGGCTGCACGTCAACCCGAACACGCTGCAGGTTCTCGTGCACCAGCTCCCCGAGCGCGCACAGATCGAGATCCCCGTGCAGGAACAACTCATCGTCGAGCTCTACTCGAAGTAGTCATTCACCTCGGTGCGGCCCCGGGCCTGCCGCATGCCTCTCCCGGGGCGCGCACCGCGCTGATCGTCATATAGCGGGCGATCGCCAGAAAGGAAAACTCTGTGCTCATCTCGCAGCGTCCTACCGTCACCGAAGAGCGCGTCGACGACCTCCGCTCGAAGTTCATCATCGAACCGCTCGAGCCCGGCTTCGGCTACACCCTCGGCAACTCCCTGCGCCGCACCCTCCTGTCCTCGATCCCCGGTGCTGCCATCACCAGCATCAAGATCGACGGCGTCCTCCACGAGTTCCAGACCGTCCCGGGCCTGAAGGAGGACGTCACCGAGCTGATCCTCAACCTCAAGGAGCTCGTCGTCTCCTCCGAGGAGGACGAGCCGGTCACCATCGTCCTGCGCAAGCAGGGCCCCGGCGAGGTTACCGCCGGCGACATCGCCGCGCCGGCGGGCGTCACCGTGCACAACCCCGACCTGCGCATCGGCACCCTCAACAAGAAGGGCACGCTCGAGATCGAGCTGACCGTCGAGCGTGGCCGCGGCTACGTGCCGGCCCCGCAGAACAAGCAGCAGGGCCAGGAGATCGGCCGCATCCCGGTCGACTCGATCTACTCCCCGGTCATGAAGGTCAGCTACAACGTCGAGGCCACCCGCGTCGAGCAGCGCACCGACTTCGATCGTCTCGTGGTGGACGTCGAGACCAAGCCGTCGATCACCCCGCGTGATGCGATCGCCTCGGCCGGGCGCACCCTTGTCGAGCTGTTCGGTCTGTTCCATGAGCTCAACGTCGAGGCCGAGGGCATCGAGGTCGGACCGTCGCCGTCCGAGGCCGCCGACCTCGCCTCGTACACGATGCCGATCGAGGACATGGACCTCACCGTGCGCTCGTTCAACTGCCTCAAGCGCGAGGGCATCCACACCGTCGGCGAGCTGGTCTCGCGGAGCGAGGCCGACCTGCTCGACATCCGCAACTTCGGCCAGAAGTCGATCGACGAGGTCAAGCTCAAGCTGCACGGCATGGGGCTGGGCCTGAAGGACTCCTCGCCGTTCGATCCCTCGCAGATCAGCGGGATCTACGACGACGAGTTCGACACCGGCTTCTCCGACGCCGGCGCCGGCGAGGCTGACTACGCCGAGACCGAAGAGCTCTAGCTCGACCGCGGTACGCCGCACCCACCACTTCTCACCGCAGTAACCGACAGGAGCACCGATCATGCCCACGCCCACCAAGGGCACCCGTTTCGGCGGCAGTCCATCGCACCAGAAGCTGATGCTGGCCAACCTTGCGACCTCGCTGTTCGAGCACGGCCGGATCACCACCACCGAGGCCAAGGCCAAGCGTCTGCGTCCGCTCGCAGAGCGACTGATCACCTTCGCCCGCCGTGGCGACCTGCACGCCCGCCGCATCGTGATGTCGACGATCCGCGACAAGGACGTCGTCCACCACCTGTTCGCCGAGATCGGCCCGCGCTACATCGACCGTCCGGGTGGCTACACCCGGATCATCAAGGTCGGTCCCCGCAAGGGCGACAACGCGCCGATGGCGATCATCGAGCTGGTCGAGGAGGCCTCGGCGACGACCAAGGTCGTGCGCGAGGCCGAGGCCGCACGCGGATCGAAGTTCGAGAAGGACCAGCCCAAGCCAGCCGCCTCGGACGACGCCAAGGACGACGAGGCAGCGCAGGACGACGCCGCCGAGGCGGAGGCGCAGGAGGAGGCCGTCGAGGCCGAGGCTGGCGCCGCCGAGGACGTCGCCAAGGCAGAGGCAGCCGACGACGCAGCGCTCGACGCGGCGGCCAGCAAGCCGGCGCAGGGTGGACCCGCCGCAGAGGTAAACACCCGGGATGCCCTCTAGCAACCCCCGCCAGGAGCCCGTCACCCATGAGGGTGGCGGGCTCCTGCCGCATCCGCCGCAGGTACGCCTGCGGCTGGAGATCGCCTATGACGGCACCGACTTCTCAGGCTGGGCACCTCAGCCCGACCGTCGTACCGTCTGCGGAATCCTGCAGACCACGCTGCGGATGATCCTGCGCCGCCCGGTACGACTCGTCGTCGCCGGGCGCACCGACGCTGGTGTCCACGCCAGCGGGCAGGTCGCTCACCTGGACTTGCCCGCCGAGCTGTTTGCGAGCCACGAGCGCTTGCTGCTGCGGCGGCTGGCCGGCCTGCTGCCGCCGGACGTCCGCGTGACCGGCATCAGCGAGGCGCCCCCAGACTTCGATGCCCGGTTCTCCGGGCTCTCGCGCAGCTATGCCTACCGGATCAGCGACCGGGAATGGGGCGTCGACCCGCTGCGCCGGCAGGACGTCGTCCACTGGCCCCGCCCGTTGGACACCGCGCTCATGCAGGCCGCCTCCGAGCAGCTGCGGGGGTTGCACGACTTCGCGGCGTACTGCAAGAGGCGTGCGGACGCAACGACGATCCGCACGCTGCTGCGCCTGGACTGGGGCCGCGAGCGCGACGGCGTGATCCGTGCTGACGTCCAGGCTGATGCCTTCTGCCATTCGATGGTGCGCTCGCTGGTCGGCGCGCTGGTCGCGGTCGGGGAGGGACGCAAGCCCGTCGACTGGCCGGCAGGACTGCTGGCGCGGCAGGAGCGCTCGAGCGAGATCGCGGTCGCGCCGGCCAAGGGGCTCACTCTGGTCGCGGTCGAGTACCCCCCGGACGACCAGCTGGCCGCCCGCAATCGCGTCACCCGCAATCGCCGCGACCAGGAATGACCGGTCCGCGGATCCGTCGGCGCACCCCTGCCATCGAAGGGGCAACAGCCCCTGACGCGGAGGTAGCGCGATGAACCAGCCCAACCCGCCCTATGGTCCCCAGCAGCCGGCCCCCTACGGTCACGGTCCCGGCCAGCCAGATCCCTACGGTCAGCAGTACGAGGTCTCCTATCCCACAGGCCCGAGCTACGGACCGCAGTACGGCGGTCAGCCGGGCCCCCAGCCCGGGCCGTACGGCGGCCAACCAGGGCCCGGGGGATACGGCCCACCGCCGCAGCGCTCGAAGCTGCCGATCTGGATCGCGACCGGCCTCGTGGTCGCCCTGGCTGCCGGCCTCGGGCTATTCTTCCTGCTGCGCGATGACGACTCGGGCAATGGGACGGAGGCCGGCTCCTCGACGACGGTCAGCGCCCCAGGCCCCGAGGAGGTCACCATGTCGTTCTTCGAGGCGGTGGACGCCATGGACGAGGAAGGCATGAAGGACAACGCCCGGGGCGAGGTCGAGGACGACATCGACGACATCATGGACGGCGGGGCCCAGGACCTGGGCGTGACCTTCAGCGAGGGCAACGCCACCGATTCGGCAACCAAGGCGGTCGACGACGTCGAGCTGGCGGTCGTGATCTGGGAGCTCGACGAGCTGCCCGACGACATTCCCGCCGACCAGGGCGAGTTGGCAGTGGCCCTGCTGGACGATGGTGACGGTTTCCGGGTTTGCCAGATCGACGCGCCGTACGAGCCGGACGCGAAGGAGGTCTTGGAGGACTTCGAGATGAGCTACGAGGACGTCTGCGCCTACACGGGCTGACCTGCTGCAGCGCGGGTGCCGCCCGCCTCTAGGCTGAGCTCATGAGTATTCACATCGGGGCTGAGCCCGGTCAGATCGCGCCCTACGTCCTCATGCCCGGTGACCCACTGCGGGCGAAGTGGATCGCCGAGAACTACCTCGAAGACGCCAAGCAGTACACCGATGTGCGCAACATGCTGGGCTACACCGGGATCTACAAGGGCATGGAGATATCGGCCCAAGGCTCCGGCATGGGACTGCCGTCGTTCTCGATCTACTGCACCGAGCTGTTCAAGGACTACGACGTGCAGTCGGTCGTCCGCGTTGGGTCGGCCGGCGCGATGCAGGAGCGGGTGAAGATCCGCGACGTCATCCTGGCGCAGGCTGCCTGCACCGACTCCAACATCAACCGGCTGCGCTTCGAGGGTGTCGACTTCGCCCCGATCGCGGACTTCGAGCTGTTGCAGGCGGCCTACGCCGTCGGCGACGAGCGAGGCATGCCGATGCACGTCGGCAACATCATCTCCTCGGACTCCTTCTACAACGACCGCGCCGAGCTGGTCAGCCGCACCGGGGAGTACGGCGTCCTCGCGGTGGAGATGGAGGCGGCGGCGCTGTACACGCTTGCAGCGAAATTCCAGCGCAAGGGCCTGGCGATCGTCACCGTCTCCGATCACCTGCTGACCGGCGAGGAGACCAGCTCGCAGGAACGCCAGGAGTCCTTCGGAGACATGGTGGAGATGGCGCTAGAGTCGATTGCCGCTGTCCACGGAATCTAGTGATCTAGGCGATGTATGGCCGCGTCGGCCTTGACCCGCCGTGCGATCCGTGTGAACCTTCTACCGATAACTAACGCATCTAGGCGCGCGAGACGCGGCTAGCAGGTGCTCACGCGGGGGCGTGGGGCATCGTCAAGGGGGGCACTGCCGTATGAGTTGGATTCGTTCTGCCCGGGATCTCGTGCGCTGGCTTATCGCTGCCGCGATGGCCACGGCATTAGCGCTCGGAATGGTGGTGACGATATCGAGCACGGCGCGCGCCGCCGACGTGAGCCAGGTGATAGACACGGGCTCCATCACGATCGAGAACGACAGCACCGACGACCCGGACGATCCGCTGGTCCAGTGGCAGTCGACCAGGGTGTCGTTCGACTACAACACCCAGGGTGTGCAGGTCCAGCCAGGCGACAGCTTTGTGCTTACGCTGCCGCCGGAGCTCAGGACCGTCAATCTCGCGTGGAATCTCGTGCATCCTGATGGGACGACGATCGCGGCCTGCACCGCAGGCGGCGACCCGAGCACGGTCACCTGCACCTTCACCGACGGCGTGCTCGACGCAGACGGATCACAAAAGTATGACTACCTCGCCGGGAGCGTCTGGGTGAACGCCCAGGCGGTGCAGGCGACCGAGAGCACGACGGTCGATTTCGGCACCGTGACGGGCGAGGTGCCCGTCGACCTCCCCGGCGACGGGGGAATCGAGCCCGGCACCCCCGAGTACCCGGAGCACATCGACAAGTGGGGATGGTTCGGTAACGACGACCGCACAGTGATTCACTGGCAGGTCCTCATCCCCGGTTCGAAGGTCGACAACACGATCCCGGTGACCGTGACCGACACGATGTCACCTGGCCAGTCGATCACCCCGCCCGTCGAGGTGCAGGTCCTGACCAACCCGCAGCAGGGGACGTGGGAGACCTTCACGGACGGCGTCAGCCTCACCGTGACGAAGGACGGCTTCACGGCGGTGTTCGCGCCGGGCACCATCGACCCGGGCGAGTTCTACCGGATCACCTACTACGCGAAGACCGACAACAGCAACGTGGGGCAGAGCTACTCGAACACCGCCGAAATCGCCGGGACCCACGTGCAGGACACGGTTACCCGAAACTCGCAGGGCGGCGGCACCGCCGACGGCCCGGGCTTCGGCGGGATCGGCGTCCTGAAGCAGCCGATCGCGGGGGACGGCGCCTCGCAGGTTCCGGGCGACGCTCAGTTCACCATGCTCGCGACCTACACGGTCGACGGCGTCGCCACGACCAAGAAGATCGCGGTGACTGCCGGCGGCGCGGCGGGAGAGCTGCACGGCCTGCCGGTCGGCACGGTCGTGACCCTCACTGAGGCCACCCCACCGGCCGTCCCGGGCATCACGTGGGGAGCTCCGGTCTTCGCGAACCCCGCAGGCAGCCCCGGCGTCGAGATCGCTCCGGACGGCACCTCGGCGACGATCACCGTCGGCGATCAGACCACGGCGTACGTCGAGGTCACGAACACCGCGGAACTGGCTCCCGAGCCGTCCGTGGACATCGTGAAGAAGGACGCCGCCGGCAACGACGCGGACACGGTCGAGCAGAGCGTGCTGCTGCCGGACGGCTCGACCGATCTGGTGTTCACGATCACGAACGACGGTGACGAGCCGTTGGTCGATGTGGTGGTGAGCGATGAGGTGACCGCAGGTTCGGGCGCGGTGTCCGATCTGAGCTGCGCGTTCCCGGATGGTTCAGCGGGCACCACATGGGCGGGCCCGTTCGCGGTCGATGCGTCGTTCACGTGCACGGCCCAGCTGACGGGTGTGCAGCCGGGTGAGCCCCATACGGATGTGGCGTCGGTGACGGGCAAGGGTCAGCTCACCGACAAGCCGGTGGACGACGACAATCCGTACCACGCGTACACGCCGGAGCCGAAGAACCCGGGGAACCCGGGAACGCCAGGGAACCCGCAGCCGATCGGTCCGCAGCCGCAGCCCCCGACCGGTAAGCCGTCGCTCGCCCAGACCGGCGTCGAGGCGGGCGGGCTGGGCAGCGTCGCGTTCGCGTTGATCGCCGCTGGGCTGCTGGCCATCGCCGGCGGACGGCGCGGTCGGACGGCGCACCACCGGTAGGGTTGCTGCCGCTAGCTGTACTGACCGGAGACGTTGATCGAGGATCGGCCGGTGACGCGAGATACTCGCTGCATGGGCGAGCCGCAGGTTGAAGAGGTCAGCGCAGACTTCGCGCGCCGATGGTGGAAGTCCCTGATGGCGAACGCGGTGGCGCTTGTGGAGGATGCCCACGCCCTGGCGGACCGGGGCAGTGCCGGCCGGGCTCAGGCGCTCCTGGTGCTCGCGATGGAGGAAGTGGCGAAGGCACGCTGGCTTTACGAGGCCGCCGAGTGGGAGTGGAGTGCGCCTTTGGGCCTCTACGGGGTGCAGCCTCACGAACCTGGCCTGGTTCGGGTTCCGGACGGCCTACGCACCACCCGCGCACCACATGCAGAAAAGCTGCAGGTGGCGGAGCAGTTTGCGTCAGGTCTGGGTGGCTTCTGGGACCCAGACCGTCGGATCGAGTACTACCAGTTGCCGGACTTGGAGACGTTCCATGGGTTGGCGCGGCAGCGGAACCTCGACAAGCAGGCTGGCTTCTATGTCGACCGTGTAGCCGACCGGATCTCCTCGCCGCTGGACATACCCGCCGGGGGGATCGTGGAGCAGATTCGTCGAGCGGCCGAGGTAGTTCAGATGCATCTGATCCAGGACCACACCCGCCAACAAGACGCCTCCGTTCCTAGCCGGATCGACTCGGCGGAGGATCTTCACTGGACGATCCTTCCCTACTCGGACCCCGAGTTCTTCACCGAGGAGCCGCCCGGCGTGGGCGTCGAAGTCACCGAAGAGTAGCCAGCCGCTCTGAGTTTGGTGTGTGGCGGCTGGTTACCGCACGCGGTATGCGGTCGCACTTCGTTGTAGTGCCCTAGCCACGGCTCGAGCGCGTCGCGGCGTTCTTGCTCGCTGGTGTAGCAGCGGGCGTAGGCCCACCCGTCGGCCATCGTCCGGTGGAAGCGCTCCACCTTCCCATTGGTCTGCGGGCGGTACGGGCGGGTCCGTTTCGGCGTGATCGACAGGCCATGGCAGGTGTCGCGCCACAGGTGCGAGCGGTACGCCCCACCGTTGTCCGACAGCACCCGCTCGATGGTGACGCCATGGCCGGCGAACCACTGCACCGCCCGGCGAAGGACGGCGACGGCAGTGATGGCGGTCTCGTCGTCGCGGACCTCGGTGTATGCGACGCGGGAGTGGTCGTCGATGACGGTGTGGACGAACGCGTACCCGAGTTTCGGGCCGCCGTACTGGTTGCGTGGCTTGCCTGGCGTGGCGGCGCGGTTCTTCTCGCCTTGGCGGCGGCCGACGTACCGCCAACCGCCACCGTCAGGGATGTTCCCGACCTTCTTCACGTCCACGTGAACCAGCGACCCGGGGTGAGGGTGCTCGTACCGGCGGACGGGCTCACCGGTGGCGCGGTCCACGTAGGACAACCGGTTCAGGCGCGCTGTGGTGAGGATGCGATGCACGGTGGACGGTGCGATGTCGAGTCGGGAAGCGAGCTGAACGGGCCCTTCCCGCAGTCGCATTCGAAGGCTCACGCAGCGCTTCGTCACCGACTTCGGGTCTTGTTCGGCGAAGTCCTCGGGCGCGACGACCGGTCCTGCATGGACTCGCCGACCAGGTAGCGGTCGACCCATCGCTTCACGGTCGGCCATGACACTTGGAACCGCGCGGCGACTTCACTGATCGGCCAGCCGTCGTCGGCGACGAGACGGGCGACCTTGAGTCGGTGTCGGGGCGTGAGAGCGGCGTTGGCGTGATGTCCTCGTGTCATGAAGCCAGAGCCACGAAGAGTGTCGCCGCGATGAAGACGCACTGCATCGCCGTTCGCTGCGGCAGGGGCGTGTTGGGTGAGTGCTCAGACCTACGGGCTTGTGACGCGTAGACATTCGCGGGGAACATCACGAACAGCAGCACGGCCAGACTGAGCGCTGCTGCCACGCGCAGCTGTCCCGCCTCGGGAGGAACGAGAAGGGCGACGGCACCCAGCAGCTCGAGCACGCCGGTGAGTGCGACCAGCGCGGCGGGATGCTTGAGAGCCGGTGGGACGATGGCGATGAGCCCTGCCCGCCGTGCAGGGAAGAAGTGGCTGGCGCCGGTCACGATGAACATGGCAGCCAGCCCCACAGCCGTGGCGGCGGGCCAGGAGGCGACGTAGCCGACGCCCAGCGCCCCCACCGCTCGGGCAAGAGTTGTGAAGACGAGTAGGACGATCAAAGGTGCCATGGGAACTCCCTATCTAGACAATGACTAGATCAGGCTAGCCTTTGATCTGGTCGATGCCTAGATCGAACTCATAGGGTGTGGTCATGAGCGACGGATATCACCACGGCGACCTAAGACGAGCACTCCTCGACGAGTCGGCGCAGATGATCGACGAGGTTGGACCCAGTTCACTGTCGCTGCGCGAGCTTGCCCGTCGGGCCGGGGTCTCGCATGGCGCACCCGCGCATCATTTCGGCGATCGACGAGGCCTGCTCACGGCGCTAGCCGCGCAAGGTCTGCGCCTGCTTGCCGCCGATGTGGCCGCAGCCACGGCTGGTGGCTTCGACGAGGCAGCAGTCGCGTACGTCAGGTTCGCACGTGAGCACCCTGGCCACTACGCCGTGATGCACAGGCCGGAGCTGCTCCACGCCGATGACGGTGAGTTGAGTGCAGCCCGGGCATCCTCGATGGAGGCGCTTATGGCAGGCGTCGAATCAATACCCGCAGAACGCAGGGCACACCTGACAACCTCGGAAGCAGCGCACGTGGCCTGGTCCCTGGTTCACGGGCTTGCATCCCTTGCAGCCGAAGGCGCTACCCCCGATCTTCAAACAGACGATCTCGCCCGCCGCGCCGCTCGGCAACTCTTCGCGTAAGTCTTCGATCAACGTCCCCGGTTAGTACAGCTAGCCGCGATCAAGAGGGTGGGTGACCTGCTGGTCACCCACCCTCTCGCTCTCGTCGGCCGGTTCAGTCGCGCGCGTGGTCGCCACCGGCCAGCTGGCTGAGGATGTGCGGCAGCAGCGGCCGCAGCACCTGCAGGCCGTCGCGGACGCCGCCGGTGGACCCGGGCAGGTTGACGATCAGGGTGCGGCCGGCTACTCCCGCAAGCCCGCGGGAGAGGACGGCGGTCGGCACCTTGGGAGCGCCGTACGCCCGGATCGCCTCGGCCAGCCCTGGAGCCGGCCGCTCGATCACCGCGGCGGTCGCCTCCGGCGTGACGTCGCTGGGCGTGAGGCCGGTGCCGCCGGTCGTCAGCACCAGATCCACGCCCTCCGCCACCGCCTGACGCAGCGCGTCACCAAGGCGGGTCAGGTCGTCGGGGAGCACCTCCCGACGCACGGTCAGCCCCAGGCCGCTCAGCTCGCGCTCCAGCAGCGCCCCACTCTCGTCCTCGTACACGCCGGCGTTCGCGCGGTTCGATGCGGTGATGACGACCGCCTGGCCGGTCAGCTTCTCGGTACTCATGCTCGATTCCATTGGCCGGTCTTGCCGCCGAGCTTCTGCTCGACGCGGACGTCGGTGATGCTCGCGGCAGGATCGACCGCCTTCACCATGTCTATGAGGTTCAAGCCGGCCACGGCCGCGCTGGTCAGCGCCTCCATCTCGATGCCGGTGCGGTCGGCGGTGCGCACGGTGGCGCTGATCAGCACCCCGTCGTCCACCACCTCGAGCTCGACCTTCACCGAGTGGATCGCGATCGGGTGGCACAGCGGAATGAGACCCGGGGTGCGCTTCGCGGCGGCGATGCCGGCGACCCGCGCAACCGCCAGCGCGTCGCCCTTGGGCACGCCCTCCCCGCGCAGCAGCGCGACGACGTCGGGCGTGGTCAGCAGCCGCGCGGTGGCGGTGGCCTGCCGGGCGGTGACCTCCTTGCCGGAGACGTCCACCATGCGGGCCTGCCCGCTGGAGTCGACGTGCGTGAGCTCGCTCATGGGGTTCCTTTCTGGCACTAGAGGGCGGAGTCCAGCAGCCAGATCTCGACGTCGTCGCCCGGGCTCACCGAGGCCTGGCCCTCGGGGATGACGACCAGGCAGTTGGCGCGCGCCAGCGCGGCCAGCAGGTGCGACGGGGGAGCGCCGACCGGCGTGACGGTCCCCTCGGGGACGTCGCACACGCCCCGGAGGAACTGCCGCTTGTCGGCCGGGGAGCCCTGCCGTGGGCCCTTCCAGGTGCCGACGAACCCGGGCCGCTCCGTGTCCGCGCAGCCCATCCAGGCCAGCAGCGCGCCGCGCAGATAGACCTCGAACGACACGTAGACGCTCACCGGGTTGCCGGGTAGCGTCACGATCGGCGTCCCCTCGAACCGGCCGCAACCTTGCGGCATGCCCGGCTGCATCCCCGTCTTCACGAACTCCACCGCGCCCTCCAGCGCCTCCTTGACGACCTCGAAGGCTCCGGCGCTGACGCCGCCGCTGGTCACGATCAGGTCGGCGTCCGCAGCCTCGTCCCGCAGCCGGCGGTGGAAGGTCTCGACGTCGTCCTCGACCAGCTGGAGCGCGCGGGCGCGGGCGCCGATCCGCTCCAGGGCGCTGACCAGGACGACAGAGTTCGACTCGTAGATCTGCCCGTGCTGCAACGGCCGCCCCGGAGTCACCAGCTCGCTGCCGGTCGAGAGCACCAGCACCCGCGGGCGCGGGTAGGCCAGCACGGTTGCATGGCCCGCCGCGGCGGCCAGCCCCAGCGCGGGCGGGGTGAGCGCGGTTCCGGCGCTCAGCAGGACATCACCGGTCTCGGCCTCCTCGCCACGCGGCCGCACGTGTCGGCCTCGCTCGACGGTCTCGAGGAAGGTCACCTCGGCGGGCGCGTCCCCGGTGGCCGAGGCATCGGTGAACTCGACCGGGATCACAGTGTCGGCGCCGTCGGGCACCGGCGCACCGGTCATGATCCGCGCCGCACTGCCCGGGGCCAGCGGCGGGACGTCGATGCGTCCGGCCGGGATGTCGGCGCACACCGGCAAGGTGGTGGGCCCGGCGGCTGCCAGGTCGCTGTGGCGTACCGCGTACCCGTCCATCGCGGAGTTGGCGAAGGTCGGCAGCGGCACCTCGGCGACGAGGTCCGCGGCGAGGACCAGGCCATCCGCCTCCGCCAGCGGGACCGGCGTGGGAGTGGCCACGCCCAGCAGGTCGCGAACCACGTCGGCATACTGGTCGACGGGCATCAGGGAAGGCGGCATGCTGTCGACCTTAGCCCCGCGCCACGGCGGTCGCTGGGGTGAGGGAGGCCACCCAAGAGGCTTCGGCAGCGCTTTGACCGATTCCTGGCCAGCCTGTAAAGTAAATCGTCGGTCCGTTGGCCAATTGTGCGCGTGGGGTGCTCTCCGCCGCCGGGTCGCGGCAACCGCACGACCCGCGCCTTGCGCCGACACATTGCACAGTGGCCTGCACGTAGCGCCCTGTTCATCCGTTCGGCGCCCGGCCACCAAAAGAGTTCGTCAAGGCGAGACCACTGCGCCCGGCAGGTCTCCACACGAGGTAGCGAAGAGGCAGTTCAAGTGCGTACGTACAGCCCGAAGCCCGGCGAGGTCACTCGCGTCTGGCATGTCATCGATGCCAAGGACGTCGTCCTCGGTCGTCTTGCCACGCACGCAGCGAGCCTGCTGCGCGGCAAGCACAAGCCGCAGTACGCCCCGCACGTCGACACCGGCGACTTCGTCGTCGTGATCAACGCCGAGAAGGTCGCGCTGACCGGTAACAAGCGTGACCAGAAGCTCGACTACCGGCACTCCGGCCACCCGGGCGGCTTGAAGTCGCGCACCTACGGCGAGGTCCTCGAGGGCGCCCGGCCCGAGCGGGTCATCGAGAAGGCCGTCAAGGGCATGCTGCCGCACAACAAGATGGGCGCCAAGCAGATCCGCAAGCTGAAGGTGTACGCCGGCTCGGAGCACCCGCACGCGGCGCAGAACCCACAGGTCTTCACCATCGACCAGGTCGCCCAGTAGGCGCCGGCGAGATTCGAGGGATACACGCATGACCACTGCTTTCGCTGACAAGCCGGTACAGACCGTCGGCCGCCGCAAGGAGGCCATCGTTCGCGTCCGCCTGGTGCCCGGCACCGGCAAGTTCTCGCTGAACGGCCGCGAGCTGGAGAACTACTTCCCGAACAAGGTCCACCAGCAGCTCATCAAGGAGCCCTTCGTCACGCTGGAGAAGGAAGACCAGTACGACGTCATCGCCCTGCTCAAGGGCGGCGGCATCACTGGCCAGGCCGGTGCCCTGCGACTGGGGATCGCCCGCGCGCTGACCGAGCTGGAGTCCGAGGACCGCCCGCCGTTGAAGAAGGCCGGCTTCCTCACCCGCGACCCGCGGGTGAAGGAGCGCAAGAAGTACGGCTTGAAGAAGGCCCGCAAGGCTCCGCAGTACAGCAAGCGCTAAGAGCTACGAGACCGGAGGGGGTGTCCACCAGGACGCCCCCTCCGGTCGTACTCGGGCCCGGAAAGGACGAGGCACATGGGAAGACTGTTCGGCACCGACGGGGTGCGCGGGCTGGCTAACGGCGATCTGCTGACCCCGTCGCTGGCGCTGCGCGTCGGAGAGGCGGCGGCGCGGGTGCTGCTGCGCGACGTGCAGGACCGCCGTCCGGTGGCGGTCATCGGCCGTGACGGGCGCGCCAGCGGCGAGATGCTGGAGGGAGCGGTCGTCGCAGGGCTCACCTCCGCCGGCGCCGACGTCATCCGCGTCGGGATGCTGCCCACGCCGGCGCTTGCCTTCCTGACCGCACACTTCCGCGCCGATCTGGGCGTGATGCTGTCGGCGAGCCACAACCCGATGCCCGACAACGGCATCAAGATCTTCGCCGCCGGCGGCCACAAGCTTCCCGACGACACCGAGGCAGAGATCGAGGCGCTGATCCTCGACGACGACGCACCGTGGCAGCGTCCGACGGGGGCCGACGTCGGCCGCGTCACCGATCACGCCGAGGGCGCCGCGGCGTACGCCGATCACCTACTCACCGCGGTCCCCGCCGACCTGTCGGGACTGAAGGTCGTCGTCGACTGCGCCCACGGCGCCTCGTCTCTGATCGCGCCCGAGGCCTACCGGCGCGCCGGGGCCGACGTGGTCGTCATGGGCGCCGAGCCGAACGGCACCAACATCAACGACGGGGTCGGCTCCACCCATCTGGACTCGCTGCGCGCCGCGGTCGTCGAGCACGGCGCGGATCTCGGCATCGCGCACGACGGCGACGCCGACCGCTGCCTCGCGGTGGACGCCGCCGGCAAGGACATCGACGGCGACCAGATCCTCGCGATCTGCGCGATCGGGCTCAAGGAGGCCGGGGAGCTCACCGACGACACGGTCGTCGCCACCGTCATGAGCAACCTGGGCTTCCACAACGCCATGGCCGAGCACGGCATCTCGGTCGCGACCACGGCGGTCGGGGACCGGTACGTGCTGGAGCGGCTGCGCGCTGACCGGCTGGCGCTCGGGGGGGAGCAGTCCGGGCACGTGGTGTTCCTGAAGGACGCGACCACCGGCGACGGCCTCCTGACCGCGCTGCACCTGATGGCGCGGATGGCACAGACCGGCCGCACCCTGGCCGAGCTCGGCTCGGTCGTCACGAGGCTGCCGCAGGTGATGATCAACGTGCCGGTCGCCGACCGGGAGCGGGCGGCGTCCGCCCGTCCGGTGGCCGAGGCGGTCCGCCGCGCCGAGGTCGAGCTCGCCGGGGCCGGCCGGATCCTGCTGCGTCCCAGCGGGACCGAGCAACTGGTCCGGGGGATGGTCGAGGCGCCGAGCGAGGACCAGGCGGAGCGGGGGGCGCGCAAGGTCGCCGACTCGGTGGCCGCGACGCGGTAAAGCCGGTCGCGCCGCGTGCTGAGGGCTTCAGCGGACCGCGCGCAGCACGCTGAACCTGGGGTCCGAGCCGAGCACGTCGACCCGCGCGAAGGTCTGCCGCAGATGGCGGTGATGGGCCAGGTGCCGGTTGGCGACGACATACAGTTCGCCGCCGGGCCGCAGTGCCCGATGCGCCTGGTCGAGCAGGCGGCGTCCGAGCCATTCGTCGACGGTCGTGCCGCCGTGGAAGGGCGGGTTGCACAGTACCGTGTCCGCCGATGCCGGCGCGGCGTCGCTCAGCCCGTCGGCGAGCAGCAGATCGACTGGCCGGCCGGGAAGGTTGGCCTGCCACGACGCCTGCGCGCTCGCGACCGCGGCGGCCGACTCGTCGACGAGCAGGTAGCGGGCCTCGGGGTTGCGCGCGGCTGATGCGATGGCGAGGACGCCGTTCCCGCAGCCGAGGTCGACCACGCGTGCGTCTCCCAGGCCCTCGGGGAGGTGCTCGAGCAGCAGCCGGGCCCCGGCGTCCACCCCGCTGGAGGCGAAGGTGCCGGGAGCGTTCTGCAGGGTGATGCCCCCGGGAGCCTCGTAGGTCGACCAGGCCGGCGGATCGCCGCGCCGCGCGTCCCGGGTCGCGCGCAGCAGCCGGGCCTTGCGGGCCGCGAGGCTGGCCGTCGTCGGGCCGATCTGGCGCTCCAGCGCCTCGGTCATCCAGCGGCCCAGGTGCTTGACCATCTCGCCGACGACGACCGGCGTCCCCGGCTGGATGCGGCCGGCCACCTCGTACAGTTGCTGCTCGAGCAGCGCCCGCGCCTTGCCGGGCCGGACGACGACCAGGTCATAGCGCAGCTCGGGCAGCCGGTCGGGCAGCAGCGCCGTACGCCCCGCGCGGGCCAGGTTGGCACGCGTCGCGATCCGCGACAGCGCCGAGTCGCTCCACATGGTCACGTCGAACCGCTCAGCGAGCGCGGTGGTCAAGGCGCCGTGGCGGTCTCCGACGACCAGCACCGACTGCGCCTGCTGATGACGCTGCGCTACCTCGTCGAGAAGATGCGCATCCGCGCCGTCGAACGCGCGCAGCAGATCCTTCGCACGGGTGGGGTAGCGGGCCAGCTCGACCTGGCCGAACGGGGTGGGCAGAAGGTCCATTCGCACCAGCATGCCAGCGTCACCTATGGGCCCGGCCACAGGCTGCGCGGCTACCGAGTCGTCGGTGCGCTGCGCGGTACCCTGGTCGCTATGTGTGGAATCGTCGGGTACGTCGGCAGCAAGCAGGCCCAGGACGTCGTGATGGAGGGTCTGCGGCGCCTTGAGTACCGCGGCTACGACTCGGCCGGCATCGCGGTCGTGTCCGATGGAGCGCTGCACATCCGCAAGAAGGCCGGCAAGCTCGCCAACCTCATCGAGCTGCTCGATCAGGACCCGCTGCCGCAGTCCACGACCGGCATGGGCCACACGCGCTGGGCGACCCATGGCCCGCCCAACGACCGCAACGCCCACCCGCACCTGTCGTACGTCGGCAAGGTCGCGGTCGTGCACAACGGCATCATCGAGAACTTCGCCGCCCTGCGCTCGTCCCTGGAGTCCCGAGGGATCGACCTGGCCTCCGACACCGACACCGAGGTCGTCGCGCACCTCGTGCAGGACGCCTTCGACGAGATCGCGCCTGACCACGAGACCCGGCTGCGCGAGGCGGTGCGCCGCGTCTGCGCCCGGCTCGAGGGCGCGTTCACCCTGGTGATCAGCCACGCCGACGCTCCCGGCACGATCATCGGCGCGCGCCGCAACTCGCCCCTGGTCGCGGGCCTTGGCGACGGCGAGTACTTCCTTGGCTCCGACGTCTCAGCCTTCATCGCACATACCCGCGAGGCGATCGAGCTCGGGCAGGACCAGATCTGCGAGATCAACGCCGAGCGCGGCATCACCGTCATCGGTTTCGACGGCGGCGAGATCGAGCTCACCGGCTACACCATCGACTGGGACGACGCCGCCGCCGAGAAGGGCGGTTACGACTGGTTCATGCTCAAGGAGATCGCCGAGCAGCCCGCGGTCGTCGCCGACACCCTCCGGGGCCGGTTGACCGACACTGGCGACATCGTGCTCGACGAGGTCCGGCTCTCCGACGAGGACTTCCGAGACATCACCAAGATCTTCATCATCGCCTGCGGGACCTCGTCGTACGCCGGGATGATCGCCAAGTACGCGATCGAGCACTGGACCCGCATCCCGTGCGAGGTCGAGCTGGCCAGCGAGTTCCGCTACCGCGACCCGGTGCTCGACCGGACCACGCTCGTCATCGCCATCAGCCAGTCCGGCGAGACCATGGACACCCTGATGGCGCTGCGGCACGCCAAGGACCAGCACGCGCGCATCCTCGCCATCTGCAACACGATCGGCTCGACGATCCCACGCGAGTCGGACGCCGTGCTCTACACCCGCGCGGGCGTCGAGATCGCGGTCGCGTCGACGAAGGCGTTTCTGGCACAGATCGTCGCCTGCTATCTCATTGCGCTGCACCTGGCGAGCGTGCGCGGGGTGAAGTGGGGCGACGAGGTCGCGGTGATCGTCGATCAGCTCAAGGCAATGCCCGCCGCGGTCGAGCAGGTGCTCGATACGATGGAGCCGGTGCGCAAGCTCGCCCGCGAGGAGCTCGCCGACTGCGCACAGGTGCTCTTCCTCGGCCGGCACGTGGGCTTCCCCGTCGCTCTGGAGGGGGCGCTGAAGCTTAAGGAGCTGGCCTACATGCACGCCGAGGGGTTCGCGGCCGGGGAGCTCAAGCACGGCCCGATCGCGCTGGTCGGCGACGGTACCCCGGTGGTCGTGGTCTGCCCGTCGCCGCTGGGTCGGGACACGCTGCACGGCAAGATCGTCTCCAACATCCAAGAGGTGCGCGCCCGCGGCGCGAAGACGATCGTGATCGCCGAGGCCGGCGACGAGGAGGTCACGCCGTACGCCGACCATGTGATCCGGGTGCCGCACTGCCCGACGCTGCTGGCTCCGCTGGTCACCGCGGTTCCGCTGCAGGTGATGGCGTGCGAGATCGCGGCCGCGAAGGGCCTGGACGTCGACCAGCCGCGCAACCTGGCCAAGTCCGTCACCGTCGAGTAGTTCTGCGGGGCAGTGGAGCACCCTATGAGCCGGTTATCGTGCTGCACACCCCCGCACAACGGAGAGGGGGACGCGTGATCGTCGGGGTCGGGGTGGACGTCTGCCCGGTCGAGCGGTTCGCCGAGTCGCTGATACGGACGCCGAGGCTCAAGGACAAGCTCTTCACTCCCGCCGAGCAGATCTCGCCATCCGGCCGCCCGCGGCATGCCGCGTCGCTGGCCGCCCGCTTCGCCGCCAAGGAGGCGCTCGCGAAGGCCCTCGGCGCGCCGGGCAACCTGCTGTGGCACGACGCCGAGGTCCAGACCGCCGAGCGCGGCCGGCCCCGGCTGATCACCCGCGGCACCGTGCAGGCCCGCGCCGACGAGCTCGGCGTCCACGGGTGGCAGCTCTCGCTCTCGCACGACGGGGGCATCGCGGTGGCGATGGTGGTCGCGCTGTCGGTGGAGGTGCCGCGATGATCGGTCTCTACGGCCGGCAGCAGGTGCAGGACGCCGAAGCCGCACTCATGGCGCGAGCGCCCGCCGGATCGTTGATGCAGAAGGCGTCCTATGGCTTGGCCCAGGTTGTGCTGCGGCTGCTGCGCGAGAGCAGCGGCGGGGCGTACGGCGCCCGCGTGGTGCTGCTGGTCGGCCCCGGCGGCAACGGGGGAGACGCCCTGCACGCCGGCCGCTTCCTGCGCGAGCGCGGCGTCGCGGTCACCGCGCTGCTGGTGGCCGACGCGACCTATCCCGGCGCGCTGGCTGCCTACCGACGCTCTGGCGGCGAGGTGCAGCGGATCGGGGACGACGGCGCGGCTGACCTGATCCAGGACGCCAATCTAATGGTCGACGGCATCGCTGGTCTGGGCAGCGGTCGCGAGGTCGGGCTTCCCGGCGATATCGGCGAAGCAGTCGCGACTCATGGTTTGGTGGTGGCTGTCGATGTTCCCTCGGGGGTGGCTGTCGATACCGGCATTCCTGCCAAGGATGCGATCCGTGCGCATACCACCGTCACCTTCGGATGCTACAAACCGGCGCATCTCCTCGGCGCGGCCTACTGCGGCGACGTCGAGCTCGTCGACATCGGTCTCGGGCCGGAGCTACCCCCTGCGGCCGCCGGCGTGCTCACCGACGACGAGGTGCGGCGGGCGTGGCCGCGTCAGCCGTACGACGGACACAAGTACTCCACCGGTGTCGTCGGGATCGCCGCTGGGTCGGCGAAGTACGCCGGAGCTGCGGCGCTGTGCGTCGGCGGAGCGCTTCGTGCCAAGCCGGGAATGGTGCGGTTCGTCGGTGGGCCGCCGGCGTCCGATCGCGTGATCGAGGCGTGGCCGGAGTGCGTCGTGGCGCCGTCCGTCGCCGAGGCGGTCCGCACCGACGCGTGGGTGGTCGGCCCCGGCATCGGCACCGACGAGCGCGGCCGCGAACTGCTCGACGAGGTGCTCGCCGTGGACGTCCCGGTGCTGGTGGACGCCGATGGCCTCACCCTGCTGGGGGATCGCGTCGACGAGCTACGGCAGCGAGCCGCACCCACCGTCCTGACGCCGCACGCCGGCGAGTTCGAGCGGATCTTCTTCCCGATCGGTGATCCGTTGAGTGCCGCGCGGCGCGCTGCCGAGGACTCCGGCTGCGTCGTTCTGCTCAAGGGGCCGTCGACGATCGTGGCCGCACCCGGTCATCCCGCGCTGGTCAACGCGACTGGCTCGCCGAGGCTGGCGACCGCCGGCACCGGCGACGTACTCGCCGGGGTCATCGGAGCGCTGCTGGCCGCCGGCCTCGAACCGCGGATGGCCGCGGCGATGGGCGCGCACGCCCACGGCCGCGCCGCGCAGGCGGCGTCCGGCCCGATCATCGCCGGCGACCTGCCCGATCTGCTGCGGGCGGTGGTGAGCTGACCGGGGCGATTTCGCGATCGCCCCGGCCAGCACACTGCAGGGCGCTCAGACCAGCTCGGTCTCTCGCTCGGACTTGTGGTCGGCGGCCTCCAGCTTCGCCAGTAGCTTGGTTCCCTCGACGTCCGCGTGCGGGATGGCCTTGTCCATCCACCGCGGTAGGTACCAGGCCTTCTCGCCGAGCAGCCGCATCACCGCCGGCACGATCGTCATCCGCACCACGAAGGCATCGAACATCACGCCGACCGCCAGCGCGAAGCCGATCGAGGCGATGATTGTGTCGGGCGCCATGATGAATCCCGCGAACACCGAGATCATGATGATTGCGGCTGCGGTGACCACCCGCGAGCCGGCCATGTAGCCGGTCGTCACGGCCTTGCGCGCCGGGAGACCGTGCGCGTGTGCCTCACGCATGCCCGAGACCAGGAACATCTCGTAGTCCATGGATAGGCCGAAGAGGATGCCGATCAGCAGCACCGGGAGGAAGCTGATGATGGGCGCCGGGGTGTCGACGCCGAAGATCCCCTGCAGCCAGCCGAGCTGGTAGACCGCGACGACGGCACCGAAGGACGCCGCGATCGACAGCAGGAAGCCCAGCACCGCCTTGATCGGCACAATGAGCGAGCGGAAGACGAAGAAGAGCAGGATGAGCGCCAGCCCGACGACGATCGCCAGGTAGATCGGGAGCGCGTCGGCCAGCTTCTGCGAGATGTCCATCTCGACCACGTTCAGGCCGGTCACCTCGACGTTCGCGCCGTTCTGCTCGCCGAGGTCGTCACTGACGGAGCGCAGCTCGTTCACCAGATCGACGGTGGCCTGGTCCGAGGCCCCGCTGCCGGGCACCACCTGCAGCACGTAGAACAACCCGTCCGGCGTCCCGGTGATCGCCTGGACCGACGCGACGTTCTCGACCCCGGCGATCTGGTCGATGTACGGCTTCATCACGGCGTCCGCCTTCGCCTGGTCGACGGCCATCTGGAGCATCTCGGGGGTTCCGTACTTCGCCAGCTGCGGGTTCTCGGCCGCCTGCTGCATGAGCTGCTGCTGCACCTGCGCCTCCACGCCGGCCGCGGTCTGCGGGTCCAGCAGCTGCGGCGAGTCGGGCTCGACCAGCAGGAGCAACGGGTTGTTGGCGCCCTCCCCGAATCCCTCGACGACGAGGTCGTAGGCCTGGCGCTTGCTGGTCTCTGGACCGGCGGTGCTGTCGGTCGGCAGCCCGAGGCGCAGCTGGGTAGCCGGGATCGCGATCAGGCCGAGCAGCAGGACGCCGCCGAGCAGCGCGACGAGCGGACGCCGGTCGATGAACCGGATCCACCGGTTCGGCGTGTGATGCTCCTCGGCCGCGATGGTCTGCCCGACCCGGGCCTCGATGTCCGTGCGCTCCTTCTTCGGCAGCACCCGGTAGCCCGCGAATCCGAGCAGCGCCGGCACCAGCGTGGTGGCGACGAGCACCGCCATGATGACGGTGAACGCGGACCCGAGACCCATGACGCCGAGGAAGGGGATGCCGACGACGGTCAGCGCGGCCAGCGCGATGATCACCGTGAGGCCCGCGAACACGACCGCGGTACCCGCGGTGGCGTTGGCCCGCGAGATCGACTCCTCGACCCCCAGGCCGCGGCGCAGCTGGTCGCGGTGCTTGGAGACGATGAACAGCGCGTAGTCGATACCGACCGCCATGCCGAGCATGAGGGCCAGGATCGGGGCGGTGTCGGACATCGTCACGAAGCCCGACACGATCAGGATCCCGCTGATCCCGATACCGAGACCGATCAGCGCAGTCAGCAGCGGCAGCCCGGCCGCCAGGATGGACCCGAAGGTGATCAGCAGGACGACCACGGCGATGGCCACGCCGATTCCCTCGGTCGAGCCGATCGCGGGCATCTGCTGGGCGGCCGCGCCACCGATCTCCGCGCGCAGCCCGTCGCCGTCGTTCTCACCGACCACCTTTTCGATCGACTCGAGCGTCGCGACCGGGATCGCGCCGATCTCGTCGGAGAACACGATCGTGATGTAGCCGATCGAGGGCTCGGTGGGCGAGATGCTCGTTCCGGGGATCGGCGGGGTCACCGAGGCGACGCCGTCCATCCCGGAGATCTCCGAGACCATCGCCTCGACCTGCGCGTCGTGCGCGGGGGTGGCCAGCGGGCCGTCCTCGGCCTGCAGGACCACGCGGCCGGTCGTGCCACCGGCGGCCGGGACCTTCTCGGTGAGCTTGTCCAGCGCGGTCTGCGACTGCAGTCCTGGAATCGAGAACTGCGGGCTGAACTTGCCCATGAGTAGACCGGCGGCGGTGGCCATGCCGATCAGCACCACGAGCCACGCGGCGAGCACGCCTTTGCGGTTGCGGTAGCAGAAGTGCCCGATGCGATAGAGGAGCGTTGCCACGGAGGTGGTCCTTTCGGAGATGTGCCGCAGGCGCGGGTGGGCGCGCGGTGTCCGGTTCGGTGGAGGCGGTTACGGGTGGGTGGCTTGGTGATAGCTGTGCAGGGCGCCGATGTGCGGGTCGAGCCAGGAGAGGTCGAGGATCTGCAGCGAGCTGGCGACCATCTCGGCCAACCGCTTGTGGCCGCCGCGGCCGCCGTCCGCCAACCAGCTCTCGACGCAGGTGTTGATGCACGTGCTGACGACGGCGACTGTCAACCACAGCCGGAGCCGGTCGATGCTGCCGTCACTGGCCGCGACGAGCCCGGCGACGACGTCCTCACACTGACGCTTCTCGGCCAGCGCGATGGCGGCCGCGACCTCCGGCTCGGTCTGGATCAGCTGGTGCACGCGCGCCAGATCGTCCCAGAAGGCCGGATCGGCCTTCTGAAAGGCCGCGGCCAGCCGTTCGCGCACGCCGCTGCCGTCGCTGGCCAGCAGCTCGGGAGCGATGTCGGCGAGAAAGCGGTCGTCGACCACGGCGGTGAAGCAGTCGGCCTTGGAGGGGAAGTAGTTCGAGAAGGTGCGTCGCGAGACCCCCGCGGCGGCGGCGATCTGCGCCACGGTCACGTTCGAATAGCCGCGCTCGGACGCGAGCCGCAGGGCGGCGTCCGCGATGGCGCGGCGGGTCTGCGACTTCTTCTCCTCGCGGAGCCCCAGTGTCCCGGTCACAGGAATCACCGTACCGACACATTGCACAATGGGCAAAATTGCCGCGTGTGCAATGTGCCACAGGAGGAAGTGGCGCCCCCGCGGCATCGCGTGCGGCAGACTGGACTGGTGAGCGTCCACCCACCATTGAGCCCCGGCATGGCCGTGCTCGACATCGATCTGGCAGCCCTGACCCACAACACGGCGACACTGCGCGCGCGGGTCGGCCGTCCGTTGATGGCCGTCGTCAAGGCCGATGGCTACGGCCACGGGATCGTGGAATCCGCCCGGGCAGCGCTCGCAGGTGGCGCCGACGCGCTCGGCGTCACAATTCTCGACGAGGCACGCACCCTTCGCGGGGCGGGGATCGAAGCCCGCGTCCTGTCGTGGCTGCACACCCCCGGGACCGACTTCGCCTGGGCGCTCGGTGCTGGCGTCGAGCTCGGGGTCTCCACGATCGAGGCGCTCGAGGCCATCGCGGACGCCGGTGACGGAGGCGTCGTCCACCTCAAGATCGACACCGGGCTGGGCCGGGCCGGCTGCCCGCCGGATCAGTGGCCGGCGCTCGTTGCCCGGGCCGCCGAGCTCGAGTCGGCGCGGCGGGTGCGGATCGCCGGCGTCTGGAGCCATTTCGCGTTCGCCGACGCGCCCGGCCACCCCACCGTCCAGGCCCAGATCACGGCCCTGCACGAGGCGGCCGAAGTGGCTCGCGCGTCGGGTCTGGACGGCTTCGCGCTGCACATCGCGAACTCCGCCGCGAGCCTGACCGACCCAGGTGCCTGGTGCGACATGGTGCGACCAGGGGTGTCGCTGTACGGGCTCGACCCGATGGGCGGCGACCCGAGCGAGTACGACCTGTGGCCCGCGATGCGCGCCAGCGCGCGGGTGCTGATGGTCAAGGAGGTCCCCGCCGGTACCGGCGTCTCCTACGGCCTCACCTACACGACATCGCGCGCCACCCGGCTCGCGGTGGTGCCCGTCGGGTACGCCGACGGCATCCCGCGCGCGGCCAGCGGGCGTGCACCGGTGACGATCGACGGCGTTCGATACCCGATCGCCGGCCGGGTGTGCATGGACCAGTTCGTCGTCGACGTCGGGGACGCGGACGTGCATGCCGGTGACGAGGTCGTGCTGTGGGGCGATGCGGCGTACGACGAGCCCACCGCGCAGGAGTGGGCGGACGCCGCCGGAACGATTCACTACGAGATCGTCGCGCGCGCCGGGGGACGCTTCGCCCGGCGCCACCATAACGACCTCCGAGGGAGAGCACATGGCTAAGCGCAACAAGACGCTCGCGCTGGTCGCGGGTGGTCTCGCGGGCGCGACCGCGGTGCTGAACACCGCGCGCGTCATCGCCGAGCGCGCGACCGTGCGGCGGCTGCACGAGCGGCCCGATCCCTACCGCGACATCGAGTTCGGCGCGCTGCCCAGCGACCGCCACTACACCGTGACCGCCACCGACGGCACCCCGCTGTACGTCGAGGAGGTCGGCCCGATGGATGCGCCGGTGACGGTCATCTTCGCGCACGGGTACACCCACGAGATGGGCAGCTTCCACTTCCAGCGCCTCGCGTTGAGCCAGAACACCGATCCCACGATGCGGCTGGTCTTCTTCGACCAGCGCTCGCACGGGCGCTCCGGGCATTCCGAGGCCGCCGACTGCACCATCGACCAGCTCGGCGCTGACCTGGAGCAGGTCGTCGAGGCGGCCAGCAACGAGGACGACAACGTGATCGTGGTCGGCCACTCGATGGGCGGCATGACGATCATGGGCCTGGCCGATCGCCGGCCCGGCCTGTTCGGCACCCGGATCGTCGGGGCGGTGCTGATGTCGACGTCCGCCGGCAATCTCATGGCCGCGATGCGAGCCAGCCTGCCCTCGACCCTGGTGCAGCGCGCGCTGCCAGCCCTGGCCCGCGGCGCCCGGTTCGCCCCGCGCTCGGTCGAGCGTGGTCGCCGGCTCACCGCCGACACGATCTGGCTGCTGATCCGCCGCTACGCCTTCGGCAGCGAGGGAGCGTCTGCGTCGCTGGCGGACTACGTCGATCGGATGGTCTCCTCGACCCCCTTGGACGTCGTCGCGGACTTCTACCCGACGCTCGCCGGGCACGACAAGGTGCAGGCGCTGGCCGCGCTCGCCAAGGCCGAGGTGCTGATTATCTGCGGCGACGAGGACAAGATGACGCCGTTGGAGCACAGCGAGTTGATCGCGAAGGAGATCCCGGCCGCGGACCTGTTCGTCGTTCCCGGCGCGGGCCACATGGCGATGATGGAGCAGCCCGAGCTGTGCAACGAGCAGGTGATCGGCTTCGTGCGGCGGGTGCTCTCGCCGAAGCGCAAGAAGAAGCCCGCGTGAGCCTGCCGTCCGCCTGCGCCGCGGCGACGCCCGATGAGCTTCAGGCCTTCGCCGCGCGGGTCGCCGATCGTCTGCGGGCTGGGGATCTGGTGATCCTGCGCGGACCCCTCGGTGCCGGGAAGACGACCTTCGCGCAGGGCATCGGCGCCGGCCTCGGCGTCCGCGAGCGGCTCACGTCGCCGACCTTCGTCATCGCTCGCGTGCACCACGGCCGGCTGCCCGTCGTCCACGTGGACGCCTACCGCATCGCCACCATCGACGAGCTCGAGGATCTGGGCCTGGACGCCGACCTCGACGCCTCGGTGACTCTCGTGGAGTGGGGCAGCGGCCTGGCCGAGGCGCTGTCGGCGGAGGGACACCTGCTTGTCGACATCGAGCGGGCCTCCGACCCTGACGACGAGACCCGGATCGTGCGGCTCGAGGCACACGGGCCACGATGGGACGAGACCATCGCAGGGGAGGGCGCGTGAGGCTGCTGGCCATCGACACGGCGACACCGCGGATCATGACCGGGGTCGTCGAGCTCGCGGACGGGACGCCGACCCAGCGGTCGGTGTCCTCCGAGACCGGGGCGACGGCGCACGCCGAGATCCTGGCGCCGTCGATCGAGCGGGTAGTACGCGAGGCCGAGCTCGCGATGGGCGACCTGGAAGGGATCGTCGCCGGCCTCGGACCGGGTCCGTTCACCGGGCTGCGAGTGGGCATCGTGACCGCCGCGGCGCTGGGTGACGCGCTGGAGATCCCCGCCTGGGGAGTGTGCTCGCTCGACGCGCTCGCGCCACGGGAGGGGCGCACCCTGGTCGTGACTGACGCCCGGCGCCGAGAGGTCTACTTTGCGGTGTATGAAGGGATCCAGCGGGTGGTCGGCCCGGAGGTCGCAGCAGCTGCCGATGCGCTCGCCGCGGCAGGCGAGGTCGACGCCGTGATCCACGCGGGCGCGGAGAAGTACCTCGACGAGCTGGCTGCGGCGGCCCCCGTACGGGAGGTCCTGCCGACCCCGGTCTCCCTGGTGGCCGCGGCGGTGCGCACCGGCGCGATCGACGTGCAGCCGACGCCGCTGCAACCCATATACATCCGTCGTCCGGACGCCGCCGAGCCCAAGGCCCGGCCGCGGCTCCACGTGACCGGCCCGAGTTGAGCCGATGACTGATGACGCCTACCGTGCGATGACGACGGCCGACCTGCCCGCCATCCTCGTGCTGGAGGATGAGCTGTTCGGATCGCAGGCGTGGACCGAGCAGATGCTGCGCGACGAGCTGGCCGACCCGGCGACCCGCTGGTACGTCGTCGCGGAGCAGGCAGGCGAGGTCGTCGGCTACGCGGGGCTCGCCGTGTTCGGCGACGAGGCGCACGTGATGACCATCGGAACCACGCTCGACCGGCAGGGCCAGGGCATCGGAAGGCGGCTGCTGCGGGCGCTGCTGGCCGAGGCCGAGCGGCGCGGCGCGGTTCGGGTCATCCTGGAGGTGCGGGTCGATAACGCTGCAGCCATCGGGATGTACGAGAGCGAGGGGTTTCAGACAGTGGGTCTGCGTAAGCGCTACTACCAGCCGGAGGACGTCGACGCGGCGGTGATGATCCGTGGCTGAGCTGCTCACCCGAGGCGGCTCGGCACCGCTGATCCTCGGCTTCGAGACTTCCTGCGACGAGACCGGTGTCGGGATCGTCCGGGGCGAGCAGCTGCTGGCCAACGAGATCGCCTCCAGCGTCGATCAGCATGCCCGCTTCGGCGGCGTCGTCCCCGAGGTGGCCTCCCGGGCGCACCTCGAGGCGATGGTCCCGACGGTGCAGCGGGCGCTGAAGCAGGCCGGGGTCACGCTGCATGACATCGACGCGCTCTCCGTGACCGGGGGGCCGGGCCTCGCTGGTGCGCTCCTGGTCGGCGCTGCCGCCGCGAAGGCATATGCACTGGCGATCGGGAAGCCGCTCTACGCGGTCAATCACCTCGCCGCCCACGTCGCGGTCGACATCGTGGAGCACGGGCCGCTGCCCGAACCGACCATGGCGCTGCTGGTCTCCGGCGGCCACTCGTCGATCCTGCAGGTCGACGACATCACCTCGTCCATCACGCCGCTGGGCGCGACGATCGACGACGCGGCGGGAGAGGCCTTCGACAAGGTCGCCCGCCTGCTGCAGCTGGGCTTCCCGGGTGGGCCGGCCATCGACCGGCTCGCGACACAGGGGGACTCCGCAGCGATCGGGTTCCCGCGGGGCCTCACCGGACCCGGCGACGCGCCGCTGGACTTCTCGTTCTCCGGCCTGAAGACGGCGGTCGCCCGCTGGGTGGAGGCCAAGCAGCGCGCCGGTGAGCCGATCCCCGTGGCGGACGTCGCCGCGTCCTTCCAGGAGGCGGTCGTCGACGTCCTGACCATGAAGACCATCAAGGCGTGCACCGAGCGCGGCGTCGAGCACCTGCAGATCGGCGGCGGCGTCGCGGCGAACTCGCGGCTGCGGGCGATGGCCCAGGAGCGCTGCGACCGCGCCGGCATCACGCTTCGGGTGCCGCGCGCCGGGCTGTGCACTGACAACGGCGCGATGGTGGCGGCCCTCGGGGCACAGCTGGTCGAGCGCGGCCTCGCGCCGTCCGACCTGGCCTTCTCGGCCACCAGCTATCTCCCCGTCGACGAGATCCGCCTCTGACCCCGGTGGTCGTCACTACGTCTCGCTCCGGCCACGGCCGCCGTCAGGCGGCGTGCGCCAGCAGCGCGACCACCCGGCCCGCGTGGGGGGACAGGATGACGACCAGCGGTGCGCCGGTACGCGAGCGAAGCCGGGGCAACAGTTGGCGCCGTAGCGCCGTCGGGTCGACGGTGACGCCGCGTTTCTTGATCACCAGGTCCGATGCGTCGATCGACGCCAGCCGGCGGGCCAGCGCCCGCTTCGACCAGGGGAGCTGGTCGACTACCCGGTAGCGATGCGCGAACGGGGTGTCGACAGCGAGATCGCTTGTGAGGTAAGCGATCCGTGGCTCAATGAGCCAGCCATCGAGGATCGCGGCGAGCTCGTCGACCACTTCCGCCTGGTTGACCGCACCATCCGGTTCGTAGACATAGCTGGCAACCGGGCCGGACGGCGTCCCGGCAACCGGCTCGGACGGCGTGCCGGTGGCCGGCTCCGACGAGAGATCGGAGCAGTCCCACGTGTCCCCGGCCGCCGAGCGCAGCAGCACGACTGCCCGCCGCGATCCCTTTGCTAGCAGGGGAGACCAGATGCTCGCCTCGACCACCGAGCGCCCATGCTCGGTCTGCGTCGAGACCCAGTCGGCGTCCCAACCGGCCGGGACGTCGTCCACCCCGAGCGAGGGCGACATCTTCGCCACGATCGGCACACCGGCGTCCGCGAGCTCAACGAGCACCGATAGCGGCGGTGTGCACTCCTCCGGGTCGAACAGCCGACGGCCGTTGCTCCGGCGCGCTGGATCGACGTACACCGCTGTGCCTTCGGCCCGCCCGATCTCACCGGAGTGCAGAAGCCCGATCGCATCGCCCTCAATGACGTGGACGCCGAACGGCTCGGCGTTGTGGCGCAGCACCTCGGCGACCAGGGGGTCGCGCTCGACGGCGGTGACCTGCAGCCCTGCCTCGGCGTACGCGATCGAGTCGGCTCCCAGACCCGCGCCGGCGTCCACCACCCGGGTGACCCCGGCGTCCAGGAGCCGCTGGGCGCGCACCGCCGACACCTCTGGACGGGACGCCTGCTCGAGGGAGTCGGGCAGCAGCAGCAGGTCGCCGGCCCGACCGCCCAGCTTGGCCGCTGCGCGCGGACGGAGCTGAGCCTGGGTCAGCACGGCCGCGGCGACCGGGGCATCGAGCGCCCTCCGCAGCCGGTTCACTACCGACAGCTCGTCAGCACCGGCGGCGAGCGCGGCGACAGCGGCATCGATGGCGGTACGCCCGTCGTCCGAGGCGAGCGCGCGCATGACCTCGAGGTCCACGGTCGTCCTCCTCCAGCGAACACACCCGGGTGGCACGTTTAGCACTCGGGGCGTTAGAGTGCTAACTGCATCTCGCGCCGACCCCCGCGACGGCGGCGTGAGCAGCAACTACTCAACTACAGCAAGCCAACAACCCCAGAGGGGGAGGTCAATTCATGGCAAAGGTGGCCATCAAGCCGCTTGAGGACCGCGTCGTCGTCCAGGCTAACGAGGCAGAGACCACGACCGCATCCGGTCTGGTCATTCCCGACACGGCGAAGGAGAAGCCCCAGGAGGGCACCGTCGTCGCCGTCGGACCCGGCCGCATCGATGACAAGGGCAACCGCGTGCCGATGGATGTCAAGGAAGGCGACGTCGTCATCTACTCGAAGTACGGCGGCACCGAGGTGAAGTACGGCGGCGAGGAGTACCTCGTCCTGTCGGCCCGCGATCTGCTGGCCATCGTCGAGAAGTAGTCCACTCGACTCGTAGATGTAAGAGCAGCCGCCCCGCTCCCGTACCGGGGGCGGGGCGGTCCGCTTTGATGGCGCACGCAGCGCCACGGAGGAGAACCACCACACATGGCAAAGATCGTTACCTTCGACACCGAGGCCCGCGGGGCGCTCGAGCGCGGCGTCAACGCGCTCGCGAACGCCGTCCGCGTCACCCTCGGCCCCGCCGGGCGCAATGTCGTGCTCGACAAGAAGTTCGGCGCCCCGACCATCACCAACGACGGTGTGACCATCGCCCGCGAGATCGAGCTCGAGGACGCCCAGGAGAACATGGGTGCCCAGCTGGTCAAGTCGGTCGCGGTCAAGACCAACGACATCGCCGGCGACGGCACCACCTCGGCCACCGTCCTCTCGCAGGCGATGGTCAAGGAGGGCCTGCGCAATGTCGCGGCCGGCGCCAACCCGGTGGAGCTCAAGCGCGGCATCGACAAGGCCGTCGAGGCCGTCACCGCCGAGCTCGACAAGATCGCGATCCCCGTCGAGGGCTCGCAGTCGATTGCGCACGTCGCGACCATCTCGGCACAGAGCGAGTCGGTCGGCCAGCTCATCGCCGAGGCGATGGAGCGGATCGGCACCGACGGCGTCATCACCGTCGAGGAGGGCTCCGGCATGGACACCGCCCTCGAGCTGACCGAGGGCATGCAGTTCGACAAGGGCTACATCTCGGCGTACTTCGTCAACGACCCCGACTCGATGGAGGCGGCCTTCGACGACGCCTACGTGCTGCTGCACCAGGGCAAGATCTCCACCGTGGCCGACCTGCTGCCGCTGTTGGAGAAGGTCGCGCAGTCGGGCAAGCCCCTGGTGATCATCGCCGAGGACGTCGACGGTGAGGCGCTGTCGACGCTCGTCGTGAACGCGATCCGCAAGACCTTCCAGGTCGTCGCGGTCAAGTCGCCGTTCTTCGGCGACCGGCGCAAGGCGTTCATGGAGGACCTCGCGGTCGTCACCGGCGGCCAGGTCATCGCGCCCGAGATCGGGCTGGACCTGAAGTCCGCCGACCTGTCTCTGCTTGGCCAGGCCCGTCGCGTCGTCGTCGACAAGGAGACCACCACCCTGGTCGACGGTGCCGGCGGTAAGGAGGCGGTCGAGGGCCGCACCGCGCAGCTGCGCCGCGAGATCGACGAGACCGACAGCGACTGGGACCGCGAGAAGCTCCAGGAGCGGTTGGCCAAGCTCGCCGGCGGCGTCGCCGTTATCAAGGTCGGCGCGGCCACCGAGGTCGAGATGAAGGAGAAGAAGCACCGCATTGAGGACGCCATCGCGGCGACCCGGGCTGCGGTCGAGGAGGGCGTCGTGATCGGCGGCGGCGCCGCGTTCGTGCACGCCGCCTCGGCGCTCGAGGGTGATCTCGGCGTGGACGGCGACACCAAGACCGGTGTGAAGGTCGTGCGCGAGGCGCTGTCGGCCCCGCTGTACTGGATCGCCCGCAACGCCGGCGCGGAGGGCTCGGTCGTCGTCGAGCACGTGCGCAAGGGTGCGAAGGGCCAGGGCTACAACGCCGCCACCCATGAGTACGCCAAGCTCGTGGACCAGGGCATCATCGACCCGGTCAAGGTCTCCAAGGCCGCGGTCGCGAACGCGGCGTCCGTGGCCGCGATGCTGCTGACCACGCAGTCCGCGGTCAGCGACGCACCCGAGCCGGAGGACGACGAGGCCGGTCATGGCCACGGCCATGGGCACGGCCACTAGCGAGTAGAACCCGGTCCTCGAGCGAGGAGGTCGCTCAGCGACCGACGACGCCGAGACGCGGTGAGACGACTTTGTTGCCTCACCGCGTCTCGGCGTTTCGATGTCTCGGCGGCGCCGCCCTCGCGCTGCGCTCGTTCGACCGGCCAGTGGGGCGTCCCAGAAATGGCTCGCACCACACGTTCGTCGACGAGCGTGCACCCTCACCGGGCAACCATGGCTGGGACACGCCACTAGTTCATCGGCAGGTCGCTGGGGTCGGCGTTCGCCCCGCACACGACGACGACCGTGCCGCCGTCCGGCGCCACTTCCACCTGGCCCTCCAGCACGGCGGCCAGCGCGACGACGCCGCCGAGCTCGGCCGCGATCCGGCACTCGCGCCACAGCAGCTCGCGGGCGGTGAGCACCGTGGCGTCGTCCACCACCACCGGGCGGGCGCGCGCGGCCCGCATCGCCGCCCACGCGATCTCACCGATCCGGCTGGCGCCCAGCGAGTCGGAGGCCAGCCCGCGCGGCGTGATGTCCACAGGGCCGCCCGCGTCGTACGCCGCGGCGTACGACGCGGAGCCGACAGGCTCGGCCGCCACCAGCTGCGTCGACTCGCCGAACCAGGCGCACGCTCCGCCCATCAACCCACCTCCGCCGACGGCGACCACCAGCGACGAGACCTCAGGCACCTGCTCGCTGATCTCCCTGGCCATCGTCGCCTGGCCGGTGACGGTCGCAGGCGAGTCGTAGGCGTGGACCGCCAGTGCACCCGGCTGGGCGGCGGCGCTCAGGCTCGCCTCGTAGGCATCGGCGTACCGTTGGCCGTGCTGCCGGACGTCGGCGCCCCACGCCCGCAGCCGGGACACCTTCGCCGCCGGCGCCGTCTGCGGCACGAACACTTGGGTCGGGATGCCGAGCCGGCGCCCGGCGTACGCCACCGCGAGGCCATGGTTGCCGCCGGATGCCGCCACGAGGGTGGCCGGCGTGGTCGCTGTGGTCAGCACGTTGGTGAACGCGCCGCGTGGCTTGAAGCTGCCGGTGTGCTGCAGCTGCTCGAGCTTGAGGGTGATCGCCCCGCGCGACGGCAGGTCGAGCCGTAGCACCGGCGTGCGCCGGACATAGCGCTCGATCAGCTGTGCTGCGTGCTCGATCCGTTCTCTGGTAGGGATCTGGACGTCGACCATCGCGCACCTCCGGTGGGACCGCGTCAGTCTACGCGGGGCGCGGAGGGATCGTGCCGAGGCCGAGTCGCTACGGTGGGGACATGGACAGCGCGGTTCGGCAGAAGTGGCGTCTGGGCGCCGAGCTGGGCGCGCGCGGCCTCTACGGACAGGCCGAGGCGGTCGCCAGCGAGCTGCTGGCCGATGAACGGATCAGTGTCCGGTCGTTGGGCGCCGCCCTGGTGGCCAGCCACCGCAGGGAGCTGGGTGACTACGGGTGCGCCCGCTTCCACGACGACCAGGCGCTGCGCTTGTGGCACCGCGCTGGCACGCCGGCCGACTGGCCGTACGTCGATCTGCTGATCAATCGCGCAGCGGACTCGATCGGCCTCGGTGAGCTCGGCGACGCCGAGCACTGGCTCTCGCTCGCCGACCGGTTCGCTGAGCATGGCGATGCCCGGACGACGGTGCGCCAGGGCTGGGTCCGTGCCGACCTCGCGCTCGCGCGGCAGGACCCCCAGGGGGCGCTGCAGGCGCTCGACGAGCTCGACCTGCCGCTCGCCCGGCTCCGCAGCCCCCGGCACCGGATCAAGACCCGACTGCTGCGCGGCGTCGTCCTTGACCGTCTCGGCGAGACCGGTGCCGCGCGTGAGGAGCTGTGCCGGGTGCTCACCGCGGCGAGCAAGGATGGCTGGGGCGCGATCGTGTGGCCGGCCGCACTCGCGCTGCGCCGGCTCGAGACCGATCCGGAGCGCCGTGAGAGCTGCCTGCAGACGGCGCGTGAGGTGATCGCGACCATCCGCCTGGATCTGCATCCGGCCCGGGCCGCCGCCTTCCTGAAGACCCTCCCCGACGAGCTCAGGACCCCGGCGGAACAGCCCCTCACCTGACCTGCGGTGGGTTACGACTCGCTAACCCCTCCCTGCGGTGGGTTTCGACTCGCTATAGCGAGGTGAGACGTACCGCAGGTGGGCGGATGGGTCACCGGCGGCGGTGGCCCATCTCGCTCACCGCGTCGGCGTATCCACTCGCGTAGTCCCAGGTCACGAACTCCTCGGGGCGAGGATCGAACGGCGGCTCGTGCACGTGCGACTGGTCGTGCTGCAGCATGTTGACGAGGTTCGAGCGCATGATCTCCCATGCGTAGTAGTGCACCTCGCTGCAGCCCGCGCAGTCCATGCAGATGCCGCGGACGCCGCGGGGCTCAAGCAGCCGCTGGAACTCCTCGAGGTCCTGCAGGTCCTCGACGACGAGCTTGCGCTCCTCGTCGGACAGCGGCTCGGGAGCCTCCTCGTCGAGCTCGCCGGCCGGGTCGTCGTGCCCGTCGAAGGGGTCGAGCGGGGCGAGCTGCGCAAACAGCTCCCGAGCGATCTGCTCCTCGCGTTCGCGATCGTCGTCGTGGTTCTGCTGCACCCCACCAGACTAGCCGTAGACCGCCGACGGTGCGGGATGGTCTCCGGCTGCCTGTGGGCAACTGCACGCGGGGTCACAATGCCCGGCCGCAGTACGATGAACCTCTTGCAGGAATCACCCGCAGGCCCGCACCGCATCGGTGCCGCACCCGGAGGAAGAATGGCTGAGAAGTTCGTCCCGATTGGTCTGACCTTCGACGATGTGCTGCTGGTCCCGGCAGCCTCGGACTTCGTCCCCAGCGAAGCGGACACCTCGACTCGGCTCTCACGCAACATCGAGCTGTGCATCCCGCTGCTGTCGGCTGCGATGGACACCGTCACCGAGGGCCGGATGGCGATCGCCATGGCGCGCCAGGGCGGCCTCGGCGTGCTGCACCGCAACCTCTCGATCGAGGACCAGGTCCGCGAGGCCGAGCGGGTGAAGCGATCCGAGGCGGGCATGGTCTCCGACCCGGTCGCCTGCAGTCCCGAGAACACTCTGTCCGAGGTCGATGCGATGTGCGGCCGGTACCGGATCTCCGGCCTGCCGGTGGTGGACGACGAGGGCGTCGTCGTCGGCATCATCACCAACCGCGACATGCGCTTCGAGACCGACATGCAGCGCAAGGTCAGCGAGGTGATGACTGGCAAGGCCGACCTGGTCACGGCCCCGGTCGGCGTGGACGGCGACGAGGCGCTGCGGCTGCTGCACACCAACAAGATCGAGAAGCTCCCGCTGGTGGACCAGGCCGGCAAGCTGGCCGGGCTGATCACCGTCAAGGACTTCATCAAGCGCGAGAAGTACCCGAACGCGGCGAAGGATGACCAGGGGCGGCTGCGGGTCGGCGCCGCGGTCGGCGTCGGCGACGAGCAGTACACCCGCGCCTGTGCACTGGCCGAGGCCGGGGTCGACGTCCTCATGGTGGACGCCGCCCACGGCCACGCCCGCGCCGTCGTCGAGATGGTCGCCCGGCTCAAGAAGGAGCTCGACTGCGACATCGTCGGCGGCAACGTCGTCACCGCCGAGGGCGCCAAGGCGTTCATCGAGGCGGGCGCGGACGGCGTGAAGGTCGGTGTCGGCCCCGGCTCGATCTGTACGACCCGCGTCGTCGCCGGCGTCGGGATGCCCCAGATATCTGCGATCCACAACGTCGCCTCCGTCGCGGGGCCTGCCGGGGTGCCGCTCATCGCGGACGGCGGCATCCAGCACTCCGGCGACATCGCCAAGGCGATCGCGGCCGGCGCGGACGCCGTCATGCTGGGCTCGCTGTTCGCGGGTGTCGCCGAGAGCCCCGGCGAGCTGATCTTCGTCAATGGCAAGCAGTACAAGTCCTACCGCGGCATGGGATCGCTGGGCGCGATGCAGTCCCGCGGCGAGGGTCGCTCGTACTCCAAGGACCGCTATGCGCAGGACGATGTCCTCTCCGACGACAAGCTGGTTCCCGAGGGCATCGAGGGCCAGGTCGCCTTCCGCGGACCGCTGCAGGCAGTCGCCTACCAGCTCGTCGGCGGGCTCCGGGCCGGCATGGGCTACGCCGGCACGCCTACCGTCCCGGAGCTGAAGGAGCGCGGCCAGCTGGTCCAGATCACCGCTGCCGGTCTGATCGAGTCGCACCCGCACGACATCCAGATGACCGTCGAGGCGCCCAACTACGCCAGCCGCCGCTAGTAGCCGGCGCCCGAAGGAAAGCGAACACGCATGCGCGACTACTCCCAGATCGGAATCGGCCGAGAGGCTCGACGCGGCTACCACCTCCGCGACATCTCAATCGTGCCGACCCGCCGCACGCGGGACGCCGACGACGTGTCGACCGCGTGGCGGCTGGACGCCTTCCGCTTCGACATCCCGATGATCGCCGCGCCCAGCGACGCGACGATGAGCCCGTCGACCGTGGCGATGGTCAACGCCGCGGGCGGGCTCGGCGTGCTGAACGCCGAGGGCCTGTGGACCCGTTACGGCGATCCGAGCGAGGTGTACGAGCGGATCGCGGCCGCCGCCGAGGCCGACGCGACCGCGCTCCTGCAAGAGGTCTACGCCCAGCCCGTCGATCAGGACCTGGTCGCTGAGCGGATCCGCGAGCTGCGCGCCGGCGGTGGCACGGTCGCCGTCCGCGTCTCTCCGCAGCACACCGAAGCCCTTGCGCCGGTGATCCTGTCGGCCGGCGTCGACCTGCTGGTGATCCAGGGCACGATGGTCTCCGCCGAGCACGTGAGCACCGAGGGAGGCGAGCTGAACCTCAAGGAGTTCATCGCCGACCTCGACGTCCCGGTGGTCGTCGGCGGCGCGCTGAACTACCAGACCGCGCTGCATCTGATGCGCACCGGCGCCGCGGGCGTGATCGTCGGCCTGGGCACCAGCCGCTACTCCAGCAGCACCGACGTCCTCGGGATCGACGCGCCGATGGCCACCACCATCATCGACGCCGCCGCGGCCCGCCGCGACTATCTCGACGAGACCGGCGGCCGGTATGTGCACATCATCGCCCACGGCGACATCGAGAGCGCCGGTGACATCGCTCGTGCGATCGCCTGCGGCGCGGACGCCGTCATGCTGGGCACCATGCTGTCGGCGGCTGAGGAGGCGCCCGGCGGGGGAGCGTGGTGGGAGCCGGCGGCCAGCCACCCCGACCTGCCGCGCGGGCACTACGCGGCCGCGCCGTACGAGCGCAGGGTCCCGATGGAGCGGGTGCTGCGTGGGCCGGCGGACCGGCCGGACGGCACCCAGAACGTCTTCGGCGCGCTGCGCCGCGCGATGGCCAAGTGCGGCTACAACGAGCTGAAGGACTTCCAGCGGGTGGAGCTCATGCTGGCAGAGAGCGAGCAGCGGTGAGCGCGGCCGGCGACCGCAGGGTCGAGCTCGACGGCGCGCTGAACGCCCGCGACCTCGGCGGCATCCAGACCGGGGACGGACGTCGGGTCCGCGAAGGTCTGGTGTACCGGATGGACAGCCCGCAGTTTCTCACCGAGGCCGGCGCACGGCAGCTGCTCGACGAGCGCGGGCTGCGCACGATCGTAGACCTGCGCTACCCGCGCGAGTCGACCGAGGAGGGCATCGGGCTGCTGGCGGTCGACCACGTCGTCCACGTCAACATCCCGATCGCCAGCAGCGAGCGGCAGACCGCTCCCGGCCTGCGCGAGATGCTTGAGGCCGCGGCCGGCCGCCCGATGGACGAGGTGCGCGCCGAGTACTACCGCGGGTACTTCACCACCGCGGACGGCGCGGCCATCGTCTCGGCGATCAGCGAGCTGTTGCGCCCCAACGCGCTGCCGGCGCTGATCCACTGCGCCGCCGGCAAGGACCGCACCGGCTCGGTGGTCGCGGTGCTGCTGTCCGCGCTCGGGGTGCCCGACGACGCCGTGATCGAGGACTACGCCGCCTCGGACCCGGCGGTCGCGGCCATCATCCAGCGACTGCACGCTCTGGGTACCTACACCGAGATCGACCAGTCGAGCGTGGCGCTGCAGGCCAGCAAGCCCGAGACGATGCGGCTGCTGCTGGACTGGATCCAGGAGAGCTACGGCGGCGCGCGCCAGTTCCTGCTCGACCGTGGCCTGAGCGAGAGCGACCTGGACCGCCTCGCCGACCTCCTGCTGACCGACCCCGAGTGAGGCATCCCGTGACCGACAGCCCCAACCCGGCCGAGGACCTCGAGCTCGTCCTCGTGGTCGACTGCGGTGCCCAGTACGCCCAGCTGATCGCCCGGCGGGTGCGTGAGGCCCGCTGCTACAGCGAGATCGTGCCGCATTCGATCACCGCGCAGCAGATCCGCGAGAAGGACGCCAAGGCGATCATCCTCTCCGGCGGACCGGCCAGCGTGTACGCCGAGGGCGCGCCGCGCATCGATCCGGAGATCTTCGAGCTCGGCGTCCCGGTGCTCGGCATCTGCTACGGCTTCCAGGCGATGGCACAGACCCTCGGGGGCACGGTCGCGCACACCGGCGGATCGGAGTTCGGCCGCACCGACCTGAGCGTCGTCGAACCACACTCGACGATCTTCGACGGCGCTCCCGCCCACCAAGAGGTGTGGATGTCGCACAGCGACGCGGTCGTCGACCCGCCGCCGGGGTTCACCGTCACCGGCCGGACGCCGGGCGCGCCGGTCGCCGCCTTCGAGAACCTCCAACGGCGGCTGTTCGGGGTGCAGTACCACCCGGAGGTCATGCACTCGACCTACGGGCAGCAGCTGCTGGAGTCCTTCCTGCACACCGCAGCGCGACTGCGCGCCGACTGGACCATGGGCGCGGTCGTCGAGGCGCAGGTAGAGCAGATCCGGGACCTCGTCGGGGATGCGCACGTGATCTGCGCGCTGTCCGGCGGCGTCGACTCGGCGGTCGCGGCCGCCCTGGTGCGACGCGCGATCGGTGACCAGCTGCACTGCGTGCTGGTCGACCACGGGCTCATGCGCAAGGGCGAGGTCGAGCAGGTCAAGCACGACTTCGAGGCCGCCACAGGCGCCGACCTGCGGGTCATCGACGCCTCCGAGCGGTTCCTCGCCGACCTCGCGGGCGTCACCGACCCCGAGCAGAAGCGCAAGACCATCGGCGCGGACTTCATCCGCATCTTCGAGCAGGCCGAGCGCGACATCCTCGACGAGGTCCGGCACGAGGGCGGCCGGGTCGGCTTCCTCGTGCAGGGCACCTTGTACCCGGACGTCGTCGAGTCCGGCGGCGGGGAGGGCGCGGCCAACATCAAGAGCCACCACAACGTCGGCGGCCTTCCGGAGGACCTCGAGTTCGAGCTGATCGAGCCGCTGCGCACCCTGTTCAAGGACGAGGTGCGCAAGGTGGGCATGGAGCTGGGGCTGCCGGAGAACCTGGTCTGGCGCCAGCCCTTCCCGGGGCCGGGCCTGGCGCTGCGGATCATCGGCGAGGTCACCCGCGAGCGCCTGGACATCCTGCGCGAGGCCGACCAGATCGTGCGCGACGAGCTGACGGCCGCGGGCCTGGACCGGCAGATCTGGCAGTGCCCGGTCGTGCTGCTGGCCGACGTCCGGTCGGTGGGCGTGCAGGGTGACGGCCGCACCTACGGCCACCCGGTCGTCCTACGGCCGGTCACCAGCGAGGACGCGATGACCGCGGACTGGGCCCGGCTGCCCTACGAAGTGCTGGCACGGGTGTCGAACCGGATCACCAACGAGGTGCGCGAGATCAACCGGGTCACCCTCGACATCACCAGCAAGCCGCCGGGCACCATCGAGTGGGAGTGACCAGCGTCCCCCGGTCCTAGACCGGGGTCCCCGGTCCTAGAGCAGACCCGAGCACCTAGAGCAGACCCGAGCAGGACGCGGTCGCCGCGATGGGTTCGAACTGCTCGTCGGTGAGCTCGTCGGTCGCGGTGAGGAAGGCCTCGACCGGCACTCCCAGTGAGGTGACGACGTCCGCGGCGGTGTCCCGCGGAGAGCCGATGGCGCCGTTGCCGCTGGCCTGGGTCGAGTCCGCAGTCTCGGCGACGTCCGTCAGCAGCTGATCGTGCACCGCGGCGACCGACTCGTCGGACGGTGCCGGGAGCTCGCCGAGGGTCGTGCTCAGATCGGACAGCAGCTCACCGGCTTCGCGCTGCATGTCCTTGGCGGCCTCGGCCGAGAACGCGCCACCCGTGGCGGCCGCGGCCTTCGTGGCCTCGGCCTTCAGAGGCATCGCGGCGGTCTCGTAGGCGGTCAGCTGCTGGCACACCCCGTCGGCCCACGCGCCGGTCTCGACGGCCTCGGTGGCGGTGCCGCTCTGCGGTCCGGAGCCGTCCGCGTCGGCCTCGTCGTCCGAGCCAGAGCTGGTGACCAGCCAGACCACCAGCGCGATCACCGCTGCGGCGGCGATGCCGGCGATCAGCCACGGCACGGACGACGGCCGATGGGGTGCATCGCTCGATGCCGGGGCGCTCGGCGGGCCGGACGGCGGGCGGCCGGGCGCCCCGGACGCAACGGAGTGTCCGGGACGGTCGTGCCGGTCGGGCCGGGAGAGCTCGGGCCCGGGGGTGGCGGGCGGCGGGTGGTTCGGCCGGCCCCGGTGACGGCGGTCGAGGTGCGCTGGTGTCCGGTCCGGTCCAAGGCGCGATCGGCGTCCGCCAGCACCCGGTCCGGATCGTCGAGCCCGGTGTCGCCGTGCCGCTCGGGCTCATCGAACGCTCCAGCGTCGCCGTCTCGCAGTTCGTCGGCGTCCGCGCGGTGGGATGCCGGGATCTCGCGAGTGCCGTCCCGATCGGTAGCCGGCTCGGTGGCTGGGCTCTGCGGCTGCGCCGCTGCCGGATCGACCTCGCGGGGCACCTTCCCGCTGTCGGGGTCGAAGCGGAATCGCCGCAGCTGGGGGAGCTGCGAGTCGTCACTCGGCGGCTGGGCAGACATCGGGGCACCTCGGCGGGTCGTTCGGGCTGGCGTCCTCTGCGACGTAGGTTAGCCACCGGCCCGTTCCGCCGGGCACCCGGGCGGCGTCGCTACATGCGCCCGCGGGAGATCTTCAGCAGCAGCATCGCCAGCGGAGTGCCCTGCGCGCCGAGCCGGCGAGCGAACTTGGCGAGGATCTGGTTCTCGCGCGACAGCGAGAGGCGGGGTCCGCCGACGGCGGCGCGGAGGGCCCCGACATTGCGGGAGAGCGCGACGCGCTCGTCGATGAGCCGGATGATGGCGTCGTCGACCGCGTCGATCTGGTCGCGCAGCACGGTGATCTTGTGCGCGGCCTCCTCCTCGGTGACCACCCGGGTGGGACGGGTCCGGGAGGCGGCCGGCTCGGTGGCGGTCGGGAGCGTGGTCGTGGTCATGTTGTCAGTCCTTCGATCGAGATGCTCTCACCACGCCCCAGGAACGAACGAGCGCCCTGGCCGTGGCCAGAGCGCTGGGTGGGGGTCGGGGCGGTACGCCGACTAGACCTCTTCACCAGGAGCCGTGGCCGGCGTCCCATAGAAGAAGCCCGTAACGAAGCGGGTGCCCGTTGCAGTCACGTCGCCAGCATAACCGAGCCGCTGCGCGTCGGCACACCCGCGTACCCTGAACGGGCGATGTCCGACTCACAGATCCCCGATCCGCAGCTTCCCCCCGAGCAGCCCGACGAGGCGTTGTTCGCCGTCCCCGCGCAGGCGCCGGCAGAGCGGATCGATCCCGACGACCCGCTGCTGATCGACCTCAACCCGCAGCAGCGGGAGGCCGTGGTCCACTCCGGCGGGCCGCTGCTGGTCGTCGCCGGAGCCGGGTCCGGCAAGACCCGCGTGCTCACCCGCCGAATCGCCTGGCTGCTCGATCGTCGCCAGGTCTCACCGGGCTCGATCCTGGCGATCACCTTCACCAACAAGGCCGCGGGTGAGATGAAGGAACGGGTGGCCGCCATGGTCGGCGGCCGCGCCCGGTCGATGTGGGTGTCGACCTTCCACTCGGCGTGCGTGCGGATTCTTCGGGCCGAGGCCAAGACGATCGGGATGAAGTCGTCCTTCACCATCTATGACCAGGCCGACGCGCAGCGACTGATGACCTTGGTGGCGCGCGATCTCGACATCGATCCCAAGCGCTTCCCGCCGCGCCGACTGCTGGCGACCGTCGGCAACGCCAAGAACGAGCTGATCGACTACGAGACCTTCAAGGCCAAGGCCGAGTCCTCGGTGCAGAAGGTCGAGGCTGAGGCGTACGAGCTCTATCAGCGCCGGCTGCGCGAGGCGAACGCCTTCGACTTCGACGACCTCATCATGCAGACGGTGTTCCTGCTGCAGGCCTTCCCGGCCACCGCCGAGCACTACCGGCGCCGGTTCCGGCACATCCTGGTCGATGAGTACCAGGACACCAATCACGCCCAGTACATGCTGATCCGCGAGCTCGTCGGCGCCGGCGAGGACGACATCCCGCCGGCTGAGCTGTGTGTGGTCGGCGATGCCGACCAGTCCATCTACGCCTTCCGCGGCGCGACCATCCGCAATATCGAGGAATTCGAGCGCGACTACCCGCAGGCGCGCACCGTCCTGCTCGAGCAGAACTACCGCTCCACCCAGAACATCCTGACTGCCGCCAACTCGGTCATTTCGAAGAACGTCGATAGGCGCGTCAAGCGCCTGTGGAGCGACGCCGGCGACGGCGAGCGGATCGACGGCTATGTCGCCGAGAACGAGCACGACGAGGCGGCATGGATCGCGCGGCAGATCGACGAGATCACCGACGCGGGCACGCACCGTCTCGACGACATCGCGATCTTCTACCGCACCAACAACTCCAGCCGCGTGTTCGAGGAGATCTTCATCCGGGTCGGGCTGCCCTACAAGGTCGTCGGCGGGGTGCGCTTCTACGAGCGCAAGGAGATCCGCGACGCGTTGGCCTACCTGAAGTACCTGAACAACCCGGCGGACGTCGTCAGCCTGCGCCGCATCCTGAACACCCCCAAGCGCGGCATCGGCGACCGCGCCGAGGCGTGCATCGAGGCGCTGTCGTCGCGGGAGCGGATCAGCTTCACCGACGCGCTCTACCGGGTCGAGGAGGCGCCGGCGATCAACCCGCGCGCCGTCAAGCTGATCGGGGAGTTCAACGAGCTCATCGACGGGCTGCGGGGGCTGGCCGAGTCCGGCGCGGGACCGTCGGCGGTGCTCGAGGCGATTCTCACCCGCACCGGCTATGTCGCCGAGCTCGAGGACAGCGAGGACCCGCAGGATGCCAGCCGGGTCGACAACCTCAACGAGCTCGTCGCGGTGGCCGCCGAGTTCGAGGTGCTGCACCCCGAGGGAAGCATCGACGAGTTCCTCGAGCGGGTCAGCCTGGTCGCCGACGCCGACCAGCTGCCCGACGCGGACGCCGACCCGGCCGACAAGGCATTCGTCACGCTGATGACGCTGCACACCGCCAAGGGCCTGGAGTTCCCCGTCGTGTTCCTCTCGGGCATGGAGGACGGTCTGTTCCCACACCTGCGTTCGCTGGGCGAGCCCAAGGAGCTCGAGGAGGAGCGGCGCCTGGCCTACGTCGGGCTCACCCGTGCGCAGCGCAAGCTCTTCCTCACCCGGTCGGTGGTGCGCGGCCAGTGGGGCCAGCCGGCGTACAACCCGCCCTCCCGGTTCCTCGACGAGGTGCCCGACGAGCTGATCGACTGGTCGCACGCCTCGTCGATCAGCTCGATCCACGACCGCAAGCCGGTGGGCCGGGGCACGACCTACGGCGCGACCGGCGGCGCCGGGGGAGGAGTCGGGCTCAGCCGCGGCGGCCTGCGCGGCGCGAAGAAGCCGGCTCCGTTGCTGGTGCTGGAGGTCGGTGACCGCGTCACGCATGATTCGTTCGGCATGGGAAAGGTCGTCGGCAGTCGCGGCGAGGGCGACCGCCAGCAGGTCGAGGTCGACTTCGGCGACGGGCCGCCGAAGTGGCTGATGCTGCGCTACGCCTCCGGAGCGATGGAGAAGCTGTAAGCCTCGTTCCGGATGCCTTGTGGACAACTGGGAATCCGTCGGCCCGATCTGGCACAGTCCAGCTGCAACCCCGATCCGGAGGTAGAGACCGTGGGCAAGAACAACAAGGCGCGCCGCGCCGCCAAGGCCAAGCAGCGCGCGAAGCGCGCGGCACGTCAGTCCGCGGGCGGGGGATCGCCGTACAGCGGGGGATCGCCGTACGGCGAGCACTTCGCCGGGTTCGGACCCGGCCTCGGTGCTCCGCCGTCCGCCAGCGAGCGGCAGCACGACCGAGCCGCGGCGCTGTGGCAGCAGGCCATCCAGAACCCCGAGCCCACCCATCCGGCCGTCCGGCGGGCGATCGAGCAGCTGACGACCCTGCCGGCCGCCATCGCCGACCAGGCGGCGCAAGAGCTGCTCATCGACGTCGTCGACCGCGCGTGGTCGCTCGGCTGGCAGCCGGTTGAGCTCGTCCGGCAGGTCCGCCGCAAGACCAACGCGGGCACGGCCGCGCTGGTCGAGCTCGCGATCCACGCCGACGATCAGGAGCGGGCCGGGCAGCCGATCGATCCGCGGTGGGCCGGGCAGGTGCGCCAGCTCGGCCAGCAGCACGAATCGATCCGCGGGGGCTGGCTCGGCCGGTGGCGCGAACGGGCTGGACTCGACCGGTTCGACAGTTACCTGACGGTCAAACGGGCATTTGAAGGGCTGTTCGTCATCCCGCGCCTGGAGGTGTTGATCCCGCCCCCGGGCCGACCCGACCTGGTGGTCACGATCGGCGCCCCGGAGCGCACCGGGTCGGGCGATCCGATCCTCGAACGGATCCGCAAGCTGCTGTCGAAGGCCGAGAGCACCGAGTTCGAGGAGGAGGCGAGCAGCCTCACCGCCAAGGCGCAGGAGCTGATGACCCGGCACGCGATCGACGAGGCGCTGCTGGCCGCCGACGACGACCCGGCGTCCGGCGTCCGTATCGTCCGGATTCCGGTCGACGCGCCGTACGCCGACGCCAAGGCGACGCTGCTCGGAGTGGTGGCCGCGGCCAATCGGGCGCGGGCGATCCACCTGAAGGGGATCGACCTGTGCAGCGTGCTCGGGAGCTCGGACGCTCTTGCGGTAACCGAGCTGCTGTTCACCTCGTTGCTGGTGCAGGCCCAGAACGCGCTGGCGCACGAGTCGGCCGGCGCCGCCGGTGCCGCCCGCCGCCGCACCCGCAGCGCCTCGTATCGCGCGTCCTTCTATGCCGCCTTCGCGTCCCGGATCGGGGAGCGGCTGTCGGTCGCCAACGACGAGGTGGTCGGTGAGGCGGGCAGCGCCGCGCTCGTGCTGAGCCGCCAGGTCGACGCGGTCGACGAGGCGGTCGAGGAGCTGTACGGCGGGACGCTCGAGTCCTCGCGCATCCGCGGCGCCTATGACTACGCCGGGTTTGCTCACGGCCGGCAAGCCGCGGATCGCGCGCGGCTCCGGTCGGGTGAGCTGCGGGAGGCGTGAGCATCACCGCCTGGGTGTGATGATCGCCGCCACGTCGCTGCGCTGCGCAACCAGAGGGCTGGCGCGTACGTTGCTACCGTTCCCGAGGAAACCCCGAAGGAGTCGATTCGTTGACCTCACCAGGCGAGAGCAAGCGCGAGCGGCCTACCGTCGTACGACGTTCCCGCCCCCAGCAGCGCGCCGGGCAGCAGCCTGCCGCCGGGCAGCAGCCCGCCGTCCCGTCGGCGCGCAAGAAGCGCCCGGCCCAGACCGTCCGGACGAAGCCGGCCCGGCAGGGCAGCACCAACCCGGCCCAGGACACGTCGCCGGCGCGGCGTGCGGGTGCGCGTCGGCGACCGGCCGCCGACGCCCCGACGCTTGAGCTGGGGATGTACACCTCCCGCCAGCCCGTCGACGGGCCGGGCCGCGGTCTGATGGGAGGCGCCGGGCTGCTCGCCGCGCTCGGCTCGGTCCTGGTCGTGGTGGCCGACTACCTGCCGTTCATCGTGCTGGACGGCGAACGGGTCGCGCCGACGATGAACATCTGGTCGGTCCTCGCGCAGCTGCTGATCCTTGCCGCCGGGGTCGGCGCCGGCGTCCTGCTGCTCACCGGCCGCGGAGGACGCGTCGGCCTCGCCCTGCTCGCGCCGATCGCCGTCCTGGCGCCGGCGCATCTGCTGCAGGCGTTCCACGCCGGGGCCAGCCCCCGCTCGCACGCGGTCGTCGAGTACTACTTCGGCGAGCTGCACACGACCCTGACGATGCAGCCCGAGATCGGCCGCACGGTCGCGATCGCCGGCTGGGCGCTGCTGGCGGTGGCTGGCGTCCTGGCCGCGATCGCGTGGCGGCACGTCGCCGAGCGTGACCTGCTGCCCCTGGACGCCGGCCAGCGCGGACCCGCCGGCGCCGCCGGCCTCGCCGTCCTGCTCGCCGTCACCGCCTATCTCGTGCCGCTCGGGATCACCCGCATCGAGAAATACACCGACCCCAGCGGTCTGGTGCTGACCCGCGCGCAGGTGGATCCCAAGAGCGTCCTCGGCGTGAGCGGGTTCGGGTTGATCGCCGGCCTCGTGCTGCTGGCCTCCTGGGTGGTCGCCGGTGCGATCGTCGGTTCGATGGCCAGCCGGGTCACCCTGGTCGCCGCCCTCGGCGGTCTGGCCGCTGTCCTGCTCTACAGCGCGTTCACCAACGCCCGCGACACCACCGCGAGCGCCGAGCTCACCCCCGGCCCGCGGCTGTACCTCCTGCTCGCGGCGGGTCTGGTCGCGGCTGCCGCCGCCGGCTACTCGGCCACAGTTCGAGCTGGCGCTGCCCGCCGGTTACGCTCAGAGGAACCTGACCCGTCCTTCTAGAGGAGCAGCTATGAGCTCGCGTATCCGTGTCGTCGTTGCCAAGCCCGGTCTCGACGGGCACGACCGAGGAGCGAAGGTCGTCGCCCGAGCGCTACGCGATGCCGGCATGGAGGTCATCTACACCGGCCTGCACCAGACGCCTGAGCAGATCGTCGAGACGACCCTGCAGGAGGACGCGGACGCGGTCGGGCTGTCGGTCCTCAGCGGTGCGCACATGACCCAGTTCCGCCGGGTCGCCGAACTGCTCAAGCAGCAGGACGCCGAGGACGTCGTCATCTTCGGCGGCGGGATCATTCCCGAGGAGGACCTTGCCGAGCTCGACTCGATCGGCGTCAAGAAGGTCTTCACCCCCGGCGCGACGACCGAGGAGATCGTCGGCTGGGTGAGCGAGAACGTCACTCGCGACTAGCGCCGTCATCCGCTCTCGATTTGCGGTGGGTTCGTCAGGGGTAGTCGGGAGATATCCCTGAGCAACCCACCGCAGAAGCACGGGTGCGGGACGCCGGGGGCGACCACCCGTGCCTGACCCCGGGTGTGGCCCATCTCGCCGCACCTGGGGTCGTTGCGCTCACGGCGGGACGATAGCCTCACGGATAGGCCTGTGGCCACGTCCGGTTCAGGTCAGGGACTCTCATGCGCGTGATGCGCGAGTAGGAATGGACGCACAGTGGATCTTTTCGAGTATCAGGCTCGTGACCTGTTCGCCAAGTACGACGTACCGGTACTTGGCGGCGGCACGGCCGAAACCCCAGAGCAGGCCAAGGAGATCGCCACCAAGATCGGCGGTCAGGTGGTTGTGAAGGCCCAGGTGAAGACCGGCGGCCGCGGCAAGGCCGGCGGCGTCAAGCTGGCCGACACCCCCGAGGAGGCCGAGGCGCGCGCCACGGACATCCTGGGCATGGACATCAAGGGCCACACGGTCCACAAGGTGCTCGTGGCCGAAGCCTCGGACATCGCCGAGGAGTACTACTTCTCCTACCTGCTCGACCGCACCAACCGGACCTTCCTGGCGATGGCCTCGGTCGAGGGCGGCGTGGAGATCGAAGAGGTCGCCAAGAACAACCCCGAGGCGCTGGCGAAGGTCCCGGTCGATGCGACCAAGGGCGTCGACGCCGAGCTCGCCAAGCAGATCGTCGCGCAGGCGAAGTTCCCCGAGGATGTCGCCGACCAGGTCGCTGACGTGATCCAGAAACTGTGGACCGTCTTCGTCAAGGAGGACGCCACCCTCGTCGAGGTCAACCCGCTGGTCAAGGACCCGAACGGCAAGATCATCGCCCTCGACGGCAAGGTCACCCTCGACGACAACGCCGACTTCCGGCACGAGAACCACGCCGAGCTGCAGGACAAGTTCGCCGTCGATCCGCTGGAGCAGAAGGCCAAGGAGCTCGAGCTCAACTACGTCAAGCTCGATGGCCAGGTCGGCATCGTGGGCAACGGCGCCGGGCTGGTCATGTCGACCGTCGATGTCGTCGCGTACGCCGGTGAGAATCACGGGGGCGTGAAGCCGGCCAACTTCCTCGACCTCGGAGGCGGCTCGTCCGCGGAGGTCATGGCCAACGGCCTGGGTCTGATCCTGTCCGACCCCGACGTCCGCTCGGTGTTCGTCAACGTCTTCGGCGGCATCACCTCCTGCGACACCGTCGCCAACGGCATCGTCACCGCGCTGGGCCAGCTCGGCGACAAGGCGACCCGCCCGCTCGTCGTCCGACTCGACGGCAACAACGTCGAGGAAGGCCGCCGCATCCTCGACGAGTTCAACCATCCGCTGGTGCAGTTCGTCGACACGATGGACGCCGCCGCCGACAAGGCCGCCGAGCTCGCGGCCGCTGGCAAGTAAGGGATCAGGACAACAGACATGGCTATCTTCCTGACCAAGGACAGCAAGATCATCGTCCAGGGCATGACCGGCTCCGAGGGCATGAAGCACACCCGCAACATGATCCGCAACGGTGCCACCATCGTCGGCGGCGTGAACCCGAAGAAGGGCGGCCAGAGCGTCGACTTCGAGGGCACCAGCGTCCCCGTGTTCGCCACCGTGAAGGAGGCCATGGAGGCCACCGGCGCCGACGTGACGGTCATCTTCGTGCCGCCGGCCTTCGCCAAGGCTGCCATCGTGGAGGCGATCGACGCCGAGATCCCGCTCGCCGTCGTCATCACCGAGGGCATCCCGGTGCACGACACCACCGAGGCCTTCGCCTACTCGCAGGGCAAGAAGACCCGCTTCATCGGGCCGAACTGCCCCGGCGTCCAGACCCCCGGCTCCTCGAGCGCCGGCATCATCCCCAACATCAGTGGCCCCGGCAAGATCGGCCTGGTCTCCAAGTCCGGCACGCTGACCTACCAGATGATGTACGAGCTGCGTGACTACGGCATCTCGACCGCCGTCGGCATCGGCGGCGACCCGGTCATCGGCACCACCCACATCGACTGCCTGGAGGCGTTCGAGGCCGACCCCGAGACGGTCGCGATCGTGATGATTGGCGAGATCGGCGGGGACGCCGAGGAGCGAGCCGCGGACTTCATCAAGGCCAACGTCACCAAGCCGGTCGTCGGCTATGTGGCGGGCTTCATGGCCCCCGAGGGCAAGACGATGGGCCACGCCGGCGCGATCGTCTCCGGCTCGGCCGGTACCGCTCAGGCCAAGAAGGAGGCCCTTGAGGCCGCGGGCGTGAAGGTCGGCAAGACGCCGTCCGAGACCGCGGAGCTCATGAAGGAGATCATGAAGAACCTGTAGCCGCCGGCTACGGGAACCGAGAAGGCACCGCGAACGTCCAAGCAGTGGCGCAAGCGGTGCCTTTTCGTTGCCAATGCGTTGCGCGTCAATCGGCGTGCGGTGCACGTGAACAGACGGTCTTTGGCATAGTGTGAGCGCTGGAAACTGGTGACGCGCCGAGTCGTTGCCTTGATCGTCAGACTTTCTCAGAAGGGTTAGCGATGTCTTATCCGAACGGTGGCCAGCCGGGCGAGCAGGGCCAGTGGGGCCAGCCGCAGGGTGGCCAGTGGGGCCAGCCGCAGGGCGGCCAGCAGACCTGGGGCCAGTCCGCGGCCACCGGGTTCAACAACGCGAAGACCAACTCCGGATTCGACGCCAAGAACGTCCGTCCCGGTCAGTGGATCGCACTCATCCTCCCGCTGTTCTCGATCCTGGCGATGTCGCTGAACTTCGTTGGCGGAGGCACGGAGACGGAGACTGCGTACGGTCAGACCTACAGCTACGACATCCCGGGGTTCTCTGCCTGGAACTCGGGACTGTTCGTCTTCATGTTCATCCTGTTCGTCTTCGCGGCGATCGCCGCGGCGGTCGAGTTGTTCGTGCCGTCGCTCAACCTGCCGTTCCCGATGGCCTTCGTCACCGGCGGTCTGCTCGCGCTCGGTGCGCTCCTCGGTCTGATCGAGTGGCTGACCAGCCTGGACGCCGTCGACCTGTTCAGCATCGGCGCCTGGCTGGTGCTGCTGGCGATCCTCGCCGCGATCGCGGGCGCGGTTCTGGAGATCATGTACGCGCTCAAGCAGCCCAAGACCGGCGGCAACGCCAACGCGCAGTGGGGCCAGCCGGCCGGCCAGGGCCAGTGGGGCGCACCGGCCACCGGCGGGCAGCCCGCCGTCCAGCAGGACCAGTGGAGCCAGCCGCAGACCGGTGGCCATGCCGCGCAGCCGCAGGGCCAGTGGGGCCAGCCGAATACTGGCGCTCACCCGGCGCAGCCGCAGCAGGGCCAGTGGGGCCAGAACCCCCAGCAGGGCCAGTGGGGCCAGCAGGGCTAACCCCGCACCTTTCGCAACCGCACAGCACAACCGTCCGACGCCGGACGGTTGTGCTGTGCGGTTTCGGGCGACAGCGCCCGAAACCGGCACACCTCAACGGTCCGGAATCAGCGGCCGTTCGTCACCGAGCGGACGGGCGCCGGACCGTTGACGCTGGCGTGAGGTCGAGTGCTCCTCGGCGTGGAGGCTTGGTGAATCGGCCCGCCTCTGTGAGGCTTTTCTGGTGAGCGCCCAGACTTCCCCCACCGTGCCCGCGCAGGGCCGGACGGAAGGCAACCGGGTCGTCTGGGGCGCCGTGTCCGCGCTCGGGGTGGTGGCGGCCGGTCTGGTGCTGCTCATCGCGCTGAGCCTGGTCTCCTGGGCCGTCGACCGGCCGATCGGTGCCGGTCCGCTGGACGCCGCCCGGGTCGCCGTCCAGGCCTGGTACCTCGCGCACGGGGTCGGCCTGCCGGTGTCGTGGGGGACGCTGTCCGTGCCGCCGCTGCTGATCACCGTCCTGATCGCCGTGTTCTTCTACCGCTCCGGACGTAGCGCGGTGCGCGCGTGCGCCTTACGCGCCCCGATGCAGATCGCCGAGTGCACGGCCGCCATGGCGATCACCTACACGACGGCCGCGATCCTGCTGACCGAGCTCGCCTATCCCGGCCCGGAACTGCTGTCGATCACGGAGGTCGCCATCGCCGCGGGCGTGATCTCCGTGCTCGCGCCGCTGGCCGGGATGCTGCGCGAGAGCGGGTACGGCGCCCGCATCGTCTCGGCGCTACCGGGCCCGTCGTACGCCTACTGCCGCGGCGCGCTGGCCAGCCTCTGGACGCTCGCGGCGGCGTCCGCGCTCGTCATCGCCTGCTCGGTGGTGATCAGCTACAGCGAGGCCAGCGCGATCACCGCCTCCCTGGCGCCGACCGGGCTCGGCGGGCTGACCGTTGTCGGCATCAGCATCGCCTACCTGCCCAACGCGATGCTGCTGACCACCGCGCTGGGCAGCGGCGCCGGCTTCGGCCTGGGTGCCGGTTCGGTCTACTCCCTGACCGCCGTGCAGCGCGAGCCGCTCCCGGCGTTCCCACTGTTCGCGGCGCTCCCGCAGTCGACCGGGCTGCTGACCTGGCTGGTCGCGCTCGTCCCGCTCTCTGCCGCCGTCGTCGGCGCGCTGACCATGACCCGCAACCTCGAGCGTGAGCACCGCACCCCCCTGAACCTGATCGGTGGGACGGCGATGGGCAGCCTGCTGACCGCGGCCGCAGTGCTCGGTGCGGCGGTCGTCGCCGCCGGCAGCCTGGGCGACGGGCGGCTCGCCGCGGTGGGCGCCGCGCCGCTGCGTACCGGGCTGTGGCTGCTGGGCATCCTGCTGGTCGCCGGCGGGCTCACCGCGTTCATCGCCACCGCGAAGGCGCTCACCCCGGCCGCTGCCGCGCGGCGTAGACGAGCCCTGTCGGTCATCGAGACCACCGCCGACCTGACCGCGAACGAGGGTGACGAGGTGGAGGAGATCGAGCCCGCGCCGTCCCGCGGACCGGTCATCGCCTCGAAGCTGGCGATGCGGCGGCTGGCGCGGACGGGCAAGTTCGCTGCCGCCCGCAAGCGGCAGCAGGCCTCGGAGAAGCTGGCCGGCGCGGCCGTCGCGGTCTCGGCCGCCGAGCCGCCGCCGTCGCCGTCCGGGGCCAAGCGGACCCCGTCGTCCTCGCTGAGCGTCGTCAAGCGGCTGAACGAGCAGCGGGCCGCCAAGGCGGTCGCCAACGACACCGGCCGACCGCTCACCGGGGAGCGGGAGCCTTCCGGCGCGGGGGCCACGCTGGTACGCCGTACCGGCTGACGGCCGCCCACCCGCGAACGACGTGCGGCAGGCCGCCGAAGGACGCCGTGGGCGTGGCCACACCGGCCCGGCCACTATCATCGGAAGCCGTGCCCGAGAATCCACCTGACCCGCTGCGCCTCGTCGTGCTGGTCTCCGGTAGCGGCACCCTCCTGCAGTCGCTGATGGACGCTTGCGCCGACCCGGCGTACGGCGCCCGCGTGGTCGCCGTCGGTGCCGATCGCGACCAGATCGCCGGGTTGCAGCGCGCCCAGGACGCCGGAATCCCGGCGTTCGTGCACCGCCTGAGGGACTACGACACGCGCGAGAAGTGGGACGCCGCCCTGACCGACTCGGTCGCTGCGCACCGGCCCGACTGGGTGGTGAGTGCCGGGTTCATGAAGATCGTCGGACCGCACTTCCTCGGCCGCTTCGGCGGGCGGATGATCAACACGCACCCGGCCCTGCTGCCGAGCTTTCCGGGCGCCCACGCCGTCCGCGACGCCCTGGCACACGGCGTAAAGGTCACCGGCTGCTCGGTGATCACCGTCGACGAAGGAATCGACACCGGCCCGATCCTCGCGCAGCGCGCCTGCGAGGTGCGCGCTGACGACACCGAAGAGTCCCTGCACGAACGCATCAAGGTCCTCGAGCGCGACCTGCTGGTCGAGACCATCGCCTCCTTCGTGCGCGCCCGCACCTGAACCCCACCGCCAACACCACCGCATCCGAACCCACCGCACGGAGCACTGAGAGGTCACTCATGGACAAGATCGCGATCAAGCGCGCGCTGGTCAGCGTGTACGACAAGACCGGGCTTGCCGAGCTCGCTGCCGGGCTGAAGGACGCCGGGGTCTCGATCGTCTCCACCGGGTCGACCGCGGGCATCCTGAAGGACGCCGGCGCCGACGTCACCGAGGTCGCCGACCTGACCGGCTTCCCCGAGTGTCTCGACGGCCGCGTAAAGACCCTGCACCCGAAGGTGCACGCCGGAATCCTCGCCGACCGCCGGCTCGACTCTCACGTGCAGCAGCTCGCGGACCTCGACGTCGAGCCCTTCGACCTGGTCATCTGCAACCTCTACCCGTTCACCCAGACCGTCGCCAGTGGCGCCTCGCCGGACGAGTGCGTCGAGCAGATCGACATCGGCGGCCCGTCGATGGTGCGTGCGGCCGCCAAGAACCATCCCAGCGTCGCCGTCGTCACCTCGCCGGAGCAGTACGGCGAGCTGCTGGACGCCGTCCGCGGCGGTGGGTTCACCCTCGGGCAGCGCAAGCGACTGGCGGCCATGGCGTTCGCGCATACCGCGGCGTACGACGCGGCGGTCTCGACCTGGTTCGCCAGCTCCTACGCGCCGGCCGACGACAGCGGCTTCGCGGACTTCATGGCCCGCGCGTGGCAGCGCTCAGACGTCCTGCGGTATGGCGAGAACCCGCACCAGAAGGCTGCGGTCTACACCAGCGACGAGCCGGGCATCGCGCACGCGAAGGTGCTGCACGGCAAGGCCATGTCGTACAACAACTACGTGGACGCCGACGCGGCCCGGCGGGCGGCGTACGACTTCCGCGAGCCCGCGGTCGCCATCATCAAGCACGCCAACCCGTGCGGCATCGCGGTCGGCGGTGACATCGCCGAGGCGCACCGCAAGGCGCACGCCTGCGACCCGCTGTCGGCCTTCGGCGGGGTCATCGCCGCGAACCGCCCCGTGTCGGTCGAGATGGCGAAGCAGGTCGCCGAGATCTTCACCGAGGTGCTCATCGCTCCCGGTTACGAGGACGGCGCGCTAGAGGTGCTGCAGGGCAAGAAGAACATCCGCCTGCTCGAGCTCGGCCCGGTCGAGGGCACGGTGCTGGAGCTGCGTCCGATCTCCGGTGGCGCGCTGGTGCAGCAGGCGGACGCGATCGATGCGCCCGGTGACGAGGCGGCCGCCTGGACCCTGGCCGCGGGGGACGCCGCCGACGAGGCGACCCTCGCCGACCTGCAGTTCGCATGGCGTGCGGTGCGGGCGGTGAAATCCAACGCGATCCTGCTGGCCTCCGGCGGCGCCACGATCGGCGTCGGCATGGGCCAGGTCAACCGCGTCGACTCGGCCAAACTGGCCGTCGAGCGCGCCGGCGACCGGGTGAGCGGGACCGTTGCGGCATCCGATGCCTTCTTCCCGTTCGCGGACGGCTTCGAGGTGCTGGCGAAGGCCGGCGTCCGCGCCGTCGTCCAGCCCGGCGGATCGGTGCGCGACGAGGAAGTCATCGAGGCCGCGACCAAGGCCGGCGTCACGATGTACTTCACCGGCACCCGCCACTTCTTCCATTAGCGGCGATCTGCGGGGTGAGCACGCTATCGTGCTCCGCTGCCCCGCAGAACGTGCCGCCGCGGCGGGTCGCTACTTGCGGCTGAAGCCGACCAGGGCGCCGATGAGGGTCGGGACGCAGGCCAGCAGCAGCATCCAGGTGGTGAACCCGGCGTTGTCGAAGACGCCGGTGCCGGCCACGATCACCACAGCCAGTGACGCGATGAGCATCAGGATGCCCAGCGTCATGCCGGTACGGGCGGGGCCCGCGTGCCACTTCGGCGCGAACATCTGCGCGCCGGCGGCGAGCGCGCCCAGCCCGCACAGGAACACGAGGATGATGGCGGCCGCGAGCACGATCGCGTTGGTCTCGCCGGTCTGGAAGGCATCGATCGTGCCGGCCAGCGGGATCTGGCTGCCGCCGCTCGGGACCACCCCCGCCAGCACGCCCATCAGCCCGCCGATGATCAGCAGGATCCCCGCGAGCGGGTTCGGCTTCGGTTCGGTGGCCAGCCGCTCCTGGCCGGGGGTGAGGATGCGGTCGCGGTCGACGTACGCCTCGCGGTCGCCCGGGCGGGAGTACGCCGGGTCGCGCGGGGCGCGATGGTCTGCGCCGTAGGGGTCGCGGTGGTCGGCGGGATAGCCGCCGCGGTAGGGATCGTTCGGGTTGGTCATCATGCCTCCCGTAGGTCGGTCCGGACGCCGGAAGACGCGGCATCCACAGTCAGTATCTTCGATGCCACCGCCGGTTCGTGGACGAACGGCGAATTCGGGCGCGTGACTCGACCGTGACAGAATGGGCGCATGAGCGCGACGATCCTCGACGGCAAGGCTGCGGCGGCAGCGATCAAGGACGATCTGAAGCAGCGGGTCGAGTCGTTGCGTGCCAAGGGCATCACGCCCGGACTTGGCACAATCCTGGTGGGGGACGACCCGGGCAGCCACGCCTATGTTCGGGGCAAGCACCGCGACTGCGCGGAGGTCGGTATCGCCAGCATCCGCCGCGACCTGCCGGACGACGCCTCCCAGGACGACGTGATGAAGGCAGTCGCCGAGCTCAACGCCGATCCGGCGTGCACCGGCTACATCGTGCAGCTGCCGCTGCCCAAGGGCCTGGACGCCGACGCCGCCCTCGAAGCGATCGACCCCGAGAAGGACGCTGACGGCCTGCACCCGGTCAGCCTGGGCAAGCTGGTGCTCGGGATCGACGGCCCGCTGCCGTGCACGCCGCGCGGGATCGCCGACCTGCTGCGGCGGTACGACGTCCCCCTCAACGGGGCGAACGCCGTGATCGTGGGCCGCGGCGTGACCGCCGGACGGCCACTGAGCCTGCTGCTGACCCGCAAGAGCGAGAACTGCACCGTCACCATCTGCCACACCGGCACCAAGGATCTCGCTGAGCACACCCGCCGCGCCGACATCGTCGTCGCCGCGGCTGGTTCGGCCGGACTGATCACCGCCGACATGATCAAGCCGGGCGCTGCAGTGGTCGACGTCTCGGCGAACCGTACCGATGCCGGGCTCGTGGGCGACACCAGCCCGGACGTCCGCGAGGTCGCGGGCCATCTCGCGCCGATGCCCGGCGGCGTCGGACCGATGACCCGCGCGATGCTGCTGCTCAACGTCGTCGAGGCGGCCGAGCGCGCGGCCAGCTGAGTCATGCCGGCACCGCCCGTCTCGCGCACGGCCGGCCACCGGATGGCCTCATGGCGCGGAGGTCTGCGTAGGCAGGCGCTCTACATCATCGTGTGGCTCACCCTGCTGACTGGGCTGATCCTGGTCGGGCTGGGGCAGTGGCGCAAGGGCCTGCTGGTAATGGGCACCTCGATGGTGCTCGCGGGCGTGGTGCGCGCGCTGCTGCCGGGCCGGCTCACCGGTTGGCTGGCGGTCCGCAACCGCACGTCGGATCTGGTGTTCTGCCTGCTGTTCGGCGCCGCGCTGATCACGACGGCGATCGTCGCGCGCGGGGAGATGTAGCGGCCGGCGGTCGCTCGACGGCTGAGACATAACTGGCGGTCGCGCTAGGAGACGGCCTAGATGTAGCCGGCGGCGGTCGCTAGGGGACGGCGGGGCAGACCCGGGTCTGCAGACTGGTCGGCGCGGTCGGCGTCGGCGAGGGGACCGTGCAGCCCGTGGGCACCAGCGCGCGATCGTCGTTGACATAGGTGCGGTAGTACAGCGCCTCGGTGCCGTCGGCCTGCACGAGATGCTCGGTGCTGATGAGGTCCAGGACGCCGTCCTCGTTGAGGTCGACGTCGGTCGTGGCCAGCGAGGGGCCGACGGCGGCGCCCTCGATCATGCCGGTCAGCTGGCTGGCGACCATCCGCATGTCGATCGTGGCGATCGTCTCGGGTCCGACGATGACGGTCATCAGGCAGTTGGCCAGCCCACAGGTCAGCGACTGGAAGCTCGCGGAGTGCTCGTCCTGCAGGCTCCAGACCGTCGGCTTGCCGTCGGCGGCGGTGGTCAGGACGTGGATCTCGGGCTGCTCGGCGTACTTCTGGTAGATCTCGACCGTGGCGTTGCTGAACTTCTCGGTGTGCACGAGCGCGCACTGCCCGGCGGCGACGCAGCGGTCGATCTCCTCCTTGGTCAGGGCGTACGGCGCGGGCGCCTGGTGCTGTTCTGGAAGCGGTGCGATCGAGGCGGGCGTGGGCTCATCACCGGCCTGCGGTGCGGGATCCTGCGCGCGAATCACCATCACGACGGCGGCCAGGCACAGCGCGACCACGGCGACGCTGGCCGCGATCACCCGACGCCCCATGATGCCTCCGCTGTCCGTGGGTCATTACCAGAAGAGCTCTGGTACGTCCATTGTGCCTGTGACTTTGTGGATTGCGCGTCCGTTTAACGCCAAGACTTCGCGAACCGATACCAGGATGTAATCTCCGTCACTCGACCGATTCTTGCGACGCCGAGCGGGCTGTGCTTTCACCCGGCCGAGCGGGCTGTGCGTTGGCCCGGCCACTTCAGTATGCCCGCGTCGTGGGGTGGAATGATGGCGAGAACGTTGCGCGCCGATCGCGCGCGGTGGAACTGATGCACCCGCACTCGAGGAGAGAGCATTGAGCACATCAAAGATCGTGTGGACCAAGATCGACGAGGCACCGGCGCTGGCGACCTACTCGCTGCTTCCGATCGTTCAGGCCTTCACCAAGGGCACTGGCATCGAGGTCGAGACCAGTGACATCTCGCTCGCGGGGCGCATTCTGGCCCAGTTCCCCGACCGGCTCAGCGATGAGCAGCGGATCGATGACAACCTCACCCGGCTCGGCGAGCTCGCCAAGACCCCCGAGGCCAACATCATCAAGCTGCCGAACATCTCGGCGTCCGTGCCCCAGCTCAAGGCAGCGATCAAGGAGCTGCAGGGGCAGGGCTACGACATCCCCGACTACCCCGAGGTGCCGAAGACCGACGAGGAGAAGCAGGTCAACGCCGCGTACTCCAAGGTGCTCGGCTCGGCGGTGAACCCGGTACTGCGCGAGGGCAACTCCGACCGCCGCGCACCCCAGTCGGTGAAGAACTTCGCCAAGAAGAACCCGCACCGTCTCGGTGCGTGGAGCAGTGACATCAAGGCGCGGGTCGCCGACATGGCAGAGGGTGACTTCTACGGCAACGAGAAGTCGGTCGTGATGGACGCTGCCGACGAGCTGACCATCGCCATCGACGGCAAGGAGCTCGGCAAGGTCAAGGTGGACGCCGGCGAGATCGTGGACGCCACCTTCATGAGCGCCGCCGCGTTGCAGCAGTTCTACCGGGACCAGATCGCCGCGGCGAAGGACGAAGGGCTGCTGCTGTCGCTGCACCTGAAGGCCACGATGATGAAGGTCTCCGACCCGGTGATGTTCGGGTACGCCGTCAAGACCTTCTTCGAGCCGGTGTTCGACAAGCACGGCGCCACCTTCGACGAGCTCGGCGTGAATCCCAACCTGGGCCTGGGCGACCTGCTCGCCCGCCTCGACAAGCTGGACGCTGAGAAGAAGGCCGAGATCGAGGCCGACATCCAGGCCTGCTACGACGAGCGCCCCGCGCTGGCGATGGTGGACTCCGACAAGGGCATCACCAACCTGCACGTGCCCAGCGACATCATCATCGACGCCTCCATGCCGGTCGTCATCCGCGATTCGGGTCAGATGTGGAACGCCGAGGGCAACCAGCAGGAGACCCTCGCGATGATCCCGGACCGCAGCTACGGGCCGATGTACGACGCGGTGTTCGACGACTGCAAGGCCAACGGGGCGTTGGATCCTGCCACCATGGGCTCGGTGCCCAACGTCGGCCTCATGGCGCAGAAGGCCGAGGAGTACGGCTCGCACCCCACCACCTTCATCATCGAGGACGCCGGCACGGTGACCGTCACCAACAGCAAGGGCGAGACGCTGATGGAGCACCAGGTCGAGGCCGGCGACATCTGGCGCATGTCACGCGTGAAGGACGTCCCGGTGCAGGACTGGGTGAAGCTCGCGGTCACTCGTGCTCGCGCGACCGGCGCCCCGGCCTGCTTCTACCTCGACGAGAACCGCGCGCACGACGCCAACGTGATCGCCAAGGTCGAGAAGTACCTGAAGGACCACGACACCGACGGCCTCGAGATCGTCATCAAGTCGCCGGTCGAAGCGATGAAGTACTCGCTTGAGCGGATCCGTCGCGGCGAGGACACCATCTCGGTCACCGGCAACGTGCTGCGCGACTACCTGACCGACCTGTTCCCGATCCTCGAGCTGGGCACCTCGGCGAAGATGCTGTCCGTCGTCCCGCTGCTGGCCGGCGGTGGCCTGTTCGAGACCGGCGCGGGCGGCTCGGCCCCCAAGCACGTGCAGCAGTTCGTCAAGGAGGACTACCTGCGCTGGGACTCCCTCGGTGAGTTCTCCGCGCTCGGTGCCTCGCTGGAGCACATCGCCGCGCAGGGCGGAAACGACAAGGCGCAGGTGCTCGCCGACACCCTCGACGAGGCGATCGCGAAGTTCCTCGACGAGAACAAGTCGCCCGCGCGCAAGCTCGGCTCGATCGACAACCGCGGCTCGCACTACTACCTCGCGCTGTACTGGGCGCAGGCGCTCGCGGCCCAGTCGAAGGACGCCGAGCTCGCCGAGCGCTTCGGCAAGGTCGCGGCCGACCTCGCCGAGAACGAGGCGAAGATCAACGAGGAGCTGATCGGCGCGCAGGGCAAGCCGGTCGACATGGGCGGCTACTACCGGCCGGACGACGAGAAGGTCTCCGCGGCGATGCGCCCGTCGGCAACGCTGAACGGGATCATCGACGGCATGTAGGCCTGCCAACCGTTGAATAGTGCCGGTTTCGGGCCACATCCCGACATCGCCCGAAACCGGCACTGTTTAATCGTCCGGGTGGTGCTAGAAACGTCCCATGACTCTTCCCGCGCCCGAGCCTGAGTGGCTCGCCCACGCTTATCGGCGATTCGCCGTCGAGCAGCCCGATCGCCCGGCGGTCACCGACGCAACCACCGGCACCACGGTGACCTGGAAGGAGCTCGTCGATCGGGCCGAGCTCGCCGCACGGGGCATGGCCGCGCGGGGCGCGAAGCAGGGCGATCTGGTGACTATCGCGCTCTGGAACAGCGTGGACTTCGTCGTCGCCGACCTCGCCACCTGGTTCGTGGGCGCCACCCCGCAGCCGCTGTCGCAGAAGCTCGCGGTACCGGAGTTCCAGGCGATCCTGGAGATCGCCAAGCCTGCCGTTGTCGTCGGTGACGAGGCGCTCTCGGAGCACTTCGGCGCCGAGATGGTCAGCGTGGCGCATCTGGAGCGGGACGGCGCGGCGTACGACGGCGAGCTGCCCGACGTCCTCGCGCCGTCGCTGAAGGCGCCGACGTCCGGCGGGTCCACCGGCCGGCCGAAGATCATCCTCTCGGGACTGCCGGCGATCGTGGACGACGCGGGGCTGGAGATCTGGCGGATCGACAACGACACGGTCTCGCTGGTGTCGGCGCCGATGCACCACAACGCGCCGCACATGGTCATGTACCAGACCCTCGCCCGGGGCGGACACGTCGTCCTGATGGACCGCTTCGAGCCCGAGCAGGTACTAAGCAATATAGAGAAGTACCGATGCACGCTGCTGTACGTCGTCCCGATCATGATGCGGCGGATGTGGAACCTGCCCGAGAAGGTGCGCAGCCGGTACGACATCTCCAGCATCGAGACGGTGTGGCACATGGGCGCCCCGTGCCCAGCGTGGCTCAAGGAGCACTGGATCGAATGGTTCGGCGCCGAGCCGATCATGGAGCTGTACGCCGGCACCGAGTCCCAGGCGATCACGGTCATCAACGGCGTCGAGTGGCTAACCCGGCGCGGCTCGGTCGGTCAGGTCGTCTCGGGGGAGATGGTGGCGCTCGACGAGGACCATAACCCGGTGCCGACCGGGACGCCGGGCGAGCTCTGGATGCGCCGTACGCCGGACAAGGACGAGACCTATCACTACGTCGGCGCCGATGCCAAGCTCCTCGACCGCGGTGACGGGATCGTCTGGGAGTCGCTCGGTGACGTCGGCCAGTTCGACGACGACGGCTTCCTCTACCTGCACGACCGCAAGACCGACATGATCCTCGTCGGCGGCGTGAACGTCTTCCCGGCCGAGATCGAGGCCGCGCTCGACAAGCATCCGGCGATCACGTCGTCCGCGGTGATCGGGCTGCCCGATGAGGAGTACGGCAACCGGATCCACGCGATCGTGCACGCCGATCCGGGCACCGACCTCGACGACGTGCACCGGCATCTGGTCGAGCACCTGTCGCCGCACAAGCGCCCGCGCACCATCGAGATCAACGACGAGCCGCTGCGGGACGACGCGGGCAAGGCCCGCCGCAGCGCCCTGCGCGCCGAACGCCTCAAGATATGACCGATTTGGAACGAATCCCTCTTTGAGGGGGCGGCACGTTCCAGAATCGGGCTCAGGTCTCGCTCCTGAAAACCAACTCATCTGCCATGCCTGGGACCAGGACTTAGCGCGAGTCATAATGAGCAAGTGAGAACTACCGGGGCGAAGGTTGTGGTCACAGCTGCGATCACGACATTGATCCTGGCCGGCTGCGCTGGCACCGGTAAGGGCACCGGGCCGGAAGCGACTTCCTCGGAGCAGACCGTGACCGTGCCGGCTGCGCCGTCGGAAGCGACGATCGTCGCCGGGGGCGACATCCTTCCGCACGAGAACGTCTACGGTGCCGCCAAACAGCCATCGGGCGATTACGACTTCACCGAGCTCTTCTCGGGGATCACGCCGTTCATCGAATCGGCCGACCTGGCGCTGTGCGCTATGGAGGTGCCGATCGCGCCCCCCGGCGAGAAACCGTCGGCATATCCCGCGTTCGGCGTCCCCGAAGGGATCGCATCCTCGCTAAAGAGCAGCGGATGGGATGGCTGCTCCACCGCGACAAACCACTCGATGGACCGCGGGTTCCCGGGCATCACTGCCACCATCGATGCGTTCACCGCGAACGGGCTCGGATGGGCCGGAACCGCACGGACAGCGGACGAGGCGGAACAGATCCAGTTCTACGTGCTCGACACTCCCGCTGGTGCGGTGCGCATCGCGCATCTGGCGGCCACGACGCTGACGAATGGATACCAAGCACCGGACGGTATGCCGTGGGCGTGGAATGTCATCGGGGATCTCGGCCCAGGCAGCGTGAACGATGTGATTGACGATGCGGCCACTGCCCGCCAGCTAGGTGCCGACATCGTCGTCGTGTCTATGCACTGGGGTACCGAGTATGTCTCGGCTCCGATCGCCGAGCAGACGACGATCGGCGCGCACCTGGCCGCGTCGGGCGAGGTGGACCTGATCCTCGGCTCACACTCCCACACGCCCCAACCGGTCGAGCAGCTCCCCGGCGGGCCCGGGGGCCGCGGCACGTGGGTTGTCTGGTCGATGGGCAACATGATTTCCGGCCAGACGATCAAGAATTTCGGCTACCGAGTCACCACGGGCCTGCTGGTGACCGCAACGGTAGAGATACCGGTGGACGGCAAGCCTTTCGTCTCGGGTGTCGAATGGACAGCGGTCACCGGAGAAATGCCGCACGGCAGCGCGATCTATCTGCTGCACGAGCTCGCCGGTGGCACCAAGACCTCCGCATTGAGCGACACCGAGATCGCGGCCCGTGAGCAGGCGACCTATCCGGTGATGGGTGCCGATGGCTCCACGCAGCGCACCGACTATCCCACAGGCGACGGCGAGTTCTCCGGGCCAGAACGACAGTAGCGCGGTATGGGCGATCGGCGTACTCCGGCAGGCGTTCTCAGAAGCCCGCCGGGCTGATGACAGCATCGAGCGTTGCTCCGCGTAGCCAGACGCTCCTTCGGCGGCGAGTGCACTTCGGTGATGTCCCTCAGCGGCGGCGGGTCGCCTTCTGCGCGTAGCTCTCCAGCCGGGTCCCGAGGACGCCGAACTTGGCCAGCTTCACCGGGCTGTCGGTGAACAGCGCCCGCATCATGGCGGTGAACATGCGGTACTTCTTGGCTGTGTAGGGATACCAGTTCGCCTCGAGCTTGTCGCCGTCCTTGTCGACGATCACCGACTTGAGGTTGCTGAACGCGCGCAGCCCGTGCACGCCCTTGTAGCGACCCATCCCGGACTGGCCCACGCCGCCGAACGGCAGCGCCTGGGTCGCCTCGGTCGCCATCACGTTGTTGATCGACACCCCGCCCACGCGCAGCGCCCGGGCGACTCGCTCGGCGCGGTCGGCGTCGGCGCTCCAGACGCTCGCCGTCAGGCCGTAGACCGAGTCGTTAGCACGCTGGATGACCTCGACCGGGATGAGATGCTCGGCGGCCCGCGTCAGGATCGCCCGACCGGTCCGGATCGAGCCGGTGAACATGATCTGGTCGGGGCGCTGGTCGATCACCTGGCGGCCGACCTCGGCGTCTCCGTACACGACCTGCACCCAGTTCGGCGCGATGGCGGCGCTCTCGAGCAGTGACTCGACGAGCCCGGCCAGCGGCGTCCACTCGCTCGGCTTTAAGACGACGGCGTTGCCGGCGGACAGCGCCTGCACGATCGGGACGATTGCCTGGAAGAACGGGTAGTTCAAGGGAGAGATCACCAGCAGGACGTCGCGTGGTTCGTACCAGATCCGCGACTTCTTGCCCATCAAGGCGATCGGCGTCGGCACCTTCTCGTCTGAGAGCGCGTCGGCGGCGTTCTTCTCGCACCAGCTGATCGCGTCGAGGTCGCCGAAGATCTCCGACATCAGGATGTCCGAGCGCGCCTTGTGCGTCTGCTCGGCGACGATCGTGATGTCTCCTCCTGTCGCTCCAGGGTCGCCGCCCGCAGCGCGGGGAAGCGCGCTACTCGTTCGTCGGGGGTGAGCGCGCGAAGCGAGATCGCACCCGCGCGGGCGCGCTGAACCACACCCTCGACCGTGGCGCCGTGCCCCTCGGTGGATGGGTAGGTCACGTGCTGTTCCTCTCGCTCAGGCTCTGCTCGTAGGCATCGTCGTCGATCATTGCGCCATAGCCGATGCGCTCGTGCACGCGCCCGATGCCCAGGTCGGCCCAGTAGAGGCTGTGCACGACGCCCTTGATGCCGATGTTCGCCAGGCGTAGCAGCGCCGCCACAGGCGCGGGCGCCGAGTCGGCAGCGGACGACGCGGCGACAAGCACCCGGATCAGCGGCGAGGGCAGGACGGCGCACGCGTCGAGCAGGCTCAGCAGGCTGCTCCGGTCGGCCTCGTGCATGTACGGCAGCATCTCGTCGATCCCGGCGTCGGCGCCCGCCGCCCCAGAACAGCTGGCTGGAGCCGGCGACCTCGTGCCGGGGGTAGTCGCGCCGCGCGTAGCGGCGACCGGCCTCGACGATGAGCACGCGCAGGCCACCGGCGGCGAGGTCGTTCGCGCCGGTGCGCCCGGAGGTGCCGGCGCCGATCACGCCATACCTACTATTGGTCGCACGACCAAATATACTCGCGTGAAGGATCCGGGTTACCCGTTCGCCAAGATCCTTCAACCGAGCGGGATTCGGGAATCGCAACGTGGGCAGGCGGCGGGATAGCCGGTCCAGCCCCGTCGGATCAGCAACTCCGCGACCTCGATGGCCACCTCACAGCCGTGCGCCGCCAGGTCGAAGCTGCCGTACCGCAGGGTGGACTTTCCATCGGACGAGTTGCGGTTGTCGCGAGTCTGGTCGCGGAACGGCGTGAGGGCGTGAGGGGAGTATCCGTCGAGCTCGACGATGACGCCGTACTCCTCGTAGTACACATCGACGTACTCGCCCTTGCGAGGGCTGTGCTGGCGAGTGCCGACGGGGAGGTCATGCGGGCGTTCGACATTGCGCAGGTAGTCCAGTTCCAGCACGCTGTGCGCACCGGCCAGAGCGTCCGCCGCCGCTGCGGCGAGGATCTCGCGCTGGGCGACCGCCCGCATGGCGTTGACGGCCTTGCGGAGCCCGCTCGCGCTCACCTTTCGCCGCTGGAAGGCACCGGTGATCAGCGCCTCGAGGTCCCGGGCGCCCATCGATGCTGCACAGTCGATGAGCGTGTCCGCGACCCCGGTACACCGGAGCCCGGTGACGGTCAGCGTCCGCCGAGAGGTCTGCGAGCGAGTGACCTCACTGAAGCGGCGGCTCCGCGCGGCGCGACCGGTCGGCACAACCAGCTGGATCGGGTCGGGTGGTGTCGCGAGCAAGCCGTGAAGGTGGGCGGCACTCTCGCGGTAGAGGACGGCGTCCTCACCGGCCGCGAGCGAGGCAGCCCACGCCAGTGACAGCCACGGTGGATCTCCCTGTCCGGCGTAGTAGACCGCAGTGTCGAGGCGCTGCCACGTGCCGTTGCCCAGCAGCCACTCCAGCGCCGGACGAGGCATCGCGAGGCCGTTCAGCTGGTGACGGGTAATGACCTGGCGCTGCTCCTCGAGTAGGCGAATGACCGCCGGGGGAACAGGCTTGAGCATGCGGGCATTGAACCGGCCGAACCGGCGGCCGGCCAGTGCGCATGAGTGCGTTTGTGGACAGCGGGCCGCCTGTGGACATGGCGGCCGAATCGCGCTCGGTTGAAGGATCTAAGCGAACGGGTAGCTCGGATCCTTCAACCGAATGGCGTTCAATGGATGTCAGTCGACGATCTTGGCCAGATCTGCCAGGAACTCGTCGGTGGCATCCCACAGCGGCATGTGGCCGCACTCGGAGTACTGCGTGAAGGTGCCGTTCTTCGCGGTGTCGGCGATGTGGCGGCTGAGGGCGGGGGTGAACATCTGGTCCTGGTCGCCGTGGGTGGCGAGGACGACGCCTTCGTAGGCCGCGAGCGCCTCGTCGTTGTCGACGGTACGGCGGAACATGCCGTTGCGGACGTACGCAGGGCAGGCCTTGGCCCGCTCGAGCAGCTCCTTCCGGAAACCGGCGTCCAGCGGCTTGGCGGCGCACATGTCCAGCAGTTGCTCGGCCACCGCGCCGGTGTCGTCGGTCATGATCGCCTTGCCCATGGCCCCGAACTCCTTCGTGACGAACTCGCCGACCGGTCCGCCGAGCTTGTTCGTCGCGCCGAGGGTGACGATCGCCTTGACGAGCTGAGCGCCGTACACGGCCAGGTAGTCGGTGATGACCGCGCCGCCGTATGACCACGCCAGGACGGTCGCGCGGTTCTGGGCCGACGCTCCCGCAGCCTGTAGGACCGCCTTCACGTCGTCGGCCCACAGCTGCGAGTCGCCGTAGGCGTCGTGCGGCTTGTCGGAATCCCCGTGCCCACGCATGTCGAAGGTCACCACGCGCCAGCCGCGCTCATCGGCGACGTCGAGGAGCGGGGCGTACGCCGTGGCCGACTGGCCGATGCCATGAATGCCGACGATGAGCGGGCCGTCCTCCGGGCCGGCCGTCACCACGTTGAGAGTGCAGCCGTCGCCGCCGGTTACCTGAGAAGTAGTCATGTGCGCGAGTCTTCCATAGCGCCATCGGCGTCGACAGCGGCGCGAACCCGCAAACGGCCGGGCCGAAGCGGACGACCCGACGGGCGGGCTGCCTGTCTCAGTAGGTGGGACGCCGTCCATCGTGCGGGGGTGGGCGGTGCGCCTGGCGCCGCAGCGGAATAGATTGACGGGTGGATGTCTGCACCTAGCCACCGCTGGGCAGGCGTTACGAATAGGAGTACGTCTCTTAGATTGGTGATTTCATGACTGACTACTCGCTCAAGCACCCGGACGGCGAGCTCGAACTCGGCACCATCTCCGCTACCGAAGGCTCCGACGGCCTAGACGTCTCGAAGTTGCTGTCCACCACCGGCAAGGTCGGTCTGGACGTCGGCTTCGTCAACACCGCTTCGTGCGAGTCCGCGATCACCTACATCGCCGGTGAGGCCGGCATCCTGCGCTCCCGCGGTTCCCCGATCGATCAGCTCGCGGAGAAGTCGCCCTTCCTCGAGGTCTCGTCCCTTCTCATCTACGGCGAGCTGCCGACCCCCGAGCAGCTGGCCGAGTTCACCGACAACATCCCCCGCCACACGATGCTGCACGAGGAGATGAAGCGCTTCTTCCAGAGCTTCCCTCGTGAGGCCCACCCGATGGCCGTGCTCAGCGCTGGCGTGTCGGCCCTGTCGACCTTCTACCAGGACTCCCTCGATCCTTTCGACGAGGAGCAGGTCCACATCTCGACCATCCGCCTGATGGCCAAGCTGCCGACCATCGCGTCGTACGCCCACAAGCAGTCCCTCGGTCAGCCGCTGCTGTATCCCGAGAACAGCATGTCGTACGTCGAGAACTTCCTGCGGATGACCTTCGGCGTCCCGGCCGAGCGGTACGAGGTCGACCCGAAGGTCGCCAAGGTCCTCGACATGCTGTTCATCCTGCATGCCGACCACGAGCAGAACTGTTCGACCTCGACCGTTCGCCTCGTCGGCTCCTCGAACGCGAACATGTTCGCCTCGATCTCGGCCGGCGTGAACGCGCTGTTCGGCCCGCTGCACGGCGGCGCGAACCAGGCGGTCCTGGAGATGCTCGAGAAGATCTCCAAGGAGGGCATGGACCCCAAGGAGTTCATGAACAAGGTCAAGAACAAGGAAGATGGCGTGAAGCTCATGGGCTTCGGTCATCGCGTCTACAAGAACTACGACCCGCGCGCCGCGATCGTGAAGAAGGGCGTGCGCGAGGTTCTGGAAACGATGAACAAGCCCGATCCGCTGCTTGACCTGGCGATGGGCCTGGAAGAGATCGCGCTGAAGGACGACTACTTCGTCGAGCGCAAGCTCTACCCGAACGTCGACTTCTACACCGGCCTGATCTACAAGGCCATGGGCTTCCCGACCGAGATGTTCACGGTGCTGTTCGCCCTCGGCCGGCTGCCCGGCTGGATCGCGCAGTGGCGCGAGATGATCAACGACCCGAAGACCAAGATCGGCCGCCCGCGCCAGGTCTACATCGGTCAGACCGAGCGCGACTACCCGAACAAGTAGTCCTTCTCGCCTCGTACGCCGAACGGCCGCCGTCCAGCAGGACGGCGGCCGTTCGTCGATCCCCACACGTTCGTTGTTACCGAGCGGCACCCACGCTCGTCGATCCAGATGCCAGGCCGCGGCCAGTAGGCTGACACCATCACCCAGAAAGGTGCGCAGTGCTCGTCGACATCCTGATCGTCCTCGGGATCACCATCCTCGCCTCGTTCTTCGTGGCCGCCGAGATCGCGCTGGTGAGTCTGCGTGACAGCCAGGTACAGCGGCTGGCCGAGTTCGGCGGCAAACGCGGCAAGCGACTCAAGCGGCTGCTGGAGGACCCCAACCGCTTCCTTGCCGTCGTCCAGGTCGGAGTCACGGTGCTGGGCTTCCTGTCGGCGGCGTTCGGCGCCGAACGGCTCGGGAAGTACCTCACGCCGGTGCTCATGGGCTGGGGCTTGTCGAACGCCGCGGCGTCGCTGATCAGCCTGCTGCTGGTCACCCTGGCGGTCGCCTACGTCTCGTTGGTGATCGGCGAGCTGACGCCCAAGCGTCTGGCACTGCAGCGCAGCGAGGGCATCGCGATGGCGCTAGCACCGACCCTGGATCGCCTTGCGCGGGTGTTCCGGCCGGTGATCTGGCTGCTGGGCAAGTCGACGAACGTCGTCGTCCGCCTGCTGGGCGGGGACCCGCAGGCCTCGCGCGAGGAGATGTCCGGTGACGAGCTGCGAGCCATCGTCGGCAGCAGCGAGTCGCTCAGCCGCGATGAACGTCAGCTGATCGGCGACGTGCTGGACGCCGGGGAACGCGACATCCGCGAGATCATGCTCCCTCGCGGCCAGGTCGCCTTCCTCGACGGTGGGCTGACGGTCAGCAAGGCAACGCGTGAGGCCCGCGACTCCCCGCACTCTCGCTACCCGGTGACCGGCGCCGACGGCCAGGACGACATCGTGGGCTTCGTACACATCCGCGATCTGCTGCTGGCCGACCCCTCGGACCGCTCGCAGACCGTGCGCAACATCGCCCGGCCGGTGCTGCACCTGCCGGGTTCGAAGAAGGTGCTTGAGTCACTGGGCCAGATGCGTCGCGGTGGTCAGCACCTGGCGATCGTCGTCGACGAGTACGGCGGGACCGACGGCATCGTCACCCTCGAGGACCTCATCGAGGAGATCATTGGCGACATCCGCGACGAGTATGACGACGAGGACCACTCGACGACGTCCCGCCTCGCCAGCGGCGACTACGAGATCGAGGGCGGCACCAACCTCGGCGAGTTCACTGCCCTGACCGGCGTCGAGCTGCCCGAGGGGCCGTACGAGTCGGTGGGCGGGTTCGTGATGGCGCGGCTGGGTCGGGTGCCCCGGCTCGCCGACTCGGTCACCTTCGACACCGACCGGCACACCGGCGTCCTCACCGTGAGCGAGGTCGACGGACGCCGGGCCGCCCGGCTGCACGTCGCGGCCGTCGCCAAGGCCCGTCCCGAGGACGAGGACGACGAGCCCTGACCCACCTGCGTTACGTTCTGCCTCGCTATCGCGAGTCGTAACCCACCGCAGGTGGGAAGAGTGAGTCGTAACCCACCGCGGGGCGGGGAGAGCGAGTCGTCACGTGCCGCAGGTGGTGGGTAGGTTGAAGCGGTCGGGCCCTCTCGCCAAAAGGGCCCCGTAGCTTCGGAGGTACCGCAGGTGAGCGTCCTGGCCCGCAAGTCCATCGTCGAGCTCGCGGCGTACAAGCCGGGTGCGAGCGCAGCGATCAAGCTGGCCTCCAACGAGAACCCGCACCCGCCGCTGCCGTCCGTCGTCCAGGCCATTGCCGAGGCCGCCGCCACCGTCAACCGCTACCCGGACAACGGCGCGCTCGCGCTCACTGAGGCCATCTGTGCGAAGTACGACGTCGCGCCCGAGCAGGTCGCGCTCGGCTGCGGCTCGGTGACGCTGCTGGAGCAGATCCTGCAGGCCTACTGCACCCCGGACGAAGCGGTCGTGGTTGCCTGGCGGTCCTTCGAGGCCTACCCGATCGTGGCCGAGGTGGTCGGCGCGCACCTCGCGCTGGTCCCGCTGCGCGAGGAGACCCATGACCTCGACGCGATGCTCGCCCAGATCACCGACAAGACCCGCGTGGTGATCGTTTGCAATCCCAACAACCCCACCGGGACGGCGGTCGGACGCGACGAGCTGACTCGCTTCCTTGATGCCGTCCCGCCGCACGTGCTGGTGGTGCTCGACGAGGCGTACGGCGAGTACATCACCTCCCCGGAGATCCCGGACGGGCTGGAGATCATGCGGGGCCGGCCGAACGTGTGCGTGCTGCGCACCTTCTCGAAGGCGTACGGGCTGGCCGGTCTGCGGGTCGGCTACTTCATCGCCGAGGACCCGGAGGTCGCCGGCGTGGTCCGCAAGACGATGATGCCCTTCAGCGTCTCCAGCATCGCGCAAGCCGCGGCGGTCGCCTCCCTGCAGGCCGCCGACGAGCTGCAGGTGCGCGTCAGCGAGGCGGTCGCCGAGCGCGACCGGGTCACGGCGCGGCTGCGTGAGGGCGGGTACGCCGTCCCGGACAGCCACGCGAACTTCGTCTGGATCAGCGCTCGCGAGGCAACCGACGAGATCGCCGGCCGGTTGATGGACGCCGGGATCATGGGGCGGCCGTTCGCCGGCAACGGCATCCGCATCACCATCGGGACGCCGTCCGAGAACGACGCGATGCTCGAAGCGCTGGGCTGCTGATGGCCCGGCCCGACTCTCGTGAGGACGATCAGGTCTCACTATGGGACGCGGTCGTCCTCACGAGATTGTGGCGGAGGTCGGGACGGGATGTCCCCACCACGTCGGGCGTCCTCGCGACACGGCGGTGGACGACGTGACGGCCCCGGGCGAGGACGTGCAGGCGCTGCTGGCCGCCGGCAGCTACCGCGGCGTCCGCTCGCTGCTGCCGGGGCTGGACATCCCGGCCCAGCAGCGGCGGGCCGCGCAGCAACTGTGCGACTTCGCGCTGTCGATCATCGACCTGGACGCCGAGGACTGGAGCGGGCTGGGCGACGTCCCGGCCGAGCTCGAGCGCGCGGCGCGCGCGGCGCACGTCCCGCAGCAGCCGACCGCGAAGGACCGCGGTGCGCTCGAGTCACTGGCGCCGACCTTCGCGATCATGCTGGAGGTGGTCGCGGTCCGGTACCGGCAGCGGGACCTGGCCGGTGTGCTGATGGTCTGCCACATCATGAGTGAGTACCTGCCGCTGCTGGCGTGGGAGCCGCATCTGGGCCATGCCGGGGATCCGCCGCGGCTGGCCGATCACGTGACCCGCGAGGGAAGCCTGTGGGCGATTGATCGGGATCACCCGCGCAGCCGTGAGTGCGCGCACTCGCTGTCAATCCGCAGCTCGCTGCGCGAGGTGATCCGCGTCGGCCGCCCGGCCAAGGAGTGGAGCCAGGAGGAGTACCAGCGGTTCTGGCGCGAGTACCTCGACCGCGACCACTCGCGAGTCGCCACCGGACTGCACACCTGCGGGCTCACCGAGGGCGACGGCCGGCCGCGGTCGCTGCGGGCGTGCTCCACGAAATGCGCGGTGTGGGAGGCGCTGCCCGGGGACAAGGCCGACCTCGCCGACCGGCTGGCGATCGCCGGCCAGTTCGTCGAGTCGCCGCTGATCGCGCTGCGGCATGCGGCGCCGGTCGGGCACGGGTTCGGCGTCCCGAGCGCGAACGAGATCGACCGCGCGTGGGACAAGACTTGGCGCGAGCTGTGCGCCAAGTGGAGTGGCCGACAGAACCCGCTGGAGGCCAGAGCGCGCAAGAAGGGCGCGGATGCCGGCGAGCCGCTGCCGGGGCTGAGCGCGATGGTGAGTGCGATCGCCGGCCGACAGATCGCGCCGTCCACCCTTTTCCGGGAGGTCGACGCGCTCCTCCTCGCTGCCCTCTCCTAGGGCGCCACCTGTCAGCTTGTCTGCCGGCGGCGTCCGACCGTCGTCGCGGCGATGCCTGCGGCGAGCAGGGTCAGCGAGATCGAGCCGAGCGGCAACAGGTCGATGCCCGTGGCGGCCAGACTCGGCCCGCCCGAGGCGTGGGTCTTGACCTGAACCGGGGTGGCCTTCGTGCCCGTGGTCTTCGTGCCGGCCCCCTGGGTGGCCGGGGTGGGGATGGACTTCGGCGGCGGGACCGGCTGCGCGGGCGTGACGACCGGGGTCACCTCGCCGGTGAGCACGTCGATCGTCACGGTCGCGACGTTCGAGTTACCCCAGGCATCGGTCACGAGGTAGGTGAAGGTGTCCTGACCGATGAACCCTGGATTGGGCACGTAGCTGAACGAGCCGTCGGCGTTGATCGTGACCGTGCCGTTCTTCGGGTCGCTGACCTTGACCGCGGCCAGCGGGCCACCACCGGGGGACTGGCTGTCGTTGCCCACCAGGCCCGGGACGACGACCACGAGAGTCTCGCCGGCCTTGGTCGAGTAGGCATCGTTGGATGCCTTCGGTGGGTCCGCGGAGGTGAAGCTGCCGGCCTGGATGATCACCAGTGTGTCAAACGCTGAGTCCCGGGCATCGGCGATCGCGAGCTTGATTCGGTTGGGCTGCCCAGGGTTCACTGAGGCGGAGCAGGTCAGCACGGTCGTGAATCCGTCGGGCTCGACATCATGGGGTGCGGTGCCGCCGAAGTCGGAGGGGTCGTTGTTGACGTACGAGCCAGAGTTCACGTCTTTGTTGATGTTGTTGATGCTGATCGGAGCGCCGTTGATGGTGGCGCAATTGACCCCGTTGACGTAGAAGCCGAACACGTCGTTGTACGAGTTGACCCACTCGTTGTACTCCTCGGAGGCGAACACGTAATGGAAGATCAGCTGGGTGCCGGTAGGGACGACGTCAAACTCGAGGACGGCGGCGTCGTTGGTCGCGTCCCCTCCGGAGAGCAGCGCGTCGAGATCGGAATCACCCGGCTGGCCCAGGCCCGAAGACCATCCGGCCGACTCGTTCGGGCCGACGAGGCCACCCTTGTCGTCGTCGGTGACCTGTAGGGAGCCGCTGGAGAGCGCGACGCCTCCGACCAGCCCGATCGCAGAGATTCCGTCGGCGATTCCGGCGGCAGTGGGATGCCCGGTGTACGTCACGTTGGAGATCGTTACGCCAGCGCCGGCGAGGTACTGCGCGAGCTGAAAGGGCGTGAGGCCGTCTGCGACGGTGGTCACCGTCTGGCCGGCCGACGCGATCCCGATGGTCGCTGCGGCCGCGACGGGAACCGTCGCGTCGGCCCGTTCGTCTGCCGGGGCCACGGACGTCGCGCCTGCCTGGTCCGCGGCAGCTTCGTCCGCGGCAGCGTCGTCCGCGTCGTTCGCGGCCTTAGCGGGGTTCTCGTTGGACGCCGGCTGACTGCCGTCTTCAGCCGCCGGGGCGGCCGTCGTCGCGGGCGGTGCGGCTGGGGCATCGGAGGGCGACGCCGGCTCGGCGTCGGGTTCCGGGTTGGCATCGGGCTCGGGCGCCGCCTTCGACTCGGCTGCGGGCGCCGGCCCCGGCTCGGGCGACGGATCCGTCGCGGAATCCGGAGCCGCCTCGGTGCCCGCTTCTGTCTCGGTCGCCTCCCCAGCGTCCGGTGCGGACACCGACTGGTCACTCGCCGGGGAAGCAGGCTGTGACGTCTCGGCGTCGTCAGCGAAGGCTGTTGATGAGGCGGCGATGCACAGTGCGAGGCCAAGGCCTGCAGAGGAGGCGACGCGGCTGGATTTCATGACTCCTCCAGGTGTGAGGAAATTCTCAGATTAGACACATTGAACCTGGATCGTCCGGTGTTGTCTACAAGAATTTAACGGCTATCGGTATTCGGCTCGCGGTCGCTAGCGATGGACGCCGCCGATCGGTGGCGTGGGAGAATGGACGATGCCCTACGTGCGTTCTTCGAAAGGTCACCAGTGAGCTCAGCGCAGCGCGTCTTCTCCGGCATCCAGCCGACCGCGGACTCGTTCCATCTCGGCAACTACTTCGGCGCGCTTAAGCACTGGGTGAGCATGCAGGAGGAGGGTAGCGAGTGCATCTACTGCGTGGTCGACCTGCACGCGATCACCATCGAAGCGCAGCAGGATCCGGCGCAGCTGCACCGCCGCACGCTGGTCAGCTACGCGCAGTTGCTGGCGATGGGGATAGACCCGAAGCGCTCGGTGCTGTTCGTGCAGTCGCACGTGCCCGAGCACTCGCAGCTGTCGTGGATCCTGCAGTGCATCACCGGCTTCGGTGAGGCCGGGCGGATGACGCAGTTCAAGGACAAGTCCGGCAAGGAGGGCAGTGACCACACCTCGGTCGGATTGTTCACCTATCCGATGCTGATGGCCGCCGATATCCTGCTGTACAACGCAACCGGTGTCCCGGTCGGTGAGGACCAGCGTCAGCACCTCGAGCTGACCCGCGACCTCGCGCAGCGCTTCAACGCGCGCTTCGGCAAGACCTTCGTCGTCCCGGAGGCGATCATCCGCAAGGAGACCGCGAAGTTCGTCGACCTGCAGAACCCCACCGGCAAGATGAGCAAGTCCGCGCAGACCGCCGGCGGCATGATCAACGTGCTCGACGAGCCAAAGCAGATTGCCAAGCGCATCAAGTCCGCGGTCACCGACAACGAGGGCGTCGTCCGGTTCGATCGCGAGACCCAGCCCGGCGTAGCCAACCTGCTGTCGATCCTCGGCGCCGCCACTGGGCGCGATCCGGAGTCGCTGGTCGCCGACTACGACGGCAAGGGGTACGGAGCGCTGAAGACCGACGTGGCGGACGCCGTCGTCGCCGAGTTTGAGCCGATCGCGACCCGCACCAAGGAGCTGCTCGAGGACCCCTCCGAGCTGATCCGGGCCATGGGGGACGGCGCGCAACGCGCGCGTAGCATCGCGGCTCCGGTGATGGAGTCGGTCAGCGCGGCCGTCGGGTTCGTGCGGATCGGATAGCCGTGGCAGCCGTGCCCGTGCCAGGCGTGCCCGGGGTGCCAGTCGTGCCCGGTGTGCCGGGGACGCCAACCGTCCCAGGCGAGCCAGGCGTATTAGACGAGTCGGGCGGTCAGGTCACGGTGGGCGTGTCGATCGAGATCCCCCCGCCGTACGAGGCGGAGCTGCGCGCGTGGCGCCGCCGGTCCGGCGATGCGCTCGCGGAGCACGTGACCCCGCACGTCACCCTGGTCCCGCCCACGCCGGTGCCGGACGACGGCCTCGACCGGATCCTCGGCACGCTGCGCGAGCGGTGCGCGGCGGTCCCGCCGTTCGAGATGAAGCTGCGCGGCACCGGTACCTTCCGGCCGGTGTCGGACGTCGTCTTCATCGCCGTCGCCGAAGGCATCTCCAGTTGTGAGCTGCTTGCTGACCGGCTGCTGGTCGACGAGCTGCGCGCGCCCCGCAGCTTCCCCTACCCCCCGCACGTGACCGTCGCGCAGGACGTCGACCCCGAGGCACTGGACGCCGCCTTTGAAGGCCTGGAGGGCTTCCGCGCCGACCTGCTGGTCGACCATGTGTGGGCGCATCGGCAGGACGGCGTCGGGACCTGGCCCCCGCTCGCGCGTTTCCCGTTGGCGGGGGTGGCGCTGCCGTGAGCGCCGAACGTCTCCCGTTGCGAGAGCTGGCCCATCGGGTCGAGGACCTCCAGCACACGCGGGTGGCGCCGGTTCCGGACGACGAGGCGGGCCGCTGGACGCTGCGTTTCCGCGAGACCCGCCGGCGGTGGGAGTGGTTCGACCACCTCGTCATCACGCTCACCCGCTACGACCGCCGCAACGGCGACTCGTACGCCGCGGCGGTGACCTTCCAGACCTTCGTCGCGCTGGTGCCAATCCTGCTGCTGTCGGCGTCCGTCTTCGGCTTCGTGCTGCGCTCGGACTTCGACCGCGCGCAGAAGCTCTTCCAGCAGGTCGCCGAGCAGATCCCCGGCGGCGGCGGGGACGTGCTGATCGAGGCGATGCGCGCGACCGAGGACCGCGCCGGTGCGATCGGCGTCCTGTCCCTGCTGCTGATGATCTGGCTCGGGACGGCGTGGATCAGCAACATGCGGGTGGCGATCCAGCGCATGTGGGGCCAGGCTCCCGGTGGCGGCAACTGGTTCAAGGAAAAGGCGATCGACCTCGTCGTGCTGGTGGGGCTGGGGATCGCGGTGCTCGCCTCGCTCGCGCTGAGCGCCACGGCGAGCAGCATCACCGAGCACATCGTGCGGGCGCTGGGGCTGGACGACGTACCGGGAGCGGGGGTGTTCGTCACGCTCGTGGCCACTGCCGCCGCGATCGTCGCCAACATCGCGATCCTGCAGTACCTGATGGTCTCGCTGGCGCGGCAGCGCGTCTCGAAGCGGGCGGTGCTGCGCGGGGCGGTGATGGGAGCGGTCGGGTTCGAGATCCTCAAGCAGGCGGGCGCGCTGTTCATCGGCAACCTGATCTCGCGCAGCGCCGCGGCGGGTGTGTTCGGCGCGGTGGTTGTGCTGCTGGTGTGGGTGAACGTGCTGTGCCGGTGGCTGCTGATCGTGGTGTGCTGGACCGGATCGAGCCGGCCGGTGCTGGAACACCAGCTCAAACTGTGGACTGCCGAGCTGACCGAGGCCGCGCCCGAGCAGGAGCATCCAGTGGCGGGCGGGGCGACGCCGGTCCGCAGAAAGGTCGATTGACCAGGTACAACGACTTACGACGAGGGCTACTCGATCGTGACGAAACGCTCGGACGCGCGTGTCTCTCCGGGGTTGCAATCGGGCAATCGGGACTACAGTAGGTAACCGTTCGCGCGCAGTCTTCCCCCCGGCGACGCGCGGGCGTCCGTGCCGTTGAGGCACGGCGGTGACCCCAGGTGCATGGCCGAGATGAATCCCCCCATAGATCTCGGCGCGGCGCCTGGGGTCTGCTGTTCCATCTGTCACGCGAAACTCGTGAGGACGAATCCGGTACCACTATGGGGCCGATCGTCCTCACGACATTCACTCCAGCATGTCCCGCACACTCATGCGTCGAGCAGGCCCCGGATGTCGTCGGCGGTCAGCGGGGCCGCCATCAGGCCGCCGTCCTCGATGACCTTCTCGAACAGCTCGCGCTTGTGTGCCTGCAGCGCGACGACCTTCTCCTCGATGGTGTCCTCGGCGACCAGGCGGTAGACCATGACCGTCTTGTCCTGCCCGATGCGGTGGGTGCGGTCCACCGCCTGCGCCTCGACTGCGGGGTTCCACCACGGGTCGAGCACGAAGACGTAGTCGGCCTCGGTGAGGGTGAGTCCGGCGCCGCCGGCCTTGAGGCTGATCAGGAACACCGGCGCATCACCCTCGGTGAACTGCGCGATCCGCCGCGGCCGGTCACGGGTGCGCCCGTCGAGGTAGACGTAGTCGAGGGCGAGCTGGTCGCGGACCACGGCGAGGAACCGGGTGAACTGGCTGAACACCAGGCACCGATGCCCCTCGGCCGCGAGCTCGGCGATGTGCTCGATGAGGGTGTCGACCTTGGACGGCGCGATGCTCGCCGGCAGGTCGGGATCGACCAGGTGGACGTCGAGGGCGAGCTGGCGCAGCCGGGTGAGCCCGGTCAGGATCGCGACCCGGTTGCGGTTGACGTCCGCGAGCAGCCCGAGGATGCGTTGCCGCTCGCGCTGCAGATGGGTGTCGTAGACGCGGCGGTGGGCGGGGTTGAGCGGCACGGTGAGGATCTGCTCGATCTTCGGCGGTAGGTCGGCGGCGACCGCGTCCTTGGTGCGCCGCAGCATCAGCGGCCGGATCCGCCGGCGGAGCCGATCGAGCTGGTCGGGGGACTGGCCGGCCTCGATCGGCTTGCGGAACAACTCGCCGAAGCGCTTCGGGCAGGGCAGCAGCCCAGGAGCGGTGATCGACAGCAGCGCCCACAGGTCCATGAGCGAGTTCTCCAGCGGCGTGCCGGTGATCGCCAGCTTGATCGGCGCCGCGACGAGCCGGGCGACCTGATGGCCACGGGACTGGTGATTCTTGACCGCCTGCGCCTCGTCGAGGATCAACGCGTGCCACGCCCGCGCGGTGAACTGATCGGCCTCGATGCGCAGCAGGGCGTACGACGTGACCACGAGGTGAGCGCCGTCGGTGGCCTCGGCGAGCGTGCGCCCGGACCGCTTGCTGGTCGAGGTGATCGGGGCTACCTGCAGGTCGGGGGCGAAGCGCGCCGCCTCCCGTTGCCAGGTCGCCACGACGCTGGTCGGCGCCACGACGAGAGCCGGCCGGTCGGGGGTGAGCCGGCCGTCGGCCCGGGCGCGTTCGAGCGCGGCGAGGGCCTGCAGCGTCTTGCCCAGACCCATGTCGTCGGCCAGGATCCCGCCGAGCTCGTGGTCCCACAGGAACGACAGCCATTGGTAACCGGCCAGCTGGTAGTCGCGCAGGGTTGCCGTGATCCCGGCCGGTTGGTCGGGCCTGGGCAGCTCGTCGATGGCCAGCAGCGCGCCGACGCTGCGCGACCAGCGCTCGCTCTGGTCGGTGACGGTGGCGATGGCGGCGAGGTCCTCCCAGAAGCCGGCCTGATACCGGTTCACCCGCAGGCTTTCGCTCGGCCGATCCTGAATGGCCCGCGCCTCCTCGACGAGTTCCCGCAGTGCCTGTAGCTCCTGCCGCTGCAGGCTGAACCACGTGCCGTCGTCCATGAGCAGCCGGTCGTCACCCTGGGCGAGGGCGCTCAGCAGCTGCGTCAGGGGGACTTCTCGACCGTCGACGCTGACGGAGATCGCGAGGCCGAACCAGTCGGGGGATGCGCCTGGTGCTGGGTCGCGGGTCGCGACCTCGATCCGGGGCGGCTCGACGCTCTCGGCGTAGTCGAGCAGCTCGCCGATGACGGTCACGTCGATGTCGTCGCGGGCCTGGAGGCCGGGCAGCACGTCGCGGACGAAGACCGCCGTGGCCCACCCCTGCAGCTGCGGCTCCACCACTACTCCCAGCCGCGTCTTTCCCGGCAGCGGGGTGAGCAGCCCGGGGACCTGGCCGAGGACGTCGAGGCTGGCGAGCAGACGTTCTTCGGCGTCCCGGTCGCGCGGTACGACGCTCACCGCCGCGGGCTGCCCGGCCGCGGCGATGAGCGGCACCTCGTGGACCTGGTCGTCGACGGCGTACCGGAAGCACCAACGCAGCTGCAGCCGGTGAGCCCCGCTGCTATGCACCTGCAGTCCCAGGCGGGCGGGGCCGTACGACGGGAAGTGCACGCTGCCGTCCGTGGACTCGACCGTTGCCTGCCGGAGCAGTGCGGGGTAGTAGTGCGCGAGGAAGGCTCCGGCGTCCGCGGCGGGCACCCGGATCTCGTCGGCCTGCTCGAGCAGCGCCCCGACCGGCCCGGAGAGCGGGTCCCTGAGCTCGGCCAGCAGCAGCCCGTCCCCGGACGACGCGAACACGCCATGCGGCGGGTTGCCGAGCGGGTGGACCCGGCCGGCCGGGTCTGGCAGGGGGACGGACGTGCGCAGCAGCAGCGCACCGTCGGCGTCCCGACGGGCATCCATGTGCACGCTGACCGAGTCGGGCAGCAGCCGGACCGGGTGCGGCTTCGCGGCATGCGTGACGAACGACAGGCCCGCGTCCTGCGCGTACCGGAGGGCCCGCCAGATCGCGGGGCCGAAATCGTTCAGCCAGAGCCAGTCGGTGGGCTCGTACCACGACGGCGCGTTGCGTGCGTTCCAGATCCCGTGCAGAGCCTCGATCTGTCGGGGCTCGTGGTCGCGCGCGGACGTCAGGTAGCGCAGCGCTGACCAGCTGATCGGCCCCTTGACCCAGGGACGCGTCGTGCCGGGTTGCACCGGGCGGATCCGCAGGCGGGTCGCGTCGGAGCCGGGGCGGCTGCGGTCGGGGGCTTCCTCGATGAGCAGCCCGAGCGGGACGGCGGTCGTCGGGTCGCTGGAGGCGGCGACGACCGGGTCGAGCAGGGCGCGCCACGACGGGCGCGGTGCGCGTTCTTGGCCAACCGGCCGGGGCGTGCCCGAGGTGAGCCGGTGTCGGGCCTCGAGCAAGGCTGCGACCACGTGCTTGCAGTCCACGCCGACGGGGCAGGAGCACGTGCCGCAGACCGAGCTCGGGTCGTTGTCGTCCTCGAGCCACGCCCAGCTCTGATAGCGCTTGGTCCCGGTCACCGTTGCCTGTAGCTCGTGCTCGACCGAGCGAAGTCCGGACACGGCGCCGCTGCGCTGGTACGCAGCGCCGCGCTGGACCGCCGCGGGGCCGAAGACGGTGACCAGATCCATATCGGTGATGTCGATGATCCAGTGGGGTAGCACCCCGCGGGCGCCGGGCTGTCGGGCGCTGGTACGACGAGCCATCGGGTCCTCTCGGCTGCTGGCGGTCAGGCACTCGCGACGATACTCACCTCCACCGACAGGTGGAGCCGCTCCGCGCTACTCAGCGCTGCTCGTGGGCACCGGCCTGGGCCTTCGCCGCACGGCGTGACGGGGCAGCGATCCAGACGGCGACCAGCAGCAGGACGCCGAGGATCGGCAGCAGTGGCCAGGTGGTCATCTCGCGGTCGCCGGAGTCCGACAGGCCTACGACGGCCGGGCGCCCGCTCGCGCCGCGGTCGGCGGCCGCCTGTGGCGCGACGGGAGAGCTCGAGGCGGACGACGGCGGCTCGGGCGAGGCCTCGCCGGGCTCGACCAGCCGGCCGGCGCCGGAGGCGTCCACCGGGGCGGCGAAGGCCCAGTCGAGCAGCGCCGCTGCCTGCTGCCAGGTGGGCTTGGGCTGGTGCTCGGCCTGCATGAGGGTGACGGCGATGGTCCGGCCGTTGCGCTCGGCGGCCGCGGCGAAGGTGTGCCGGGCCGCGTCGGTGAAGCCGGTCTTGCCGGCGATGGCCCCGGGGTAGGCCAGCATCAGCTGGTTCTGGTTGCCGTAGCTCATGGGGGCCGGGTATTTCGGCGGCTGCGCCGGGAGCTCGCCGAGCAGCTGGCCGGCGATCGAGCGCAGCGTCGGGTCGCGGACGATCTCGCGGATGAACAGCGCCAGGTCGTACGCCGAGGAGCTTTGCCCGGCGACGTCCAGCCCGGACGTCGTCCCAGCGAGGGTGTCGTAGGCCTGCAGCTGCTCGGCCTTGGCGTTCATCAGGTCCAGGACGACGTCCTGGCCCCCGGCCGCGTCGGTGAGCATCTTGGCGGCGTCGTTTCCGGACTGCAGCATGAGCGCCGTCCACAGCTGGGCGACGGTGTACTGGCCGTTCTCCACGATGCCGACGCGGCTGCCCTCGACGGAGGCGTCCTCGAAGGTGGCGGTGAGCACCTGGTTGGGGTCGAGGTGCGGGTAGAGCGCGAGGAAGGTCAGCATCTTCAGGGTGCTGGCGGGGTAGTAGCGACCGTGCGGGTCCTGCGCGGCGAGGATCTGGCCGGTGGTCAGGTCGGCGACGACGAGCGCTCGGGTGTTGAGGTCAGCCGGCAGCGGGGCGGCGCCCTCGTAGAGAACCTGGCCGCGCGTGTCGAGCTCCGGTCCGCCGATGGTGACGCCGCCGGGGCCGTGGCCCTGCGGTGGAAGGGTGGCGGGAGGGGACGTCGGGTGGGCGCGGCCGAGTCGATCGTGGGCGAACTGGACGAGCCTGACGATTCCGAGGAGCTCGACGGGGCGGCGTACGCCGCTGGCGCGAGCACCGCCACCAGGACCAGCACGACGAGAACCTGTACCGCGGGCGCCGTCCGCGTGCTCGCCAATCGGGAGCCGCTGCCGCGTTCGCGCACAGTGCTCCGAGGTGAGGGCATGCGCACGAGGATACGAACTTCTGCATGAGTAAGTGGTCAAAGCGCGCCGATGCTCACACCGTGCAACCCATGCGGCAGATAACGAGGATGCGAGTGTTATCCTTCGCCGAAACCTGGCGATGGAGGCCGGATGCGATTGACTATCACTGGCGGCGCGGGCTTCATCGGCTCCAACCTCGCGACGCTCGCGGTCGCCCGAGGTCACGAGATCACGATCATTGACGATTTGTCGACCGGTGATCGGGAGAATCTACAGGTGGAGCATCGCTTCCTGCACGCGTCGATCCTCGATCGCCCGGCGCTCGACGAAGCACTGGCGGACGCGGACGCGGTCGTGCACCTTGCGGCGATCGCGAGCGTGCCGCTGAGTATCGAAGACCCGCTCGCGACGAACGAGGTCAATGTGCGCGGCACCCTGGAGGTGTTGGACGCGGCTCGGCATCTCGGAGTGTCACAGGTGACCGTCGCGTCGTCGAGCGCGGTGTACGGGTCGAATTCCTCGCTGCCACTCAACGAGTCGTCCTGGCTGGCGCCCCTGAGTCCATACGCTGTGTCGAAAGTGGCGACCGAACAGTATGCGAGGGCCTATTCGGAGAGCTACGGATTGCCCACCGCGGCGTTCCGGTTCTTCAACGTCTATGGCCCCGGGCAACCAGCGGATCACGTGTACGCCGCCGTGATCCCGGCCTTTCTGGATGCGCTGGTGCATGGTCGACCCCTGACGATTTATGGCGACGGGCTTCAGACACGAGACTTTGTGCACGTGCGCGCAGTCTGCCGCATCCTCCTCGACGCAGTAGAGCGTCGGGCCGACATCGATCGGCCGGTGAACTTGGCACTCGGAACGCAGACGTCACTTCTAGAACTAGTGGGTCTACTAGAAGAAATAGCTGGGCAATCGATTCAAGTGACCCATCAGGAGCCCCGTGAGGGCGAGATTCGGCACTCGCTCGCGGGCGACGCATTGCTCCGCCGACTGTTCCCGGCCCTGCCCGAGATCCCGCTGAGAGACGGACTGAAGGAGACCCTCGCCTGGCACCAAGCGCGGATGTCGCGCTAGCCGCAAGACAACATCAAAGAAAGAGCCCACATTTCTGCCCGTCGCAATGACGTTAGTCGGACAGCAGTTGGATAGCGCCGCTCGACGGCTCGGACTCCAGGACCGCGACCAACGAATCGATGACGTTGACGACGGAGTTTGCCGGCGTCCACAGCCGCCCGGAATCGTCACCCGCGAGATGCGCCTCCCGCGCGGAGAGGATTGCATTCGCGTAGATCCCGGTAAAGGAGATCCGCTGGTCGAGCAGCGGCGCCGGCACCTGGGGTAGCCAGTCGTCGGCTCGCGAGCGGATGAGATCGAGGCACCGCCGGTAGCCAGTGTTCAGCTTGCTGTCGAGCGCTTCCCGGAGCAGTGGACGATGGTTGAGTTGAACGTTAGTGACGAACCGCAGGTAGGTCAGATCGAGTGTGCCATCCGGGCGCCGAATCTCCAGCACCGGCTTGACCAGGGCTTCGACCACGTCGCGCAGACCGAAAGGCTCCGTGCCGGTCTCGAGATCGGCGAGCATCCGAAGGCGGGTTTGGTTGATCGTTCGGGCGCCGTCCGCCACGAGCTCTCGCACCAGCGCGTCCTTGCCGCCGAAGTGGTAGTGCACCGAACCGTTGTTCCGCTGACCGGCGGCCGTGACGATCTCCTGCACGGAGACGCCATCCACTCCGCGCACCGCAAATAGTCTTTGTGCGGCCACTTTGATCCGGTTTTTGGTCGCCTCGCTGTCCGAGCGCGGCGCCCGTGCGGTAACGCGAGGGGACACGACGCCTCCCTTGACAGAGTTAAGTACTTCGACTTAAGTATCGCATATTAAGTCGAAGCGCTTAACTCGTTACCCAGGAGAACCCGTGCCCGAAAACCGCTCACCGCATGTCGTCATCGTCGGCGGCGGCATTGGCGGGTTGACCGCCGCCGCATCGCTGTTGAAGAAGGGCGCGCAGGTCACCCTCCTCGAGCGCACCGACGACGTGACCGAGACCGGCGCGGGCATCCAGATCGCGGCGAACGGCGTCCATGTGCTGCGCCAGCTCAATCTGGAGGAGTCGCTCGCTGCTCAAGCGGTCAAGCCCGAGTCCTTTGACGCACGCGATCTGCGCACAGGCCAGCAGCTGATCGAGTTCCCCTTCGGCGCTGCTGCCGACGAGCTGTACGGCGCCCCGTTGTACAACATCCACCGAGCCGACCTCATCAAGCTGCTCGCCGGCGCCGTCCCAGCCGAGGTCATTCGAACCGGTGCGAAGGTGGTCTCGGTGGGCCAGGATGACGACGGCGCGTGGGCGGAGCTCGACAGCGGCGAGCGGGTCCGTGGCGATGCGGTCATCGGTGCCGACGGCATCCACTCCGTCGTCCGCACAAATCTGCGTGGGGAGGAACCGAGGCACTTTGCCGACATCCTGATGTGGCGTGGGCTCATTCCCGCTGACCGCATCGCCGACCTGGACCTGCCGGAGAAGGGCAACTACTGGTTCGGCCCTGGGCGCACGCTGATCACCTACTGGGTGCGCCCCGGGGTTCTGTACAGCGTGCTGGCCTCGGTGCCCGCCACTGAGATCAGCCGCGAGAACTGGACCGAGACCGGCAATCTCGACGAGATGATGGCCTCCTTCCAGGACGCGGAGCCCCGCGCCCGGGCAATGCTCGAAGCCATCGACACCGGCTTCATCACCGGCATGTACTACCGCGACCCGCTGGACTGGTGGACGCAGGGCCGGATCAGTCTGATGGGCGACGCGGCGCACGCGATGGTGCCCTTCCTGGCCCAGGGCGCGTGCCAGGCGATGGAGGACGCATGGGCTCTCGCTCACTGCCTCACTGACCCGCAGCACGCGACCATCGAAGCGGCGCTTATGGACTACGAGGCGCGTCGTCGCCCGCGCACGGCTCGCGTGCAGGCTGGTTCGCGAGCGATGGTGAAGATGGTGCACGAGGCGGACCCAGACCGGGTGCGGGTCCGCAACGGCCGGTTCCAAGGCATGATCCGAATCGATCCGATGGCCAAGACGACCTGGGCCTTCGCCATGAACTACGACATCACCAAGACAGTGCTCGAGCCTGCCGATCACGTCGTGGGGCTGTCCGGTGCGCGGGAGGGTACGAAGAAGAAGCGTCCCGAGAGCCAACGCGCGCACGACATGTGGCGGTCGGCGCTCACGCAGGAGGACCTGGCACGCGGTCACGACGGCATGCGCGAAGGCTACGACCGGTTCCTGCAGACAAGCTTCCCGGTGCCGGACGACGTGCAGGTCGAGCGAGTCGATCTTGGCCGCGTGCGTGGACTTAAGGTGACCCCTCCGGACGGTGATGCTAACGGCCCGGTCATCCTTCATCTGCACGGCGGCGGTTACGTCATCGGATCCGCGACTTCGTCCGTGGAGTACGCCGCACGGCTGGCCGCCGCGGTGCGCGGCACGTGCATGGTGATCGACTACCGGCGGGCTCCGGAGGACGCCTACCCCGCGGCATTGGATGACGCGGTGAGCGCCTATCGGGCCTTGGTCGCCGACGGGGTCGCGGCCTCGCGCGTCTTGTTGTCCGGCGAGTCTTCTGGCGGCGGTTTGGCGGTGGCGACCGCGCTGGCATTGCGGGGCGCTGGGGATGAGCTGCCCGCTGGCATTATCTCGATTTGCCCGTTCGCAGACCTCACGTTGTCCTCACCCAGCGTCACGACATACGACGGCCAGGATCCGGCGTCCAACCGCGACAGCCTGACCGCGATGGCCGCCATGTACATCCAGACCCACGAGCCCACCGACCCGCTCGTCTCGCCGGTTTACGGCGACCTGACCGGCCTACCGCCGCTGTTCATTGCCGCGACCGACGGCGAGGTGCTTTACGACGACGCGACCCGGCTGGCCGAACGCGCCGAGCAGGCCGGCGTCGAGGTCACCCGCTACTTCATCGACGATTCGGTGCACGTGTTCCCGTTGTTCGAGTTCCTGCCGGAGGCCGACGAGGCGCTGAGTCGGATCAGCGATTGGGCCGCCGACCTCTGAGGTCGCCGAGTTCTCTCGGGTCCTCGCGCCCCCTCCTACGGTCGTCGCCCCCTCCTACGGTCGTCGAGCGAGGGAGCGCCAGCGACCGACGCCGAGACGCCGTAAGCCGAAGTGAGGACCACCGTCGGGGGAAGATCCGGCCGGCAGCTGCCCTAGTTCACGTTGGTGGGGTCCGGTAGTGAGTCCGGCGGGTTGCTGTTCAGGTACTGGGGGAGCAGGCCTTCGTTGACGGCCTTGAACAGCTCCTTGTTCGCGGCGTCGTCGAGGTAGACGACGGACTGGTCACCCTCCATGCCGGTGCCGTTGGTGGGCACGGTGAAGAAGGTGACGTTGCCGGTCTTGATGCCGCGCAGCTCCCACGCGAGGTCGCGCATCACCGAGGGGGTGAAGCTGGCGTCCACGGTGGTGTTGCTGGTGATGGCGTTCAGGACGTCGGCGAGCATCAGCGGGTCGGTGATCGAGAGGCTGTCGACGGTCTGCGCCATGAGCTGGCGCAGGAAGTTCTGCTGCCGCTTGATCCGGTCAAAGTCGCCGTTGGGCAAGGACTTTCGGGTTCGTACGTACTCCAGGGCCTGCTCGCCGTTCATTTTCACCTGGCCCTGGCCGGGCTCGTGCAGCGAGACCCCACCGAGGGCGTCGGTGAGATCCTTGAAGCCCTCCCAGTCGATCATCATCACGTGGTCGATGTGCACCTGCGAGTACTGCTCGACGGTCTGCAGGGCGAGGTCGGGGCCGCCATATGAGAAGGCCGCGTTGATCTTGTCGTTGCCGCTGCGGCCGGGGATGTTCACCCAGGAGTCGCGGGGAAAGGACATCAGGTAGACCCGTGATCGATCCGAGGGGATGTGCACCATCATGATCGTGTCGGAGCGCATCGAGCCTGCGTCCCAGGTGTCGGCGGCGACCAGCTCCGCGATGGACTTCCCGCTGGTGGCGTCGGCGCCGAGCAGCAGGATGTTCACCGGCGGCGGGCCGCTCTGGCCCGGGGGAGCCGACGCCTTGGGCACCCGGTCCTTGTCGTCAAGCTTGCTGACGTAGGTGTCGACGTCCGAGAGCTTGGAGTTCAGGTAGAAGGCGAATCCGACCACCGAGCCGACAAGCAGTCCGATCAGCACCAGGAACGTGGTCAGCACCTTGTGCCGAGCGAAGAAGCCCTTGCGCTTGCCGTCCGACGCGCGATCGTCCGCCGATTCGTCGGTGCCGCCGATCTCGTCGAGCCGCAGGTTGTCGGCTTCGTCGTCGTACTGGCCTCGTGCCATGGGTGATGGACCTCGTCTCGGCGGCTCGCGTGCTCATCGCGGCCTAGGACACTGTATGGGGAGCGGATGTCGGGCGTCGGGGACTGTCAGCAGTATCGCACCGCGGCCGCGCCTCGCCGGTCAACTGGGGCAATCCCGGTAGTGTCCAGGAGAACGACCGTCTGATCCAGTGCCACAGCGAGGACGACCATGAAGAAGAGATGGGTGCCGATCGCCCTTGCCGCTTTCGTCATCGTCGACATCGTCCTGGTGTATCTGGCCTTCCGGCACACGCGCAGTGGTGATGCCGCCAGCGCGGAGACGCAGAGCGCCACCACGTCGGCCGGGCCGGACGACGCCACCAGCCCCACTGGAGGCGGGTCGCCGAGCGCTGCGGGGACGCCGTCCGCGAACGGGCTTGCGTTGGTGTCGATGGGATCCGACAACAGCGTCCTTCGGGCCACGACGGGCTCCTGCGAGGGCGGGCCGCCTGCGGTACTCGAGGTCTCGACGGACGGGGGGCAGACCTTCGAGACGGTCGCTGGCACGACGCCGGGCATCCTGCGCGTGATCGCGAAGTCGCAAGCGAACCTGCAATATGTCGGCGCCGACCACGAGTGCAAGCCTGCTCTCTATCAGTCGGTGGACGGGGGAGAGACCTGGTCGAAGGGCCCCTCTGAGGGCACCTGGCATCTCGCGCCGGAGGGCGACGGGCTGATTGGCCCGGACGGTCCGGTCGATCCGGGCTGCCAGCCGGTGTCGTTGTCGGTGCTGAGCCGGGACGCCGTCTTCATCGCGTGCGAGGACGACACCGTGCGATCGACCGCCGACGCGGGCGCGGAGTGGCAGACCGCGGGCACTCTCGCCGACATCGCGAGCGTGTCCTTCTTGAGCAGCCGCAATGGTTACGCGCTCTCCGTGGGGGAGCAGTGCGGAGCCGAGGTGTCCCGGACGACGGACGGTGGCGTCACCTGGAGCCCGGTCGGCTGCATCCAGGGCACGACGCCGCAGGCGCTGGACGCGATCGGCCAGCTCGTCGTCGCGACGGTCGATGGTCAGGCTCATCTGAGCTCGGACGGCGGCGCAACGTGGAACTAGGGCGGGCGGCGCAACGCCGGGCGAGCGGGCGGTCATATCGTGGGAACTGGTACAGGATGTGCCTGATCCTCAGGGATCAGTGCGATGAGGTGAAGTGGGGTTAGGGACGGCGGTGTGACGTGGAGTTAGGGCCGGTGGTGGATCCGGTGCGTCAGGACAGCGACGTGTTCGACGTGCTGATGGTCTGCACCGCGAACATCTGCCGGTCACCCGGCGCGGAGCGTCTGCTGGCGCTTGAGCTCTCCCAGCGCGACCTGTCCGACGCGCTGCGCATCAGGATCCGGTCTGCCGGTGTCCGCGGCTGGGATGCCTCCCCGATGGACCCCGACGCGGCCGCAGCCCTAGAGGGTCTCGGTGGGCTGTCCGAGGATTTCTCGTCGCGGCCATTGAACGACCGCATCGTCAGTGACGGGAGCCTGATCCTGACGGCGACCAAGGAGCACCGCAGCGAGCTGGTGGAGCGGTTCCCGCGCGGGCTGCGGCGCACGTTCACGATGAAGGAGTTCGCGCACCTGGTCTCGCTCGACTCGAAGGAGTACGAGTCGGCCAGGGAACTGGTGGCTGCAGCCTACAGGCACCGCGGCGGCGCCGAGATTACCGACTTCGACGTGGTCGACCCCTACGGCGGCACCACCGAGCAGCACCAGGTCGCGATGGCCGAGATCCACGAATGCATGAAGGTCCTTGCCGACGCCCTCTCCCGCTGCACCTACCCCTAACCCCACGCCCGTCGAACGAGAACCCCACGGTCGTCGGGCGAAACCCCACGGTCGTCGAGCGAGCGAGGCACGAGCGACGCCGAGACGCCGCAGGCCAACAACGTCCGCAACCAGGCCATTAACGGTCGTCGAGCGAGCGAGGCACGAGCGACGCCGAGACGCCGCGAGCCGGCAGCTACTCGCCGGACTCCTTCGCCAGGAAGTCGCCGACCGAACGGCGCCTGCGCGCCGGAGGCTGAGAGTTCGCGCCCGACCGGGCGGAGGCGGAGGCCTCGGCCCGCTCTGGGCGGGTGTCGGACAGCCCCGAGCGGGCGATAGCCCGCTCGAACTGGGTGGAGCGACCGGCGTGGGCCGGCTGCTCGACGGGAGGGACGTCGACGGCGGGCTGCTCGTCGGTGGGGTACTCGTCCTCCAGCGCGAGATCCTCGCGGTTGGGCATCCGAGGATGCCCCACGACGGCGTCGTGCGCAGGCTCAAGCATCTCCGGCGCCGGCTCGGCTGCGCGCGGCTTCTCCTCGTCGGCAGAACTGGCGCGACGCTTTGAGCGGGTGAACGCGGCGTCGTCGATGACCTCGGCGTCGTCGCTGGGTGCATACCCGTATCCGTATCCGTACCCGTACCCGTACCCGTAGCCGCCGCGTCCCTTGCTGGGGGTGCGGTTGAAAACGGTGCCGAGCAGCTCGGCGTCGACGGAATGCAGCCGTTCGACGGCAGCGGAGACCTGGTCACGGGTGGTCTTGCCGTGGCGGACGACGAGAATCGCGCCGTCGGCCTGGCGCGAGAGAACCGCGGCATCGGCGACCGGCAGCAGCGGGGGAGCGTCGATGAGGACGACGTCGTAGTGACGGCGCAGCCGCTCGAGGACGGTCCCCATCTGCCGCGACTGCAGGAGCTCAGCGGGGTTGGGCGGGATCGCGCCGGAGGAGATGACGTGCAGTCCGTCCTCACCCCAGGGCTGGATCGCGTCGTCGAGGTCAACCTTTCCGATGAGGACGGTCGTCAGACCGACCTTGCTCTCGAGACCCAGGTACTCGGAGGTCTTGGGACGTCGCAGATCACCCTCGATGAGCACCGTGCGCTGACCGGCCTGGGCGAGGGTGATGGCGAGGTTCACCGCGGTGGTCGACTTGCCGTCGCCGGGCAGCGGCGAGGTCATGATGAAGACCTTGCTGGCGCTGTCGACGTCGATGAACTGCAGGTTGGTCCGCAGCACGCGGAAGGCCTCGGCACGCGGCGCGTGCGAGTCGAGCTGGGTGACCAGTGGCCGCGTCGCGGCCTTGGGGTCGTAGAAGACGCTGCCCAGGTTGGCCGCGCCGGACGCCTCGCGGAGCGCGTCGGTGTTCTTGACCGTGTTGTCGAGCATCTCTCGTAGTATGGCGAGGCCGATGCCGACGAGAAGGCCGAGGATCGCGGCGAGTCCGAAGTTGCGCAGCGGCTGAGGGCTGACCGCGGTGGTGGGCACGGTGGGCGGGTCGACGATGGTCGCCTTGATCGGGGCGTTCTCCGCACCCGGCGTCGTCTCGAGCTCGCTGACGAAGACGGTGAACTCCTGCGCGATTGCCTCGGCGAGCTTCTGCGCCTGCTGCGGATCGGAGTCCTGCACGGTGACGTTGAGGATCACAGTCTCGGGGACGACGGTGGCGCTCACCCGACTCGCGAGGGAGGACGCCGACTCATCGAGGTCAAGCTTGTCCACGACTCGCTGGGCGATCTGCTTGCCCTTGATGAGGTCCGCGTACGACGACACGCGCTGCTGCGAGAAGAGCCCGCCTTGGTACGACGCCGAACCGCCATCAGACTGGGGCGTCGAGACAAAGAGCGAGGCCGTGGACTGGTACTGCGGGGTGGCCCGCAAGGTCACCAGGGCCGCCGCCGCGATCGCGATGAGGACGCAGGAGACGATCAGAAGCCACTGCTGCCGAATGATCCGCAGATAGTCGCGAAGTTCCACCAGACCGCCTTCGGGCATTCGAGGTCAAGACAATGTGAAGAGTATTCCAGGTCGGACGCCGGAGCGATACACGGTCGTCGTAGTTGTTCTGTGACCTAGTTCGATGTTCAATGACTCGCTAAGGAGTCCTCATCTACGTAAGATACGTGTTTGCGTGAAGAAGTGGTATCTGGCCGGGCACAGTCTGGCCGGAGTTGCCCCTTGCCCTTGCTCCACGAAAGAAGCTTCGGCCTATGGTGCCTGGAAATATCAGCACGATCCTACGCCGCAACCGTGTCGTCACGCTCGTCGTGTTCGACGCGGTCATGTGGCTGGCTGCCTCGGGGATCGCTGCGCTCGTCCGCCTCGAGCTTAACCCGGAGGCGATCTCCTGGCGCCGGGTTGGTTTCATCGCGCTCCTGCTGATCGCGATCTACTTGTTGGTCGGCAGGTTCGTGCGACTCCATCAGGGCCGCGCGACACTTGCCACCGTCGACGAGACCGTTCTGCTCAGCGGTGTGGCTCTCATCAGCGGTGCCGTCGTCTTCTTCGCCAACTTCTTCTGGCAGCTGATCCCGCGGAGCGTTCCGATCCTCACGACGCTGCTCGCGCTCGTGCTCATGATCCTGGGGCGATCCACCTACCGGGCGATGACGTTCACCGACGACCTCCGTGCGGCCTCACAACGTGACACTCGAGTGGTCGTGATCGGCGCGGGCAACGCCGGCCGACAGGTCATCGGCTCGATGCTGCGGACGCCGACCAGCCCGTGGCTACCGGTCGCGCTGCTGGACGACGACAAAGCGAAACGACATCTCAAGATCAGCGGAGTTCCCGTAAAAGGCCGAATCGACGATCTCGTCGAGGTGGCTGATGAGGTGGATGCGCGGATGGTCATCGTCGCCGTCCCCTCGGCGGACCGCGAGCTCTTCCAGCGGGTCTCGGCCATCGCCCAACCGGCTGGTCTGGACGTGAAGGTGTTGCCGTCGGTCAACGAGCTCTTCCGCGGCCAGGTCGGCATTCGGGATCTGCGAGACATCAACGTGGACGACGTCCTTGGCCGGAAGCAGATCGATACCGACCTTCGCTCGATCGCGGACTATATCGACGGAAAGCGTGTCCTGGTAACGGGCGCGGGCGGGTCGATCGGGTCCGAGTTGTGCCGACAGATCAGTGCCTTCAGCCCGGCGCAGTTGCTGATGCTCGACCGCGACGAGTCTGCGCTGCATTCGGTGCAGCTGAGCATCTATGGGCACGGCATGCTCGATTCGCCAGACATGCTGCTGTGCGACATCCGCGAAGCGGACGTTCTTGATGCGATCTTCGATGATCGGCGTCCCGAGGTCGTCTTTCACGCTGCCGCGCTCAAGCACCTCCCGATGCTCGAGCAGTATCCGGCCGAGGGCGTGAAGACCAACATCCTGGGTACGCTCAACGTACTCAACGCAGCCAACCGGGTAGGCGTGGAGCGGTTCGTCAACATCTCGACCGACAAGGCGGCCAACCCGGAAAGCGTTCTCGGGTATACGAAGAGGATCGCCGAAGGACTCACAGCCCACATGGCGGGCGTAGCCGACGGCACCTACATCAGCGTGCGGTTCGGCAATGTGCTGGGCAGCCGAGGTTCGGTGTTGGAGACTTTCGCGCGACAGATCGCCGAGGGTGGGCCGGTCACCGTCACTCACCCCGACGTGACGCGCTACTTCATGACCATCCCTGAGGCGGTTCAACTCGTTATCCAGGCCGCAGCCGTAGGCTCAGAAGGCGAGGCCCTCGTGCTCGACATGGGTGATCCGATCAGAATCGACTACGTCGCGAGGCAGTTGATAGCGCTGTCCGGTGAGCCGATCGAGATCAAGTACACGGGACTACGCGGTGGCGAGAAGCTACACGAAGACTTGGTCGGCCTCCAGGAGACAGTACGCCGGGATAGACACCCCTTGATCTCGCACGTCGAAGTCCCGTTCGTAGATCCTCAGGTGGCCAGCTGGATACTGGCTGAACGGCCCAACGATTTGTCGCTGTCCCTCCAGAGTGTCTGCGAACAGATGACTCGTGACAGAGGTGAGTCGGCGCGTGTCTGAGGCTGAACGCATTTACCTTTCGTCGCCGGACGTAGGCGATGACGAACGTGCGGCTCTACTCCGGGCAGTCGATGGCGGCTGGATTGCCCCACTCGGACCTGAGGTCGACGCGTTCGAGAGAGAACTCGCTGCGAGGTGCGGACGAGGACACGCAGTGGCGCTGAGTTCAGGAACCGCAGCCCTCCACTTGGCACTGCTCGAGGCAGGTGCGCGACCTGGCCGCATTGTGATCGTGCCGACGATGACGTTCGTGGCCACAGCGAACGCGGCGCATTACACAGGCGCCCAGGTCGTGTTCGTAGACTGCGAGCCCGAGACGGGAAATCTCTCGCCTGAACTACTGCAGGTTGCCATCGAGACGCTACGGGCCGAAGGAGAAGACATCGCTGCGGTGGTTCCGGTCGATCTGCTTGGGCGATGCGCTGACTATTCACGCCTCGAGCCGCTGGCAGCGCACTACCGGATTCCGCTCGTATCCGACGCGGCAGAGTCCTTGGGCGCCAATCATCGCGGCAAACCAGCCGGCTCATTCGGGCAGAGCGCGGTGCTCTCGTTCAATGGCAACAAGATCATCACGACGAGTGGCGGTGGCGCCCTTGTAACTGATGACGAGGTGCTAGCGGAACGAGTTCGGTACCTGAGTACGCAAGCACGCCAACCAGCGCGCCATTACGAGCACTCGGAGATCGGCTTCAACTACCGAATGAGCAATTTGCTCGCCGCTCTCGGACGGGCGCAGCTCAGCCGACTCGAATCGATGATGGCGACACGACGGGCGCACCGAGAGCACTACGCCGAACTCTTCGCACAGGCTCCCGGTATCGAGATCTTTCAGCGTGACGGCGATCTCTCTGACAACTGCTGGCTAACCGCGATACTGGTGGATGAGAGCGTGGAGAGGTGGGACGCCGACGAGATCGTGAGCTCATTCGCCGCCGCCGGACTTGAGACGCGCCCGCTGTGGAAACCTATGCATCTCCAGCCGGTGTTCCGCGGCCGACGCTCATTCACTGATGGGAGCGCAGAACGGCTGTTCCGGACTGGGATCACAATGCCAAGCGGATCGGCCCTTACCCCAACGGAGCTCAATCGCATCGACGATGCCGTTATGGAGTTGCTGAAGCGATGAGACTGGCAGTTACCCCCACTCGAAGTGCTTCGGCCGTCGTAAACTGTCGTCCGCTTCGCAGGGGTACTGCCCCGCGTCCACCAAGCGGTTCGAACGCCATGTTCTCATTCGGTGTCCACCGGCGTGTCAGCCGGGTGCGCAAGTTCGGTAGATTCTCGGCGATACACGAACGCGTCCGAACTAATGCCTGGCCGCGGCGGGGAATAGCCGCGTGTGGGATTGGCGACCTATTTGCAGATGGGGTGGCGGTCTGGACCAAGTGCTTGAGGTTGTCTGTAGCGGGGCCAACCTTTTTCGTGACTGCGATGGGATTCGTGAAGGAGGTTACCGCACGATGAAGCGCGTGGCGAAGTTGTCGCGTTCCGCGAGGAGTGTCGACGAGAACGGCGTTGCGGAGAAGCGGCGGACGGTTCTGTTTGGTGTTACAGCACCGGAGACTGCTCTCGCGTTCCTCGACGGGCAACTCGCGTTCCTCTCCGCTAATGGTCTCGCGACTCACCTGGCGAGCAGCGCGGATGCTCAACTCAGGGAGATGGCACGACAGAACTCGGCCGTCGTCCACCACATCCCGATCGAGAGGTCTCCGTCATTCTTAGCAGATTTCCGTGCGCTCCTTCGCGTGATCGCCGTAGTACGGCGGGTCCGCCCCGATGTGTCTGTAATGGGGACGCCGAAAATGGGCCTACTCGGGTCGATAGCATGTCGCGTGTCGGGGGTTCCTCGACGGGTCTATCTGCTTCATGGTCTACGATATGAGGGGCTTTCCGGCGCTGGCCGTCAGTTGCTGATCCTAATCGAGCGCCTTGTTTGCCTTCTTTCCACCGATGTCGTCGCCGTGAGCCCCAGCGTTCGTAACCGTGTGATCGCAGATCGCCTTGCGCCTGCCGCCAAGGTTCAGGTCCTCGGCTATGGGTCGGCGAACGGAGTAGACGTTGAGGCTTTCCGTCCGGCCGAGGCGAGCGAAAAGCGAGAGGCTCGCGCAAAGTTAGGCATACCGCATCACCTGCCCGTCGTCCTGTTTGTTGGGCGCCTAAACCGCGACAAGGGTCTGCGGGCATTAGTTGCTGTGGCTAAGCGATTAGCCCTCACGAAGTCGGCAACCCTCGCCGTCGCTGGAGCGTTAGAGCCCTACGATCGAGCGGACATTGTACAGATTCAGGTGCTTTTGTCGACGCCGAGCGTCGCCTACTTGGGTCGGCGTGACGACGTCGCCGACGTTTTCCGTGCAAGTGACCTGTTGATCCTCCCGACGCGGCGGGAAGGTCTGCCGACGGTGGTGCTTGAGGCTGCCGCCTGTGGCCTACCGGTGATTGCGTCTGCGGCGACTGGAACCGTCGACGCGGTGATCGATGGAGTCACCGGATGGACTGTACCGCAGGGTAACGATCAAGAATTTGCAGCCCGGGTGTCTGCGTGGCTTGAGCGCGACATTGATCAGGATCGAGCCGCCGGTCGGGCCGGAAGGCAGATGATAATCGACAGATTCGTGCGCGAGAGGGTTTGGACGAAGTGGCGAGAGTTCTTAGAGCTGCGCGAAGGCGCATAGCCTCGGCGACGAGGATGCGCCGCCCAGGCAGATCTGCCGACGAGACCGACGGCATCCGCGTCGTAGCGATTTTGGAGGCACGTGGGTGGGTGGCGGAGGGGCGAGTCCTCGGGCGACAGCGCGCATCGGCCCTGGATTGTGTGGCTGATGTGTCTCATCTGACTCTGGTGTTACGTGGGTGCACGGACGAGTCGGGTGGCCAGCCCGTTGTCGACGGGGCGAAAGACTTTGTTGCGGTGCGAGGTCTAGGATCGCTGGCCCGAGCCTTGGGGGCGCTCAGCCTGGCGAAGGCGGTAATTATCTACGAACCAAGCTTCTTCGGTTCGCTTCTTGCGCCTGTGGCCGTGCTCCTTCGACGCCGATTGGTGTGCGTGGTCGTCGGCGATCCGATGGCTGCGCTGGCCGAAGACGTAATCCCCGGGCTAAGAGGTAAAGCTATTCGAACCGTGGTGACGGCAGCTATGACCTGGGCGCTGAAACGCGCGTCTGTCGTGAGATATGTAACCAGCTCCTACCTGCAGACTCGGTATCCCTCGCCAGACTATGTCCGACAGTTCGCAATCACGGACGGCATATCTCGCCGGGGCCGGGCTGTTCTGACGCCGACGGCCGGGCGGCGCTTAAAGGTTCTGACGGTAGGAAGCCTAGATCGCCCCTACAAGGGTGTTGCGGATCTAATAGTCGCCCTCGAGGCGACGTCAGAAGTGACGGGAGTCGAGATCGAATTGCGTGTAGCTGGCTCAGGTCGACTGGCCGACGATCTCCTTGAGACCAGCGGCGCAGGAATCGAAGTGGTCGCGCTCGGGCAACTGGATGAGACGGAGCTTACGGACGCGTACCTCGATGCAGATCTTTTTGTACTTGCATCGTGGGCAGAGGGAATGCCGAGAGCACTGATAGAAGCGATGTCGGTCGGTCTTCCGTGTGTCGCTACGTCGGTTGGTGGTGTGCCGGAGGTACTTCCGAGTCACGCGATAGCACGGCCGAGAAATACGCCCGAGCTAGTGGCTGTCCTGAGCGTATTCGTCGCGGACCTGGACTTCCGACGAAGAGAAGGCGCCCGAAATTGGGGGGTCGCACATGACTTGCTTCAGTCTGCCAGGTCCGAAGAGAAGGCTTTCGCCGCAGAGGTAGTCAAGTGAATCGACCCATTCGAATCACGCACGTTCTTGGCATACTCGAGACTGGTGGCACAGAATTGCGAATGCGCGACTTGGTTGGCTGCCTAGCAGCCAAAGGGCTCGAGGCTGACTTTGTGACCCTATCTGGAAAGGAAGGGAGCCTCGCCGACTCATTTCGCGCAATTGGCGCCACAGTGTCGCCACTGCGAGCAGGGCCGCTGTTTCCCTTGAAGCTCTTTCTTCACCTCCGGGCTACGAGACCGCACGCAATCCAATCCCATGTCGCGACATTCTCGGGGCTGATCCTCTCGGTAGCTCGTCTCGCTGGAGTTCGTGTCCGAATCGCGCACTTTCACAGCGACGGCGATGGGAGACCATCATCGATACGGCGAAGGCTCTATCGCGCGGTTATGAGGCAACTCATCTATTGGAACGCGACAAACATTGTCGGTGTTTCTCCGTCGGCGCTGAGCGAGGGCTACTCAAAGCATCTGTCCCAGGACAACAGGGCACTAGTGATACCGAACGGATTCGTGCCATCCCGTAGTCGTTACGAACCGCTTCCGGAAGTGTCGGCAAGAATCTTCCTTTCACTAGGCCGGGCGTCGTCGGAAAAGAATCTCTCACGGATGCCCGCGGTTCTCGCGGCCTATAGAGATAGGCACGGCCCTGCGACGCTGCGTATCGTGGGGCCGAGAGACATCCAAATCGATTGCGCCGTCCTAGAAAGAGCGACTCATTTGGATGTCAAAGGATACGTTGCCTTCAGTGGCCCGACGTCTGACATCGGGGATGAATTGGCGGGGGCATCGGCGCTTCTCTTAACGTCTGTGCGGGAAGGCCTTCCCTCCGTTGTAATTGAGGCTGCGGCAATTGGTCTTCCGGTGGTTAGTTCAGACATCGCAGGTTCGCGCTGGATCGCGAGTTGGTTTCCGTGGGTCCACTGCGTTTCGTTGGCCGCCGACGATCAGGAATGGGCCGATGCCCTAGAGAAGGCTTTGTCGGCCCGCCCACCTCTTGAAGTAGCATTGCGTACTTTCCAAGCCTCGCCATTCTCCATGGATCAGTTCGCTCAGTCGTTCACGCGCTTGTACACGATTGATTCGACTGGCCACTTTGGATGAGGTTGCTCCGCTAGAGCGGTCAGGCCCTCCCGCAGATCACGCGCCGGGTGCGGGTGGTCGCATGGCGCGATGCACATGCGTCGCGACGAAGCAGCTCGACACTAAGATCAGCGCAGCCATTGCAAACTGAGCGGAGGGCATACGCGACAGATAGGCGGCAATGCTGCACACGAGTCCCACCGCGGCGCAGCCTGCCGGCCAACCCAGCGACGCTAGCACCTCCTGCCGACGGCCCTCAAGGACTCGAAGGAACGTCATAGTTGTCAAGCCGATAAGTAACGCGACCGCGCCCCCGGCGGCGCCCCACCGGGGGATCAGAACGAGGCATAGCACCACGTTCACGACTGCCCCGACCGTCGTACTTACAAGGAGAGTCGCGGTTCGGAGATCGGACATCAGGACGACACCAATGAGATTGGAGATGGTATTCATAACCGCCGCTAAGAGGGTCATTGGGACGAGGGCGTAGGCGCGAGAAAAGTTCGGGGAGATGACCCAGTCAAAGAGAAGAGCCACGATGACCGTGGACGCGGCTCCTACGAGCAGAACTCCCGCCACCAGCCACTGTAGGAAGGAAGCTCGCCGCCTTCTTGAATCAGGCTCGCCGTGCTCCGAGTAGACCAGTTCCTGCCATGCGTAGACGATAACCGTCGATGTGAGAGTGACGGCGAATCCAAATCGGTCAGCAACGGCGAACAGACCATTAGCCGTTTGGTCATCGAACTTGACCAACGCAAACCTAGTAAAGCCCGTGAGGAGCCAATATGCTGTTGAAGCTAGGCACAGGGGCAAGGAAAACCTAAGAAGTCTACGCTGAAGTGCTTGATCGCGTGCAGACCACTCAAGCATTCTGAGCGGTCTCATAACTATAGCGATGGTTCCTATCTGAACCGCGTTGCCAACTGTCATTCCAATAAAGATTCCACTGATCCCGAGCTCTGTCCAGTTGAGTAACGCCACTGAGGCGCAGGCGCCCACTAGGGTGTTGACAACTCCGGAGAGCACGAACAGGGTGTTTCGCAGCTCCGCCCGCGCCAAGTATCCCAGAAAGTACTGAATGGATAGAGACGAACCGTAAAGGAATAGCGTTAGTGGCGCAGGAGCATTCCAGGCGACAAATAGAGTCGTCGAGATTGTCACAAAGATCGAAGCACCGATCCCCATGAGTATCAAGCCGTTCGTAACTAGTGCGGTTGGGCTCGCCAAATCGAAATAATAACGATAGATCCCGTCCCAGACCTGGAAGAAGGCAATTGGGGCGGCAAAGTTTATGAGCGTCATCCAAAGGTCGTACTCGCCGTACTGGGCTGGACTAAGCATTCGCACATAGATCGGCAATAGGGCTAGCCCGAGAAGCCGCGACGCAGCGGTTCCCAAGAGAAAAATCAGTGCAGTGGATCCGAATCGCCGAGCGACACCTGTCATCAAGCTCTCAACTTCCAAGAGTTGGCAAATCGGATGGTGATAGATAGTTGTCAGTGGTTACTGGTCCGGCTGCCCGCGTAGACGGTCCAGAAATGAACACAGCTCGCTCTGTGGAAGGGAGACCAGCGTTCTCTTCATTCCGTCTCCGACGTGATACAGGGCCTATTATTGAGAGGCCGAGAGCAAGTAGGAGTCCGGTTAATAGAATGGGCAATTCCTGGTTCGAAGGCTGACGCACGTGTTGGATCAGTGCCAAGAAGATCACACCCGACGCCAGGAGTCGCGCTGTGTCTTGGCGGTCAGATGAATCGATCCGCCGAAGAATGAATCCGAAGAGTCCGAAGACGAGGACCACACCCGGGGTGCGCCAGTTTCGATAGGCCTCGGCAACTGCAGAGTAGCCAATTTGATACGTGTCAACCCGCTGAACGATCTCGCTTCCAGGCACGCGGGGGTCCTGCAGAGCACCAGCGCGAGGTAGCCCGGCCAACCGCTCCCCAGTCCTTATAATCGTCGCGACATACGTGATCCCCCAGAGGGGTTCCTCGTCAAGCCTGTGGTTGTAATTCAGGTTCTCGATGAGGGGTCGGATTGAGCCGCCCATCTCCGTGATAGCGGCTAACGGGTTTAGCGCATCCGCTCCAATCTGCGCACGCGCGAGGCCGTCGACCCGATAGAACCCGACCAGCGACACACAAACTAGACCGAATGCGCCCACGCCTAGGGCAACGCGGCGCTTCGGAAGTGGTCGCAAGCGGATCGCGACCAGTAGCATTGCCACCGCGGTGTACATGATGAGACTGCGAGCGCCCGTGCTCAACGCCCAGGACCCGAAGACAACAACTGCGATCATTCCAAGTGTCCGAGTTCGGGACGCCTGTGCGGTCGCAAGTAGTAGAGCACCCAAGGCCACTGATAGTGCACCGATCGTCTCCACGCCAACGGACGATGCGGTCTCCACAAACTTCATGCGGCTGATGCCCGTCAACGCTGCAGTGTTGGTCAGAGCAAGATACACCACAGTAAGTGCCGTGCCGCCGACAGTCAGGGCTGCCCCGATAGGGCCCTCGGATCCAAACCGGGTAGGTTTCGAAGAGGTTTCCACGCGGCGGCTGGAGGCGAGCGCGGTGTACCCGGCTCCCACCGCCGCCGTGGCGAGTGTGGCTAGGTAGGTCGCCTCAACTCGAAATGAGTGTCGACCAAACCAGGACGTCACGTATGCGGAATTCACCCCCGCGCCCGAGTATCCGAAGCCGAGCGGGATCGCTAATCCGAGATGGAATAGCGCCAGGATCACCAGATACCAGAATCCCATGCTCCAGACGCCGAAGCGGCTGGAGCGAACGACTGAGAGCATGACGAGCACAAGGACGGCTGTCGCGACCGCTGCCATCGTCGTCAAGCTCGACCTAAGAAGCGGGTCCCTACCAAGCAACAGAAGACCGAGAATCGCCAATGGCATCAGTCGAATTTGCCGCACTTTGAAAGACTACCCGACGGCGGCGTGGACGCATTCGCTGCGGCTCGACCCGGTGGGAGACGGGTGTCGTCACTGGACGCGGTGGATACCGCCTAGCGGCAGTTCCTTGCTCTGACGCAAGCACCGCGAACTGATCGAATGCAGGAGCGCCGGCGGGCCGGGGGGGGCGCGTTGCACACATCGTCGGTTTAGATAGGTTTCGCCGGGACTCCAGCTACTGTGGTTCCCGGAGACACGTCGCGCGTCACTACCGCGCCGGCGGCCACGGTGGCACAGTCGCCGATACTTACCCCCGACAGAACGATTGCCTGTGCGGCTACCCAGACCTTGCGCCCAATGGTCACTGGCTTCTGCCGAAATGCCAAGTGGGAGAGGGGTACTGACCTATCGTGGTCCGCGTCACGTATCGTGACATATTCCGCAATCTTGCTACCGGTTCCCACTCCGATTCTGTCTCGCGCGACAATCACGGTGCCCTTGCCAACAAAGCGGCTCATCGCATTCGAGGGTGTAGGTGTTGTCTGAATCCTCCTGCTTCGAGCAGACTCCTGGCGATGTAGTTCGTGAGGTTGCGGAAGCCCAGAGCCGAGCCGCGCAGGTGCTCGAGCCGCCCGTTGATGGCCTCTGTCGGTCCATTGCTGGTGCCTGGTCGGTCGAAGAACGCGAGGACGTCGAGGGCGCGTTGCTTGAGGGTGCGGCCGAGCTTGCGGATCTCGACGAGCGCGGCTGGGACGCCGCTACTGACCGCCTCGATCACGGTTCGCATCATCTGCTTCGCCTTCTTCTTGTCGGGCTCGCGGTAGCCCGCGACGATTCGCTGGTAGATGCCCCAGGTCGCTTCGACTTCGACATGCTCGTCGACCGCGAACACAGCGTTGAGACGGGCGGTCTGCTTCTCGGTGAGCAGGCTGGCACCGGTGTGCAGGGTCCGACGTGCCTTATACAGCGGGTCGCCGGCGCGTCCTCGACGCCCGCGCGTGTCCTGATGGACGCGCTGCCGGCACCGGTCCAGGGCGTCGCCGGCCAGGCGGACGACATGGAACGGGTCCATCACCGGGACCGCGTCGGGCAGTTCTTCCGCAGCGGCGGTCTTGAACCCGCTGAACCCGTCCATCGCGACCACCTCGATCCCGTCCCGCCACTGCTTCGGGCAGCCGTTCAGCCACTGCTTGAAAACGGCCTTCGACCATGTCCAGCAACCGCGCCGGGCCCGTCTTGTCCCGGACCGGGGTGAGGTCGATGATCACCGTGACGTACTTGTCACCCAGCCGCGTGTGTCGCCACACGTGCTCGTCGACGCCGATCGTGGTGACCCCGTCGAACCGGGCGGGGTCGTCGATCAGCCTCCGCCTACCCTCAGCGATGATCGCGCTGTTCGCGGTATGCCAGGACACCCCGAGACCGGCCGCCACGCGGGTCACCGTGAGGTGATCCACGACGATCGCTGTCAGCGCCCAGCCGAGCCCGCCACGAGAGATCTTCGCCCGCGGCGGTGCGGCCGCCGAGGTGTCCTGCCGCCACGTGCGCCGGCAGTGTGCGCACCGGTAGCGACGCACCCGAACCTGCAGGACCGTGGGCCTGTGCCCGAATGGCTCATGCGCGAGCCGGCGGACCACCGTGTCCCGCGGTACACCCTCCGCACCACACTCACGACACCACGGATCGTCCTCCATGACGCGACACTCAATCACCGCCCGATCCGCCTCGAGTCGCTGCCCGACAGCCTCAAGGCCAAGCTCGTCGAGGCGGCAGAACGTAGTGAGGCAGGGCGCGGCGAAGGTAGCGTTGAGCATGTCGAGGTCTTCCGGATGGTGCGTGTAGGAACCTCCATCCTCGGAAGAACTCGACCCCTACCCCCGCACCGACGCGCCGATCCCGCTCACCCCACCGCTACACCCTGGATTGTGAAGAGCCAACAAAGTCAGCATCAATCACGAGCGAGGCCCCCGGCGCAGTTGCGATAGTCACGCCGTCGCCTATCGCACAGGCTCGAATGACGCATGTCGAACCAGGCGCTACATAGATGTCGCACCCCGCGCCGATGCGGACTGTTCCTTCAAAGCGGAGTCCGGTGTAAGCCGCCTGTAGCCACAGGGTGCTCACCCGCGATCGAGCCATACGATTCACTCGGCGACAGCCCCGGACCAGTTTGCGCATCACGCTCGATATGAACCCCCCTCGTGCCCACCTGACTGAGATGGCGCTCAGGCCACAGACAGATACCGGTCCTGCGGCTCATTCTCCGGGACTCTGTCGGCGCAATGATCGTACGCGGTCAAACGCCACTTTACTCCAGCGCGCGAGCCATGCTGTGACCGGCGAACAATTGAACCGAGATGCGATTTCTCGCGTTCGAAGTCGATGCACTCGAGCGATTTTCCCGTAGGCGCCGATAAGCCGGAATCGACGCCATCCGTGAAGACCTCGGGATGCTTCGACCATGTAGGTTGTGAAACCCTCGAACGAATTGATTGCGTTCTCTTCGGCGCTGCGTGTTAGCCCCCCAGGCTGGTATTCGGCGTAGTAGATGACCACCGGATACCAGCGGACCACGTATCCGGCGTCGGCGATTCGGTTCCACACCACGGCCTCATGCATGAACTTTTCATTCGAGTACACAGGAAACGGGAACTCTCGAAGGATATTCGTGCGGTAAGCTTCGGCGGCCAAGTCTCCACGTAGCCCATATTGCAGCCGGTCGCGATGGGAGGACTCAACGAACTCTCTGGGGAAACGCTCAAGGCGTGGTGGGTTTCCGAGATTCTTGAGCCCCGACACCCCTGCGAGATTTGGCCTACCAATCGTATCCTGGGCCCACGTGGTTACGAGCTCCACTGCGTTGGTGGCGAGCCAGTCATCGGAATCGACAATCATCGAGAAGTCGCCCAGCGCTTGAGACACGGCGAGATTCACCGCGACATGCTTGCCTTCGTTGAGCTTCCGAAAGTAACGCAAGTCGATTATCTCGTCTCGCTGCCACTCCCTAAGCAAACCAGTGGTGTCGTCAGTCGAACCGTCATCAATAACGACCCACTCGAAGTCTCTGCTCGTCTGGCGACAGAGTGAGGCATACAACCGCGGCAATGTGGATCTGCGGTTGAAGGTTGCCGTGATAATTGTCAGCATAAGGAATCCGAGAGGGAGAGGAAGTCCGCTCTAAGCGATTGGTCAATCGCTAAGTAAAGACATCGAAATTGAACGGAGATCATCCTTCGATGCCTGCGAACTCGTCATGAGGGCGACCACACCGACTCTGCAGCACTCGCGAGCGCTGCCACCTTCAATCAACGAGTAGTCAGCAGGCCGATCTGTCAAGACCTTTCTCATCACGGCTACTTTACGGGTGCTCATAGCGATGAATGGCCACACCACCCGAAGACGCGAACGCCGCGGGTAGGTGAGTCAAGAACAACCGCCACCTGGCGAACTGCAGCCAGCAAACTGCTAGTTCGTGATGCCATGCGTCCGCCGACGACGGCAATTGGTGCTTTCGCCACCATCATGTCCTTTCGCGAGCGCAAGCCATTCTAATTCCGCCGAGATCCTGCGTTGCCTCAACCGGCCACAAGTCCCTTGCTTGATGACGCTACCATGTTCCCACGCACGGCGGGGGCAAGGCCACACTCGGCTAATTGCGTGTGTACCTGAAAAGTGCCTCGCGTTCACGGAGCTGCTGGCGGAATGCTCCGCGTGCCGGTTGTCGGTAACTGGAAAGTCTGGCCGCCCGGCACCAGCGACTTTAGTATGAACTCGTTTATTAACGTATACTTCACGCCTGCGATTTCTACGAATGCGCCCGTATATGGAGGAAACCAGAATGCTCGAATCTGCCGATCTATATCGTCGCCTTCGGAAAATTGTTTCATCTCTTCCGTCTGGGCGCGAGATACGTACCGTCCTCCTAGGTTCTCGATGGCGCGCAAACTCCCCTCCTTTGCCACCCGATTTAGGGTCTTTCGGTATAGGCCGAGCATGAAGGCCTGACTTGTGGCCTCAAGGCTTGCAGCTGTCTCGCTCTCGCTATCGATACTGAACTCGAACGCATCAATTATACCGCCGGTGTCGATGTCTTTATCGACGTAATGCGCGGTAACAGACCAGCGGTCCAGACGGTTAAGGATTGCCAAGTTGTAACCTGCAGTCCCTCTATACTCCGGTAGGGGAGCGGGGTGAAAGTTGATAATCCCATACTTGGGGTAACCGAGCAGCGGCTGTTTGATCTTCCGCCAGTATACGAACGAGGTCGCTACGTCGCATTCCAGCGTCCCGGTGGTGATGCGATGATAGACGTCCTCCAGAGTGAACAGTGGCAGCCCCAGTTCTGTCGCCCGCTTAGCCGTGGAGGAGTTAGCAATATGGTTGTCGGTCACCACGCCAACAACTTCGAAGCCGCTCTCGACGCACCACTGAAGCGCATTCGCTGCAGCCTTTTCCGGCCGAGAAAGAGCACTTTCACTTGGCGGTCCCTTCGAAATACTTCGCTGTTGCGCACCCCTCTTGTGCTATTCCTTGTCGTTGCAGGACCTTTAGAACGGTGCGGCCGAGGATTCTGACGTCTAGCGCAAGGGACCAATTATCCACATACCAGACGTCGAGATCGAACTTCTGATCCCACGAGATAGCATTTCTGCCGTTGACCTGCGCCCATCCGGTAACACCGGGCCGCACTTCGTGTCTCCTTGCCTGGAACTCCGAATAGAGGGGCAGGTACTGCATCAGGAGTGGACGTGGGCCAACTAGGCTCATCTCGCCTCGGAGCACGTTAAACAACTCCGGAAGCTCGTCTAGTGAGGTGGATCGGAGCCATGCCCCAAACTTGGTGAGCCGCTCATCATCAGACAGCAATTGTCCGTCGGCATCGGCGGCGTCACACATCGTTCGGAACTTGAGGATCTGGAACGGCCGACCGTGAAGTCCCGGGCGCATCTGCCTGAAAAGAACAGGAGATCCGGTGGTCAGCCTGACTGCGACTGCAATTGCCAGAAAGAGTGGGGACAGAACAACGACGCCGGTGCCTGCCACTGTTACATCGCCTAAACGCTTCACGGTTCTTTGCACACACGTCATTGAACCATGCCAGCGGGCGGACCTGCCCAGATGTGCAGGCCGCCCACGGGGACGAGTCGCTGCACCTTGGCCCGTCATGCGCGATGCCGTGAAATTCAACAGCAAGATTGTGGAAGCGGAACAGGCACCCGACCTGATTCTCAGTCCTCGGGCTAACCGGCCTCGATGGGCGCGAGTCTCTTCTCCTTCGCGGCGTTGTCGCCGGCCGCGCCGACCTTGTGCCCAAGTGGAGTCCAGCAGAGTGGTGTACGACGAGTAGCTCGGTGAGCGCGTCTGCAACGTAGTCCCGGCCACCGGGTGGATCCTTCGAGTGATCTCTCACAACCGACTCGAAGAAGGACACACCGATGACCGCTGGACCCAGTATCGACCCTGCTCGTTTCCTGACCGAGCAGCTGGACCAGGCAAGCCCTGACCTGCTGCGTAAACCGGCCGCCTTTCTCGGAAACTTGGCCGACCCGTTGCGGTATTGTTCGAACAGATGTACGAATCAATTAGAACGCGAGGAGGTGGCACTGTGGACAACGAACACACCGGCAATCTCCTCACCCCCGCTATGCCCGTCGACCCGATGGTGGAGGCCGACCAGTCGGTGGTCATCGACCGGAGCGCGGCGCGCGAGGAACGAGCGACGCCGAGCGCAGCGGAGATGCCCGCAGCTGACTCTGGAGTCTCCGCGGCAGAGACTTCTGGAGTCTCCGCAGCGGACGCCGACTGGGCGACTGCGGCAGCCGGGTCGCCGGGTGACGCGGAGCGCCTGTGGCTGGCCAGCAACTCCGCTCGCGAGCTTGACGCGAACATCGATGAAGCGTTCGCGTACGTCCAGCGGGGTTTCGAGAAGCTGCTGGAGATCGGCGAGGCCGGGGAACTGGGCGCGTTGGGTCCGGATCGGTTGATCCGGATGGCCCAGCGCTTGGAGGCGCACCGCACCCGCCTGATCATGATCGACTCATTTGTGATCGAGGCCGCGACCGAGGTCAAGTCCCTAGTAGTGGTGTAGTGCTGCGTTCCTTCTTCTGGGGTTAGGCGGTGAGGGCGGGCAGTTGATCAGCTCCGATCTCGGTGTCGTTGTCGGGGACGATGTTGACGCGGCAGCGGGACAGGAGGTCGAGTCCGAGGTAGCGGCGTCCTTCGGCCCATTCGTCGGTCTGCTCGGCCAGCACGGCGCCGACGAGTCGGATGATGGCCTCGCGGGTGGGAAAGATCCCGACGGCGTCGGTGCGGCGGCGGATCTCGCGGTTGAGTCGCTCGGCGGGGTTGTTGGACCAGACCTGGGTCCACACGTCCTTGGGGAACTCGGTGAACGCGAGGATGTCGGCGCGCGCGGTGTCGAGGTGGTCGTGGACCTCGGGCAGCTTGCCGTCTACGTAGTCAAGGAGCCGCTCGAACTGGGCGTGCACCGCGGAACGGTCGGGCTGGTCGTAGACGCTGTGCAGCATTGCCTTGACCGCTGGCCACATCGACTTCGGTGTGACCGACATCAGGTTGGCGGCGTAGTGGGTGCGGCACCGCTGCCAGCTCGCGCCGGGCAGGTTTGCTGCGATCGCCTCCACGAGACCGGCATGCGCATCGCTGGTCACCAGTCGGACACCGCTCAGTCCGCGGGCGGTCAGGTCGGCGAAGAACTCATTCCATGCTGCCCCGGTTTCAGATGTGGCCACTCGCAGGCCGAGGACCTCGCGGTGCCCGTCGCCGTTGACGCCGGTCGCCAGCAGCACCACGGCGTTGATCACCCGGCCGCCCTCGCGGACCTTCATCGTCAACGCGTCGGCGGCGAGGAACGTGAACGGCCCGGCCGCACCCAGCGGGCGGTGCCGGAAGTCCTCGACCGTGGCATCCAATTCGGCGGCCATCCGGGAGACCTGTGACTTCGACAGCGAATCGATCCCGAGGGTCTTGACCAGCTTGTCCATCCGTCGAGTCGAGACGCCGGCGAGGTAGCAGTCGGCCACCACCGTGATCAGCGCGGATTCCGAGCGCTTGCGGCGCTCCAGGAGCCACTCAGGAAAGTAGGTGCCCTTCCTGAGCTTGGGGATCGCCACGTCGATCGTGCCGACCCGGGTGTCTAACGGACGGCGACGGTAGCCGTTGCGCTGCGTCGTCCGACCCGGATCAGGGCGGCCGTACTCGGCGCCGACCACCGCGTCGGCATCCGCGGACAGCAGCGCGTTGATGATCGTTTGCAGCAGCGAACGCATCAGATCCGGACTCGCTACGGCCAGGGCCTCACCCAGCAGGCCGGCAGGGTCGACAATGTGTGGTGCGGTCATCGTGATGACTCCGTTCGAGGGTGCTGTGAGAGGTTCACTCGAAGGATCACGCGGTGGCCGCATCTACGTCTGCCGTACACGCCGGCGACGATCCCGGCGACCGCGCTACACCACTATGCGGGACTCAACTCACCTTCAACACCCGGCACGTCACCGAGACCGGGAACCCCTGCTCGGCCAACTCCTGGACACACCGGAACATCATTTTGGGAGGACGTTCTCCCTGGCGAAGTACGCACTCGCGCGTTTGAGGATCTCGATCTCGGTCTCCAGGACCCGGTTGCGGCGTCGCAACTCAGTTCCCGCTTCTCGGCCGACGTCAGCCCCTCGGCCCGACCCGAATCGATCGCGTCGGTCTCCATCCACCGACGCAGGCACGACTCGCTGACCCCAAAATCCTTCGCGACCCGCGCAACGGGCTCACCCGCAGCGACCAGATCCAAAGCACGACGCCGGAACTCCGGCGGCTTGGCAGCAGGCATCTCCAAGACTCCTTCCCGAGGCAATCACACCCCAGAATCGGTGTCCGGAAAAGTGGGGCAGGCTCTGACTCGCCGGGGCGGTTCACCGCCGGCTGGGACGAATGGTACGACAACAGGCGCCTGCACGGCTCTCTTCGGATGATGACCCCAGTAGAGTTCGAACAGGCCCACTGCGCGGCACTCAACCGGCAGCGCATATAGGAGCGGCGGAAAACCTGGGCCAGTTCAGAAACCACTGGGTGAGGAATAGCAGTCTCACCCAGCAACGCTACAGTATGAGCGTCTGTAGACCGCCGCACGAAGGAGACCTGGTGGCGCCTCCGTTGACGTTTCTCTTCACATCAGTGGGGCGCCGAGTGGAACTACTGCGTCACTTTCAGCACTACGTCGAGGATCACCCTGGCCGACTGCGGATCTTAGGTACTGAGATCGACGTGTTCTCGCCAGCGGCCCAGCTGTTGGGCGACGCGATTCGCCTCGTGCCGCGGTCTGACGATCCGTCGTATTCATCAGCGATTGCGGACCTATGCGAGTCTGAGCAGGTCGATGCAGTATTCCCTCTCATCGATCCGGACATAGCAGTGCTAGGTGGTTCGACCAGTAGAATTCCGCTGCGTTCGGTGGCTTCAAACGAGGCTCCGATGGTGTCGGACAAGTGGCTCACGTACACCTGGCTGCGATCGCACGATATCCCGACTCCCCGTACATGGATACCCGGCTCAGATGACTTGCCTGATCCGACTGACCTGCCACTTTTCATGAAGCCCCGGAGGGGCAGTGGCGGCGTAGATGCGTTCGTGGTTCGTGATGCTGATGCGCTTCGATTCTTTACCGGCTATATCGAACAACCAATCGTGCAGGAGTTGCTTAAAGGGCCCGAAGTTACGGTCGACGTCCTGGTTGGTCGCCAGGGTGAAGTGCTGGCCAGCGCTCAACGGCAACGCCTAGCAACGCGCGGAGGCGAAGTGGTTCGAGGAGTTCTGGTCGACGATCCCCAGATCAGTGAGATGACAAGCGCGGTAGTGGATGCGCTCAAACCCACCGGGCCAGTGACCGTCCAAGGCATGTATGACGACGTTGGTCAGTTTCGAGTGACCGAGATTAACGCTCGCATGGGTGGCGGTCTCCCATTGGCGATTGCTGCCGGGATACCTGTCGCAGAGTTGCTCGTTCGTAGTTACCTTTTCGAGGAAGCGCGACCACTTGAGCCCCTAGATGTCGGCCTACACATGGTGCGCTTCGATGAGTCGCTGTTTTATCGGCCATGATCCAATCCCGCCCGCAAGTAGACGCGGTCATTCTGGACCTTGATGACACGCTGATCCGAGAACGTGACTACGTGAGCAGTGGCTACGAGGCTGTCGCAAAGACTCTTGAAGGACTGCTCGACACGCCAGCGCGGACACTCGTGTGCAGGCTCGAAGCAATATTCGACTCCCCGGACCGTGCCCGGGCGTTTGACGCAGTCCTTGCCCCATTCGGACGTGAGGATCTTGTAGCGCAATGCGTCGAGACCTATCGCTCTCACAAACCTAATGTCGAGTTGAAGGCATCTGCTCAGGTACTACTGGAACAACTATCCGGCGTCGTCGCTTTAGGCGTCGTAACGGACGGGCCGCTCGTCATGCAGGAGGCAAAGGTAGCGGCGCTACAGTTACGTGAGCGCGGCCTTAAAGTAGTTTGCACCGACTCGCTCGGCGGTCGTGATGCCTGGAAGCCTTCGCCCATCGGTCTGATCGAGGTGTTTCGGCAACTTGAGGTGCGGCCCGACCGGGCCGTATACGTCGCAGACAACCCTCATAAGGACTTCTTAGCGGCAAGCAGGGCCGGAACTCACTCGGTGCGCCTTCAAGAGAAAGGCCAGCTTCACGTCGACTGCGCGGCCCCGGCCGGAGGAGAGCCAGAATTCGTGGTTCAAGATCTTCTTTCGATTCTCGACTTCGTCCAGATATAGCGCCGCGCGGCAACCCTGCAGCCGCTTGATTGGTCGGCCCCGAAGCCACACTCAGGTGCCAGCAGGTGCTGGACCATGATGCCGACCAGAGCCCATGCTAGCCCGCCCCGGGAGATCTTCGCCCGCAGCTCGGCCGCGGCAGTGGTGTCCTGACGCCACACACGCGAGCACTCCGCGCACCGGTACCGGCACACCGTGACCAGCAGGGTGGTGGGGTGCCATCCGAGCGGCGCGTGCGCGAACCGGCGGACGCCGGTGTCCCTGGCTACGCCTTGGCAGCCGCAGCGGCGGCACCAGTCGTCCGGGTCGTCCACCCGGCAGGCGAGCACCGCCCGGTCGGGCTTGAGCAGCTGGGCGGTCACCTCCAGGCCGAGCGCGTCCAGCCGGGTGAAGGTCCTCAGGGCGGGTAGGCGAAGGTAGCAGCGTCAGGCACGTCGAGGTCTTTCGGATGGGCGGTGAGAACTCCCATCTTCGGAAGACCTCGACCGTCACCCAGCCAGCGACGCGCGGGCGAGCTCTACATCCTCAAATGCGAAGAGCCGGATTACCCCAAGGTCATGCCCATTCTCGATGCCCTGCACGACGACGAGCAGCCCCAATGCGCGACGGGACCTGAGGCGTAGTCATTCTTTCTGACTTCGTCCTCATGGCGCGTGCTGATCAGTTCTCGCGCCCGAAGGCCGACACGTATCGGGTTCCTCGTCAATCCTTGAGCTGGCGCTCGGTCTCGATCTCGATGGCGGTGTCCGGGGGCAGAAGGGGATCGGCCTTGATCGGCGTCAGCTTCTTGACCTTGCGCTGGCGGGCGCTGAGGTACTGGGCGAGCTTCGACAGCGCATAGTTGATGATGATGAACACCGCGCCGATGACGATCGCCATCTGGATGTAGTTGCGTCGCGCCGGGTCGGCGGCGATCAGCTGTCCGGTGCGGACGATCTCGCCGAAGGCGACGATGAAGCCCAGCGAGGTGTCCTTCAGCGCCACCACGCTCTGGCTCACGATCGCCGGCAGCATGGTGCGGACCGCCTGCGGCGCGAGGATCATCCACAGCGTCTGACCCTGCGTCAGCCCGATCGCGTACGCCGCCTCCCGCTGGCCCTTCGGCACCGAGTTCACGCCGGCCCGGAAGATCTCCGCCAGCACCGACCCGTTGTAGAGCGTCAGGCCGATGACGAGCGCGAACAGCGCACCCTGGCTGCGGCCCAGCCCGGCATTGTCCATCAGGTTCGTCAGCCCGATCGTGTCGGACGCCGCCTGCAACTCCTGGCGGAAGCCCAGGAACACGAACAGGATCAGCAGCACGAGCGGTACGGCGCGGAAGAACTCCACCACGATCGTTCCGATCCACCGCAGCGGGGCGACGGATGACAGGCGCATCGCCCCGAACACCGCACCGAAGATCAACGCGAAGATGATCGCAAACACCGCCGCGAGGATCGTGTTGATCAAGCCGTTGGTGAGCGCTCGGATCACGTTCGGGTTGGTGAACGGGCTCCACATCTTCGACTCGAACTGCCCGGTCTGCGCGAACCGGTAGGCGATGAAGCCGAGGATCCCGGCGAGCACGAGCACGGTGATGACGCCGGCGATCCGCTGGTTGCGGCGCGCCCGGGGCCCCGGCGCATCGAACAATACGTTGGCGCTCATCGGGCCACCTCCAGCCGCTTCTCGAGCAATCGCGCGATACCGGAGATAAAGAAGACGATCACGATGTAGCCGAGGGCGGTGCCGAAGAAGATCCAGTACAGCGCCTGCGGGTAGTCACGCACGAGGCTGTCCATCACGAACGCCGCCTCGGTGATGAAGAAGGCCTCGGCGATCGCGGAGTTCTTCACCAGCGCGATGAAGACGCTGGCGAGCGGCGGAATGACCGCGCGCATCGCCTGGGGGAGGATCACCAGGCGCAGGTTCTGCGAGAAGGTCAGCCCGATCGAGCGGGCCGCCTCGGCCTGCCCGGGATGCACGGAGTTGATGCCCGAGCGAATCGCCTCGCACACGAACGCCGCGGTGTAGGTGCCGAGCGCCCCGACGGCGTACACGAACGTCCAGGTCGGGTCGATGATGCCCAGCTGCGGAATGCCGAACACGAACAGGATGAACAGCAGCACCAGGGGAGTGTTGCGGAAGATGTTGACGTACGACGTACCGACGGCACGCAGCACCGGGACCGGGGACACTCGGCAGGCGGCCAGGATCAGCCCGAGCACGAAGGCGTACAACCCCGCCCAGAAGGTGAGCTGGATCGTCTCCCAGAATCCACGGAGCAGCGAGCCGGCGTTGTCGGTCAGGACGCCGAGACCGCTGGCAGCTAGAACGTTCACGGTGAGTAGTGCCCTTCAGCTGAGAAGAACTGGCCGCCGTGCGCCACCCGCGGGCGGCGTACCGGCCGGACGGGCCGCGGCGGTGGCGCAGATCAGGCCACCGCCGCGGACACCGAGGGAACTAGGAGCAGGAGTCGGTCTCGGGAGCCTCAGGCGCGTCGACGTCCGCCTTGCCCAACGTGTCGTCGAAGGCCTTCTCCCACGAGCCGTCCTCGAAAGACTCGTTGATCGTCTCGGTGATGAACTCGCACATCGCGGTGTCACCGTGCTTGTAGCCGATGCCGTAACGCTCCTCGGAGAACGGGTCGCCGACGACCTTCATCTTGCCCGGGTCCTGCGCGGCGTAACCGAGCAGGATCGGACCGTCGGTGGTCACCGCGTCTACCGTCTTGTTCAGCAGCGCCTGCACGCACTCGGAGTAGGTCGCAGCCGGGCTCGGGTTCGCGCCGTACTTCTCCTGCACCGTCTTGATGGACGTCGAGCCGGTCACCGAGCACACGGACTTCCCGCTGAGGTCATCGGGGCCGTTGATCGAGTCGTCGTCCTCGCGAACCAGCAGCTGCTGACCGGTGACGTAGTACGGGCCGGCCTGGCCGACGACCTGCTTGCGCTCGTCGGTGATGGAGTAGGAGGCAATGACGATGTCGACCGTGCCGTTCTGCAGGAACGGCTCGCGGTTCTTCGAGACCGTCTCGACCCACTCGATCTTGTCGGCCTCGATGCCGAGCTTCGCCGCGATGATCTTGCCCATCTCGATGTCGAAGCCCTGCGGCTCGTCACCCTGCGCCGGGTCGACGTACCCGAGGCCGGGCTGGTCGTACTTGACGCCGATCTTGATCGCGTCGGCCTCGTTGAGGGTGGCCATGGTGGTGCCGTCCTCGAAACTGACCTCGGACTCGACGGTCGGATCAGCGCCACCTTCGGACTCTGCATTGCCACAGCCGCTGAGCGTCAGGGCCAGGGCCGATGCCGCAGCTACCGCGGCGAACTTGATACGCATCTACGCTCTACCTTCTCTTTCTCCAGGACACCCGGCCGGTGCGACCGGGACACGGCGCTCGCCGAGGTTTCAGTGGTTGAGGATCAGTGGTTGAGGGCTAATGGCTGAGGGCTAGTGGTTGAGGATCTTGCCGAGGAAGTCCTTGGCACGATCGGACTGCGGGTTGGTGAAGAACTCGTCGGGGGTCGCCTCCTCGACGATCGCCCCGTCGGCCATGAAGATCACTCGGTCACCGACCTTCCGGGCAAACCCCATCTCGTGGGTCACCACTACCATCGTCATGCCCTCGCGGGCCAGGTCGGTGATGACGTCCAGGACCTCGTTGACCATCTCGGGGTCGAGGGCGGACGTCGGCTCGTCGAACAGCATCACCTTCGGGTGCATGGCCAGCGCACGGGCGATCGCCACACGCTGCTGCTGTCCGCCGGAGAGCTGAGCGGGCATCTTGTCGGCCTGATTGCCAATGCCGACGCGGTCTAGAAGCCGCATCGCGTCGTCGTCCGCCTCGCTCTTGGACTTGCCGAGCACCTTGAGCGGGCCGAGCGTCACGTTGTCCTTGATCGACTTGTGCGCAAACAGGTTGAACGACTGGAACACCATGCCGACCTCGGCGCGCAGCTTCGCCAGTTGCTTGCCCTCCTCGGGGAGGGGGACGCCGTCGATCCGGATGGTGCCTTCCTGGATGGTCTCCAGGCGGTTGATGCAGCGGCAGAGCGTGGACTTGCCCGAGCCCGAGGGACCGACGACCACGACCACCTCGCCCTTGCGGATGTCGAGGTTGATGTCCTGCAGGACGTGCAGGTCGCCGTACCACTTGTTGACGCCCTCGATCTGCACCAGAGGCGGCTCCGCGGTGGCCGTGCTCGAGCCGGCCGCGGCAGGACTGCTCGAACCAGTGAGCGCCGGATCGTTCGAATCGCCCGGAACTGGGTCGTTCGCTCGTGTCATGGGCATGAACCCTACAACCCGACTCAGCCGATCCCCGTTGCGCCGCGATCACAACCACGTAACGCAGTTCTATGGAATCGCCCCGGTGACCTGGACGGTCATCTCCCGCAGCGCCCTTTCCGAGATTTTCAGATTCTCGCTTGCGTGGTGCCTCGAACACATGTACGATAACGTTATCCACGTAGGGAGGTGAGCGCAGTGGACGACCAGCACACGAGCGACGGACTGCCCACCGCACCCTCCCCGGCGATCGTCGACTCTCCGGCGGACGCCGCCCCGCCGGTGGCCGACGCAGCGGCCACGCCAGCGTCCGCGACGGAGCCGGATTGGGCGATCGCTGCTGCCGCCTCGCCGGCTGATGCGGAGCGGTTGTGGTTGGCGAGCGAGTCTGCTCGGGAGCTGGACCGCGATCTGGATGAGGCGTTCGCGCATCTGCAGCGCGGCTATGAGCTGTTGCTGGGGATCGGGGAAGAGGGCGAGCTGGGCGCGTTGGGTCCGGACCGCCTGATCGCGATGGCGCAGCGGTTGGAGGCGCACCGCACGCGGCTGATCATGGTCGATTCGTACGTGATCGAGGCCGCGAGGGAGGATCGGTTGCAGGATCACGTGTGCGCCAGCAGCATCCCCCTCGCGCTGTGTCAGGTGCTGCATGTCTCCAGTGGTGAGGCGAACGCGCGCGCGAAACGCGCCGAGCAGTTGTTGCCGCAGAACGCCTTCAGCAGCGGCACCACCCCACCGCGCCTCCCGCTGCTGGCCGACGCGGTCCGCCAGGGTGGCTCGGTGAGCACCGGCCAGGTGGATGTGATCTGCAAGGCCATGACGCGGGTGGGGCAGAACCCCGACCTCGACCCGCACAACCTCGAGCTGGCCGAGCGGCTGCTGGTCCACCAGGCCGCCGGGTTGACGTATAAGGAGCTGGAGGTCGCGGCGGAGAAGGTCGAGGAGGTCATCAACCCCGACGGCACCCTGCCCAGCGACGAGGTCGCCACGGCGCGGCGCGGGGTGATGATCGGGCCCGAAGGCCGCGACGGCACCCACAAGATCTCCGGCGCGCTGACCCGCGAGGGCAAGGCCCTGTTCGATGCCGCGATCGGGCCGTTCGCCGCACCCCACCCCGCCGACGCCAACGGCCCGGATGACCGCACCGCCGCCCAGCGCACCCACGACGGCCTACAAGATGCCTGCCAACGGCTCCTGGAGCTCGCCGGCGCGCCGGCGTCCGGCGGGACCGCTGCCACGGTGCACATCACCATCGACCTCGACCGGCTCATCGAAGCCATCGCGCAGCTACGCGACGACCCCTCCGGCCGCACGACCGCGCAGCAGGCCGCCGGCCGCATCGCCGGCGGCGGGCAGCTCACCATCAACGAGATCCTGCGCCTGGCGCGGGACGCGGCCCTGATCCCGGTGTGGATCAGCAACATCCACGGGATCGTGGCCTACGGCCGCGACCGCCGCACCGCCTCCCCGGCCCAGACCCACGCCCTGATCGCCCGCGATGGCGGGTGCAGCTTCCCCGGATGCCAAGCCCCACCCGACTGGTGCCAGCGCCACCACGTGATCGCGTGGTGGTCAGGCGGACACACCGACCTGGACAACCTCACCCTCGTCTGCGGGTATCACCACCGCGAATTCGACAAACGCGGCTGGGCCGTGGACATCATCAACGGCATCCCCGTCTGGACCCCACCGGCGTGGCTCGACCCGGAGCAGAAACCGCAGATCAACGCCCGGATCAAGATCCCCTGCCAAAACGAGATCACCCACCTCGCCGACAGTGTGAGGCAAGCCCAACGCGACCGCGCCGAACGAGAACGAGCGCGACGCCGAGGCGGTGGCGGGAGTCCGCCGGGCGACCCGACCGGGCTGATACGGGACCTGCTCGATCCCGGCGAAGACATCGACGAGCTCATCCAGCTCATCGCCGCACACATCCCCACCACACAACGCGACGCCTTCTACCGCGACGCCGCCGACCTCATCACCACCCACCTCCCCGCAGCGGGACACCGCGGCCCAGCCGCCCCGGCCACCACCGGATAGCGCGGACTCCATCGTTGTGCAGGGCACGAAATGGTGTCGGTGTACCCAACCTCGGGTTAACGACCGTTAGCCGAGCGCTACCCTTGGGTAGCCATCATGACCGTCCCGTCGACCCCGTTGCCGGCTGGACATTCACGAAAGGAGACGGTCTTGCGCCGTCCACGTTTGTTCCGTCGGGGCGCGGTAGCCGTAGCCCTCGCGGCGACCCTGGTTCTCTCCGCCTGCAGCAGCGACCGTGACTCCGGCGGGTCCGGCTCGGAGAACGGCGGCGGAGGCAACGGCGGCTCGGGCGACGCCCCGGTCGTCGCGGTTGCCTTCGACACCGGCGGCCGCGGTGACAAGTCCTTCAATGACGCCGCCGCCGCAGGCCTGGACAAGGCCGTCAAGGAGTTCGACCTCGAGAAGGCCACCGAGCTTTCGGGCAAGCCGGACGAGACGGACGCCGACAAGGAGGCGCGCCTGCGCCAGCTGGCTGACAACGGCGCGACCGCCATCGTCACCGTCGGCTTCTCCTACAAGAACGCCCTCGAGACCGTCGCTCCGGACTACCCGGACGTGAAGTTCGTTCTCATCGACAACGTCCTCGAGGCCGAGAACGTCGCCTCCTACGTCTTCAAGGACAACGAGAGCGCCTACCTCGTGGGCGCCATCGCGGCGCTGACCTCCAAGACCGGCAAGATCGGCTTCGTCGGTGGTGTGAACGAGACCCTGATCAACAACTTCGAGAAGGGCTACATCGCCGGAGCTCAGGCCGCCAAGCCCGATATCCAGATCGACGTCAAGTACCTCACCGAGGCCGGCGACTACTCCGGCTACACCGATCCCGGCAAGGGCAAGGTCACCGCAGAGGGTCAGTACGACGCAGGCGCCGATGTCATCTACGCCGCCGCCGGCCTGTCGAACAACGGCGTCTTCGAGGCCGCGGCCGAGAAGGGCGGCCAGGCGATCGGCACCGACTCCGACCAGTACGAGAGCGCTGACCCCTCCTACAAGGAGACGATCATCGCCTCGGCGCTCAAGCGCATCGACACCGTCGTTTACGACTTCATCAAGAACGTCAATGACGACTCGTTCGAGGCCGGCACCAACTCGGTCGGCCTGAAGGAAGAGGGCGTCGACTTCGTCATCAACAACGCCGAGGTCAAGTCTGCGGTCGAGTCTCAGGTCACCGAGATGAAGGACAAGATCGTCAGCGGCGAGATCACCGTCCCGACTGCGTAACTGCAATGCTTCATCCGTCGGGGTGTGGGAGGCCGATGCCTTTCACACCCCGACGGTCGCGTTCTGAGACGTGACTAGCGGGATCACCGGCGCTGCTGGCGATCGGCGACCACCCGCGCGGCACCCCGGGCGAGCGGTATGTTTCTCGCCTGAGAATTCCCTCTAGCACCCACCTGGTTCGAGGTAGCCATGACAACTGCGCCTCCCGCAGCAGCGAGCGAGAGCGCTGACGAGCTCGCGGTCGAGCTGGTCGGCATCACCAAGCGGTTCCCCGGCGTCATCGCCAACAAGGACATCTTCCTGAAGGTCCGCCGCGGCTCCGTGCACGCGATCGTCGGGGAGAACGGCGCGGGCAAGTCCACCCTCATGAAGACGCTGTACGGGATGCAGCGTCCGGACGAGGGCGAGATCCTGATCGACGGCAAGCCGGTCGTGTTCCACACGCCGTCCGACGCGATCAAGGCCGGCATCGGCATGGTCCACCAGCACTTCATGCTCGCCGACAACTTCACCGTGCTCGAGAACATCGTCCTCGGCGCCGAGAAGCTGCACGGCATCGGGGACGGCGCCCGCGACGTCATCCGCAAGATCGGCGAGGACTACGGGCTCGAGGTCGATCCCGACGAGCTGGTCGAGAACCTCGGCGTCGGCGACCGGCAGCGCGTGGAGATCATCAAGGTCCTCTACCGCGGTGCGAAGATCATCATCCTCGACGAGCCGACCGCCGTCCTCGTGCCGCAGGAGGTCGACGAGCTGTTCGACAACCTGCGCGAGCTCAAGAGCGAGGGCTACACCGTCATCTTCATCTCGCACAAGCTCGACGAGGTGCTCTCGGTGGCGGACGACGTCACCGTCATCCGCCGCGGCACCACCGTCGCCGCGGTCGACCCCAAGCAGACCACCTCGCGGCAGCTCGCCGAGCTCATGGTCGGCAACGAGCTGCCCGAGCCGACCACCCGCGGCGACACCGTGCAGACCGACCACGTCGTCCTCGACGTGCAGGACCTCGTCGTCCGCGACTTCAGCGGCCGCGCAGTCGTCGACCACATCAACCTGCGCATCCACGCCGGTGAGATCCTCGGGATCGCCGGTGTAGAAGGAAACGGCCAGGAAGAGCTGGTCGAGGCGATCATGGGCATGGAGATCCTGCAGGGCGGCACGATCACCCTCGACGGCGAGGACATCGCCGAGTGGTCGACCCGCCGCCGCCGCGAGTCCGGCATCGGTTTCATCCCCGCCGACCGGCACCGCCACGGGCTGCTGCTGGACTCCCCGCTGTGGGAGAACCGGATCCTCGGGCACCAGACCCAGGAGCCGAACATCTCCGGCCCGCTGATCGACACCAAGGGCGCCAAGGCCGACACCGAGCGGATCGTGCGTGAAGAAGACGTCCGGACGCCGTCCATCGACGTCACGGCCGGATCGCTCTCCGGCGGCAACCAGCAGAAGCTGATCATCGGCCGCGAGATGGCGCACCAGTCCAAGCTGCTCATCGCCGCCCATCCCACCCGCGGCGTGGACGTCGGCGCGCAGGCCGCCATCTGGGACAAGCTGCGGGCCGCCCGCGCCGAGGGTATGGCGATGCTGCTGATCTCTGCGGACCTCGACGAGCTGATCGGGCTCTCCGACAGCCTCCAGGTGATCCTGCGCGGCCGCCTGGTGCGCTCCTTCGACCCCGCGAAGGTGACCCCGGAGGATCTCGGCTCGGCGATGACCGGCGCGGACGGCTCGGCCGATACCACCGCTGCGCGCACCGACGCCCCGGATCCAGCTACCGCAGCGGTCGTGGGCGGCGGCCCCGGGGCCACGGCGACGACCAGCGAGGAGGACGCGCGATGAGCGACCAGAACACCGCGACCCCCACCCAGACACCGCCGCCGTCCGACGGCTCGCCGCTCGTGGCCGAGGAGATCACCGCGCCCTCGGTGAAGGGCACCCGGTGGCGCTCGTTCGGGCTCACCCTCGCGGCGCCGATCGCGGCTTTCCTCGTAGCGCTTGTCGTCGTGATCCTCGTCGTCCTCGCCTCCGGTCGCGGCATCGGCGAGGTGTTCGACAGCATCGGCAACACGATGGACCTCGGCCGCAACTGGATCGACATGATCAACAAGGCGGGGATGTACTTCATCTCCGCGCTCGCGGTCGCGGTCGGCTTCCGGATGAACCTGTTCAACATCGGCGTCGAGGGACAGTACCGCCTGGCGGCGCTGTTCGCGGCGTACGTCGGCGCCTCGGTCGGCGAGCTCCCCGCGGTGCTGCACATCCTCGTCATGATGGCCACCGCGATGATCGTCGGCGCGATCTGGGCGGGCATCGCAGGATTCCTGAAGGTGACCCGCGGTGTCTCCGAGGTCATCTCGACGATCATGCTCAACGCGATCGCGGCGGCGCTGATCGGCTTCCTGCTGCGCGATGCGGGTTTCAGCCCGGACGCTGCCGGACGCCGTCCCGCGACGCCGCCGCTGCCGGAGTCGGCCTGGTTCCCGAACATCAACGGGATCGTCGACCCGATCCTCAACGCCTTCGGATTGGAGCCGCCGCCGCTGAGCTCGAACACCTACGGCTTCCTGCTGGTCGCGATCGCGCTCGGCGTCCTCTACGGGTTCATGCTCAAGCGCACCCGGTTCGGCTTCGATCTGCGCGCCTCAGGTCAGAACGCCGAAGCCGCGCGCGCCAGCGGCGTGAACGCCAAGCGGATGACTGTGTACGCGATGCTGATCTCCGGTGCGCTCGCGGGCCTCGCCGGCCTGCCCGAGCTGCTCGGCGGACGCCAGCACAGCTTCGATGAGACCTTCGTGACCGGTGTCGGCTGGGCCGGGATCTCAGTCGCTCTGCTGGGCCGCAACAACCCGGTCGGCATGTTCATCGCCTCGTTCATCTGGGCGTTCCTGGACGTCGCCACCCGCGGGTTCCAGCTCATCGGCATCTCGAACAAGCTGTCGGCGATCATGCAGGCCGTCGTCCTGCTGGCCGTCGTCGTCGCCTACACCGTCGTCTCCCGTCGTACCAAGGCCGCCGAGGCGAAGGCGGTTGCGGCCAACACGCCCGCGCACCCGGCGGGCGCGGGTTCTGACAGCGAAGCCTCAGGCAGCGGCGATGCCGCCGGTTCGACGCGCGTGGACGCCACGGACGGCGCCTCTGGGTCGACGCCCGTACCACCCGACGACCTGCGGGACGTTACGCCTCGCTATAGCGAGGCAGAACCTACAGCAGGTGGGGATGAACGGCGCCGACCTACCGACGGCCCGACGAGCGATGGGGAGGTGACGTGATGACGCAGTCGACTCCAGGCAGCGCAGCGCTCATCGACACCACGACGCCCGCACCGGGCGAGCCGGCCAAGCGCAAGAAGCTGACGGCGCAGCAGCGGTGGGTGATCATCGGCGGCGCCTTCCTCGCCTTCTGTCTCGTGCGGTGGGCGACCGGTGCCAGCCAGTTCACCAGCGCGGGGTCGGTCTCCGCGGCCCTGGTGTTCACCATCCCGATCGCGATGGCCGGTCTCGCGGGCCTGTGGTCCGAGCGCGCCGGCATCGTCAACATCGGCCTGGAGGGCATGCTGATCGCCGGCACCATCTTCGGTGCCTGGATCGGCGTGAAGGGCGGCCCGTGGGCCGGCGTGATCGCCGCCGTCGCGGGCGGTGCGCTGTTCGGCCTGATCCACGCGGTCGCGACCATCACCTTCGGCGTCGACCACATCGTCTCCGGCGTCGCGATCAACCTGCTGGCGCTCGGCGTCGCGGGACTCCTCGCCGAGATCCTCTTTCCCGAGCAGAACGGCAAGATGTCGCCGCCTCCGGGCCAGATCACCAAGGTGACGTTGCCGTGGAGCGACGCGCTAGGCTCCTTGCACGCCAAGGGAACACCGGTGATCTCGGACGTCGCCGGCATCGTCGGCGGCCTCACCACGAACCTGAGTCTGCTGACCATCCTGTGCCTGGCGCTGTTCCCAGCCACCTGGTGGGTGCTGTGGAAGACCCCGTGGGGCCTGCGGGTCCGCTCGGCCGGTGAGAACCCGAAGGCGGCGGAGTCGCTCGGCGTCAACGTCTACCGCGAGAAGTACCTCGCGGTGATCATCTCCGGCGCCATGGGTGGGCTCGGCGGTGCGTTCCTGGTGATCGTGACCTCGCAGGGCTACCTGGAGAACCAGACCGGCGGACGCGGCTACATCGGCCTCGCCGCGCTGATCTTCGGCAACTGGACGGCGTCCGGCACCCTCCTGGGCTCGCTACTGTTCGGCTACACCAGCGCCGTCAACGCCCGCTCGGACCTCTCGGCGTCCACCGCGATCGTCGTCCTCGTCGCGATCGGGCTCGCCGTCCTGCTGGTGATCGAGCTGCGCAAGCTCGCCGCCGGACGCGGCGATCACGCGATCAAGAAGTCCACCCGGATATCGACGCTGGTGTTCATCGGGCTGCTGCTCGCCGGTGCCGTGGTGGCGCTGTTCTTCTCGGCGCGGACCCTGCTGCTGAAATCGCAGTTCATCCCCGATAACCCACAGTCCACGAGCCTGGGCAAGGTGGGCGTGGTCATCCTGATCGTGGTGGTCATGCTGGTGCTGATTGCGCTGCTGTACTACGGGGTGCAGGCCTTCCGGCGGACTCTCGCCCATGCGCAATCGTCGGCGAACCTCCCGGCGTACGCGATCGGGTATCTGCTGTTCGCGTGGATGTGGCTGTCGAACACCGGCATTCCGCAGTCGTTCAAGGGCGCGATCCCGAACATCATCACCCTGATGGTGCTCACCTTCGCCTCCCAGCGGTTGCGAATGCCGGCGGCTGACGGCCTGACCTACCGACGAGGGGAGTAGTCGGGGTGCCGGACGTCGACTGGTCTGCGCTGCACACTGCCGCGGTGGCGGCGATGCGGACGGCGTACGCGCCTTACTCCCGGTTCCCGGTCGGTGTCGCCGGGCTGGTTGACGACGGACGGATCGTCGTCGGCTGCAACGTCGAGAACGCGTCGTACGGCGTCGGCCTGTGCGCCGAGTGCGGGATGGTCTCGGCGCTGCACGCCAGCGGTGGCGGCCGGTTGGTCGCGGTGTACTGCGTCGATGCGCGCGGCGAGGCGCTGATGCCGTGCGGGCGGTGTCGGCAGCTGCTGTGGGAGCACGGCGGGCCGTCGTGCTCGCTGATGACCTCGCGCGGCGTCCGGCCGATGAGCGATGTGCTCCCCGACGCCTTCGATGCCACCGACATCAACGAGATCACGGATCCACACTCCCCGAGCGACGCGGCCCCACCACGCTCGTCGAGCGAGGCGGCCCCACCACGCTCGTCGAGCGAGGCGGAGCGCTAGCGGAGACGACGCCGAGACGCAGTGAGACGAGAGGTCAACGCATGCCAGAGCACTCGAGCGACGCGGCCCCACCACGGTCGTCGAGCGAGGCGGAGCGCTAGCGGAGACGACGCCGAGACGCAGTGAGACGAGAGGTCAACGCATGCCAGAGCACTCGAGCGAGGCGGCCCCACCACGGTCGTCGAGCGAGGCGGAACCCTTACCACGGTCGTCGAGCGAGGCGGAGCGCTAGCGGAGACGACGCCGAGACGCAGTGAGACGAGAGGTCAACGCATGGCAGAGCACGACATGGTCGACGTCATCCGCGCCAAACGCGACGGCGGGCGGCTCAGTGACAGCCAGATCGACTGGGTGATCGACGCCTACACGCGCGAGCAGGTCGCCGAGGAGCAGATGTCGGCGCTGCTGATGGCGATCTTCATCCGCGGCATGGCGGACGACGAGATCGCCCGGTGGACCGATGCGATGATCCGCTCGGGGGAGCGGATGCGGCTGGAGTTCGACCGGCCGACCACCGACAAGCACTCCACCGGCGGGGTGGGGGACAAGGTCACCCTCCCGCTCGCGCCCCTCGTGGCAGCGTGCGGGGCGATCGTGCCGCAGCTGTCCGGCCGCGGCCTGGGACATACCGGCGGGACGCTCGACAAGCTGGAATCCATCCCTGGCTGGAAAGCGTCGCTCACCGCCGCGGAGTACCGGCAACAGCTCGAGGACGTCGGCGCGGTGGTCTGCGCGGCGGGCGACACGCTCGCGCCCGCCGACAAGAAGCTCTACGCGCTGCGTGACGTGACCGGGACAGTCGACTGCATCCCGCTGATCGCCAGCTCCATCATGAGCAAGAAGATCGCCGAGGGAGCCGACGCGCTCACCCTCGACGTCAAGTTCGGCTCCGGGGCGTTCATGCGCGAGTACGCCGACGCCGAGCAGCTCGCCCGCACGATGGTCGCACTCGGTACGGCGCACGGCGTCCGCACCGCGTCCGTGCTCACGTCGATGGAGAACCCGCTCGGCCGCTCGGCGGGCAACGCGCTCGAGGTGGCCGAGTCGGTCGAGGTCCTGGCCGGCGGGGGACCGGCGGACGTCGTCGAGCTGACCCTCGTGCTCGCCCGCGAGATGCTCGCATCAGTGGGGATCTCGCGCGATCCGGCCGAGGTGCTCGCCTCCGGCAAGGCGATGGACAAGTGGAGCGAGATGATCGCCGCGCAGGGCGGTGACCCTAGCGCTGCGTTGCCGGTGGCGCGCGAGAGGCACGACGTGCTGGCGGAGCGCGACGGCGTCCTCGCCGGGCTCGACGCGCTGTCGGTCGGCGTCGCGGCATGGCGACTCGGGGCCGGACGAGCCCGCAAGGAGGACCCGGTCAGCGCCGTCGCCGGCGTCACCTGGCACGCGGGCGTGGGGGACGCCGTACGACGCGGCCAGCCGCTACTTACCTTGCATACCGATGATCCGGCGCGGTTCGAGCGGGCACTAGAGGCCTTGGACGGCGCCGTCCGCCTCGCAGATCCCGGCACCGACGTGACGCAGCAGCCGCTGGTGCGTGACATCATTCGCCCGTAGAGCCCGGTAGTGGCTGGCGGCGTCCTGGGCGCCCGCGGGGTGGTCGCTACGGGCGTGGCGGGGTCAGTCGGTCCACTCGATGATGCTGGCGACCTCGCGCAGCACCTTCTCCCACTCGTCGAGAGCGTCGGACTCGTCGTCGTCGATCCGCACGACCTCGCCGTCGCGCGCGGCCGACAGCACGTCGGCGAGGTCGCCGTCGCCGTCGAGTAGCTCCCTGCTGCCGTCCAGTTCGCCGTACTCGCTGAGATCCAGCAGTAGGTCGGCAGCCGCCGCGACGATCGCGGGATCGAAGTCCACCTCGCCGCGCAGCATCGCATCGGCCGCCTCGAGGTCGACGTCGTCCTCGTTGGCGATCGCCAGCGGCATGTCCTCGTCGCGGACGGCGCCCACCACGGTCGGCCAGGTGGCGAGGTCCCGCAGATCGTGGCCGGGCTTCTCGATGTCGTTCTGGTCCTCGTCCTCGATGACGTCGAGCAGCCCGTCGGACGAGCTGCACATCCACGGCGAGAGCGACGACCCCAGGAACACCGGCTTGTCCTCGAGATAGCAGCGCAGCGTGTACGCCTCGGCGTTGTCGAAGTCCTCCTTCGGGAACCTCACCCGCACCGGCAGGATCCCGGACTCCTCCCAGAAGGCGTACGCCGTCTCCGCGTCGATCTCGTCGTCATCGTCGTCGGACGACGAGCCCGACAGCGGCCGGTAGGCGAGGTCGTCGGCGTCGACGTCCTGGACGTCGTCGTCCGTGTCATCGTCACGGTCGTCGTCGGAGTCGTCATCATCGGAGGGGTCATCGTCGTCGTCGGAGTCGTCGGAGACGAGGTCCTCGTCCTCGAGATCCGCCTGCTCGCGCGCATCGCGCACGCCGAGGTAGTCGCCCTCGTCGTCGTCCTCGTCGCGCGCCTCCTCCTCGGCCTCGATCAGCGCGTCCGGATCGTCGACCGGGACCGTCGTCGCATCGATCTCGCGCTGGGCCTCGGCGAGCTCGTCGTCCAACGTGACCGGCTCGCGCCAGTCGATCCAATCGCCGACCCGCTCGCACACCGACTCCCACTGGCCAGAGATGGCGATCGCGATCTTGTCCCAGGCGCGATCGCCGCCGCGCCCGGTGAACGCGCCCGGGCCGTCGGCGACCAGGCCGAGCTCGGGGGTGTCGGCGACCGGCTCGAGGATCTCCTCGTCGCAGCACTGCGCGATCGAGTCGACGATGCCGAGGGTGCGGCCGAGATCGTTCACCGACCACCGGTCAGGACGGCTGGCGACCAGCTCGTACACCCCGTCGAGGTCGAAGACGTGGTCGTCGTCCGGGACCAGCTCGAACGGATCGGAGTCCTCCCACTCCTCCCACTCGGGGTGGTCGGCGAGATCGTGGTCGTCCTCGTCCCGGATGAACTGCGCGAGCTGGGCGGGGGAGGTGAACAGCAGGATCTTGTCCTCCTTGCCCAGGAAGGCCTGCCAGACCTCGCCGTCCTCCTCCCACGGAGGTGCCCACAGCGTGTATCCGGTGCGCTCGTCAAGAACCAGGGCAATCGGGATGATCTCGGCGGCGCTCATCGATAACCCCTCAGAAGGTCGAAACTCACGGTGCCACTCTAGCGAGTCGGTCACCGGTCCTATGAACTCGTGAGGACGATCCGGTAACACTATGGGACCGGATCGTCCTCACGAGTTTTCGCCGCGGCCTCGGCCCGGGTGATCGGACGGCGCGATAGGTTTCGTACATGCGAGTCATCTGCCCGGACCATCCGCTCATTGCCCACAAGCTGACCTACCTGAGGGATGTGCGGACCGACTCACCGACCTTCCGGCGGCTCGCCGAGGAGCTCATGACGCTGCTGGCCTACGAGGCCACCCGCGACGTCCGCGTCGAGCCCTTCGACATCGAGACGCCGGTCGCCCCGACGACGGGCATCAAGCTGTCCAACCCCAAGCCCCTCGTGGTGCCGATCCTGCGCGCCGGGCTCGGGATGCTCGAAGGCATGGTCCGGCTGCTGCCGTCGGCGGAGGTCGGCTTCCTCGGCATGGCGCGCGATGAGGAGACGCTCATGCCGACGACGTACGCCAACCGGCTGCCCGACGACCTCTCCGGGCGGCAGGTCTACGTCCTCGACCCGATGCTCGCCACCGGCGGGTCGATGGCCGACGCGATCCGCTTCCTGCTCGACCGCGGCGCCGACGACATCACCGCCGTCACGCTGCTGGCAGCCCCCGAGGGCATCGAGAACCTCCGGACCGTGCTGGACGACGTCGCGCCGTCGATCACCCTCGTGACCGGCGCCGTCGACGAGCGGCTCAACGACGTCGGCTACATCGTCCCGGGTCTCGGGGATGCCGGCGACCGCCTCTACGGCGTCGCCCACTAGGGCGGCTGCGGACACTCTCGTCCTGCGGCGTCTCGGCGTCGGTCGCTGGCGCTCCCTCGCTCGACGACCGTTGGGGGTGCTCGACGGGCGTTGGGGGTGGCGTCTCGGCGTCGGTCGCTGGCGCTCCCTCGCTCGACCACCGTTGGGGGCGGTTGCGGACACTGTCGTCCTGCGGCGTCTCGGCGTCGGTCGCTGGCGCTCCCTCGCTCGACGACCGTTGGGGGTGCTCGACGGGCGTTGGGGGTGGCGTCTCGGCGTCGGTCGCTGGCGCTCCCTCGCTCGACGACCGTTGGGGGTGCTGCCGGCTCAGGTGACGAGCTGCTGGACGGCGGCCCGCAGTTGCTGCATGCGGGCCGCAGCGGCGTCGGCGTCCGCCACCACATCACCGGACGGCGGCTGCACCACCTCCAGGTAGGCCTTCAGCTTCGGCTCGGTCCCGGAGGGGCGGACGACGACCCGCACCCCGTCGCCGCGAATGATGATCGCGTCGGTGCGCTCCTGCAGGTCGTCGGTCACGACCTGCCAGTCGCGGAGCCGCGACGGCGGCTCGGCGCGCAGCCGCGCCATGGTGCCGGCGATGATCGACAGGTCCTCGACCCGCACCGAGATCTGCGCGGTCAGGTAGGTGCCCAGCTCGGCGTACAGCTCGTCGAGACGTGCCTGAATCGACGATCCCTCGGCCTTCAGAGTGGCGGCCAGCCCGGCGGCGACGAGCGCGGCCGAGATGCCGTCCTTGTCGTTGACGGACGCCGGGTCGACGGCGTACCCGATCGCCTCCTCGTAGCCGAAGCGCAGCGGCTGGCCGGTCTGCTCAAACGCCCGCACGATCCACTTGAAGCCGGTGAGCGTGGCGGCGTACGGCACGCCACGCCGCTCGCAGAGCGCGCCCAGCATGGACGACGACACGATTGTGGTCGCGTACGTGCCCCGCTCGCCGCGGCGCATCAGATGGTCGGCCAGCAGGACGCCGAGCTCGTCCCCGCGCAGCGGCCGCCACCCCTCGCGCATCGGCGCCGCGACCGCGCACCGGTCGGCGTCCGGGTCGTTCGCGACGGCGAGGTCCGCGCCCTGTGACACGGCGAGCGCGAGGACGTCGTCCATCACGCCGGGCTCCTCGGGGTTGGGGAAGGCCAGGCCGGGGAACTCCGGATTGGGCCGCTGCTGGTGCGTGACCGGCGTGGGCGCCCGGAACCCGGCGCGCTCGAAGGCCGCCTGCAGCGTCTCGCCGCCGACGCCGTGCAGCGCGGTCGACACGACCGAGACCTCCCGCGGCGATTCGGCGGCGACGGCGTCCGCCGCGGCCTGCAGGAACTGGTCGTAGATCGCCTCGTCCACCTGCCGGTAGTCGTCGGAGCGCGGTACGTCGGCGAGCGAGGAGATGGCCGCGATGCGGTCCGAGATCTCGGCGTCCGCCGGGGGCACGATCTGCGCGTTCAGGCCCAGCGGGCCGCCGAGGTAGACCTTGTAGCCGTTGTCCTGCGGCGGGTTGTGGCTGGCGGTGACCATGACACCAGCCGCCGCGTCGAGCGCTCCCACGGCGTACGCGAGCACGGGCGTGGGCAGCTCGCGGGGCATCAGCAGCGCGGTGCGTCCGGTGCCGGCGACGATCTGCGCGGTGTCTAGGGCGAACTCTCGCGAGCCGTGGCGGGCGTCGTACCCGATGACGACCGGACCTTCGGCACCGACGTCGTCGAGATAGCGGGCCAGCCCGGCGGCGGCGCGGCCCACCACCGCCCGGTTCATGCCGTTGGGCCCGGCGCGCAGCGGACCCCGCAGCCCCGCCGTCCCGAACTGCAGCGTCCCGCTGAACCGGTCGGCCAGCGCACCCAGAGCCGCCTCGTCGGGAAGCCTCGCGACCAGCTCCTGCAGCTCGCCGCGGCTGCGCGGGTCCGGGTCGTCGGCGATCCACGCCTCGACGGTCTCCCGAAGCGCGGTCTCGGACGGCCTACTCACCATGCGTGATTCTCCTTCGGGAGCTCTTCTGCGGTGCAGTGCAGACCGCTATCGGGCGATTATCGTGCACTGCTGCCCCGCAGATCGAGCGGGTCGGGGCGACGGGTGGGCTCAGGTCTGCAGGGAGGCGATGATCTCGTTCGCGACCGCAGCGGTCTCGGTGGCCTGGTCGGCCGGGCCAGCGGTGATGATCTTCCAGAGGATGCCGTCCCGGTTTGCGGCGTAGTAGAAGCCGCGGCGGTCCGCGCCCTTGAGCTTGTTCGAGTACTGCCACAGCACGTTGCCGTTGCGGACCTCGTAGGTGATCTCCTGGTAGGCCGGCAGCTGGGCGGGGGAGCCCTCGTTGCCCATTTCCGACTTGATCTGCGCGTCGACGGACGGCGCGCTGAGCACCCCGGCGACGACCGTCACCTTCACCATCGACGCCGGATCCTCACCGCCGGAGCTGAGCAGGAACTCGCTGCGGTCGTCGTTGAAGGTCCCGACCTCCCAGCCGGCGGGCAGGGTGAAGGCGAAGGGCCGGAACTCCTCGCCCACCTTGATCGCCCCGGACGCCGTCCCGCCCTCGATCTTCGAGTCGTTCTGCTCCGGGGGCGTCGTGGTCTGGCTGCCGCTCTCGGACGGCCCGACGGACGTCGTCCCGGTGGTGCTCGGATCGGCGCTGCCGCTGCCGGAGTCCTTCTCGGACAGGAACCAGTAGATGCCGCCCGCAATCAGCGCCGCGACCAGGATGCCGATCACGGCGGGAATCCACGCGTTGCGCTTCTTCTTCGGCGAGTGCGCCGTCGCGGGCCGCCCGTAGCTGGTCGCCGGCTGGTGCGCAGCGAGGCCGGTGTGCTGGCCGGTGGCCGGGGCTAGGGTGCGCGCCGCGGCGTACGTCGGACCGTGCGGACCCTGGATGTACGCCGTCCGCTGGCCCGGCCCCGCGCCCTGCTGTCCCGGCTGAGCGGGCCCCGAGCCCGGCTGCCCCGCCTGAGCGGGCCCCGAGCCCGGCTGCCCCGGCCCCGCGCCGGGCCAGCCTGGGTAGGTCTGCGGGGCCGGGCGGTTCTGGTAGCCCTGGGCCCCCGCCGGGCTGATCACCCCGCTCATCGGGCCGCTCATCGGCTGCGCGAGCGGACCGCTGGGCGGGGAGTAGCTGGGCCGCGGCGCGGAATGCTGATCGACGATCGCCTGTAGAGCGCCGTGCAGCTCGTCGGTGCGGATCCGGGTGCGCGGGTCCTTGTCGAGCATCCGGGTCAGCAGCGGCTGGAGCGGGCCGGCGTGCGGCGCCGGTCGCGGTGGATCACCGACCACGGCGGTGAGGGTCGCCACCGGGTCGCCGAGATCGAACGGCGGGGCTCCCTCGACCGCGCACTGCAGCGTCGCGCCCAGGCCCCAGATGTCGGACGCCGACGTCGCCTCGCGGCCGCGCGCCACCTCAGGGGCAATGTAGGACGGCGATCCGACCATCAGGCCGGTGCGGGTGAGCTGCGAGTCGTCGGCGCGGCGCGAGATGCCGAAGTCGGCCAGCTTCACCCGGCCGTCCGGCGGCACCAGGATGTTGCCGGGCTTGACGTCGCGGTGGATGATGCCGACCTCGTGCGCGGACTCCAGCGCCGCGAGCACCGCCACCCCGATCCGCGCCGCCTCGGTGGGCGCGAGGGTGCCGTCTTCCTTGATGATCTGCGCGAGGCTCTTGGCCGGCACGAGCTCCATGACCACCCACGGCCGGCCGTCGTCCTCGACGACGTCGTACAGCGTGACCACGTTGGGGTGCGACAGCGCAGCGATGGAGCGCGCCTCGCGCAGCGCCCGCTGGCGCGCGACGTGGTTCTCCTCGTCGGTCTGGGTCGGCGGCAGCAGCACCTCCTTGACCGCGACCGCGCGGCCGAGCACGACGTCCTGCGCCTTCCACACCGCGCCCATTGAGCCGCGGCCCAGCAGCGCGTCCAGCCGGTAGCGCCCGGCCAGCAGCCGCTGGGTGTCCGGGGCCACCTCCAGGCGGGTGCGGGTCTCGCTGCCGGCGACCTCAGAGCGCGGCGAGTCAGCCAGCTCGGCGGCAGGCTGATCGTCGGGGGGTTCGCTCATCGTTCTTTCCGGTCGTGTCGGCTCGCACCATTCTTGCAGCGTTCGATGAGAGAACGCTCATCTTCAGGGCGCGAGTGGTGAACTTCCTACGGTGGTAGGACGCCGGGCGCCTGCGGCTCGTGCCCGGACGCCGTGAAAGCACGACTTATCGGCCCTCGGCGGCACGCAAGCGCCGCTGGTCGTGACAAACTCGACAACTGTGGATATTCCTTTCAATCCCTCGGCCGGGCCGACGCTCGGCGTCGAGTGGGAGCTTGAGCTCGTCGATCGCGACAGTCGCGAGCTTTCGCCTCGGGCGATAGAGATCCTTGAGGCCATCACGCCGGACGGCCTGGATGAGCACCCGCGGGCCAAGCACGAGCTGCTGCAGTCCTGCATCGAGGTCGTCACCGGGGTCTGCGAGACCGTCAGCGAGGCCACCGGCCAGCTGGCCGAGACCGTCGCCGAGGTGCAGGCCGAGGCCGACCGGTACGGCGTCGGCCTGATGTGCTCCGGGACGCACCCGATGAGCGACTTCCGCAACGAGAAGATCTCGCCCAAGGAGCGCTACACCGAGCTGGTCGAGAACATGCAGCACCTGGCCCGGCAGATGGCGATCTTCGGGGTCCACGTGCACGTCGGGGTGACCGCGAAGGAGAAGGTCGTCCCGATCGTCAACGCGCTGACCCAGTACATCCCGCACTTCCTGGCGTTCTCTGCGTCCTCCCCGTTCTGGATCAGCGAGGACACCGGGCTGGCGTCGTACCGCTCGAAGGTCTTCGAGGCGCTGCCGACCGCGGGCCTGCCGTTCCAGCTCGACTCGTGGGACGAGTTCGAGATGTACATGGAGGCGCTGATCGAGACCAAGACGATCGACACGATCCGTGAGGTGTGGTGGGACATCCGCCCGCACCCGAACTTCGGCACCATCGAGATGCGGATCTGCGACGGACTGCCCTCGCTGGAGGAGGTCGGGGCGGTGACCGCGCTGTCGCAGTGCCTCGTCGTCATGCTCGACCGGGAGATAGACCGCGGCTACCGGCTGCCCAAGCCCAAGCAGTGGCTGGTGCGCGAGAACAAGTGGCGGGCCGCCCGGTACGGGCTGGACGCCAAGATCGTCGTCGACAACATCCGCACCCTGCGGCCGGTGCGCGACGCGCTGCTCGGCCTGGTCGAGGAGCTGATGCCCACGGCCAAGCGGCTGGGCTGCGTGGACGAGCTCGGCGCGATCGAGACGATCCTGGACCGGGGCGCCAGCTACCAGCGGCAGCGCGAGCGGTTCGCGCAGACCGGTGATATGCGTGATGTGGTGGATCTACTGCTGAAGGAGATGCAGAACGGACTGTGACTATCGACCAGCACCAGCTCGACACCTGGCTGAAGGACAACCTGCAGCGGGTGATCGACGTCCGCCATGACATCCACGCCCACCCAGAGCTCGGCTTCGACACCCCGCTGACCTGCCACGCGCTCACCACCGAGCTGCAGGCCGACGGACTCGAGCCGGTCGCCTTCCGCGGCGGGCTGTACGTCGACATCGGACCGCAGCCGCCGCGCGTCGGCCTGCGTGCCGACATCGACGCGCTGCCGCTGCCCGAGCAGACCGGGCTGCCGTTCTCGTCGGTCTTCGAGGGGCGGATGCACGCCTGCGGGCACGACGTCCACGCCGCGGTGGCGATGGGGGCCGCGCTGGCGCTCGCGGACCAGCCCGAGCTGCCGGTCGGCGTCCGGGTCGTCTTCCAGCCGGCCGAGGAGGTGCTCGGGGGAGCGGAGTCGGTGATCGAGGCCGGGCTGCTGGACGGAATCGAGCAGATGTACGCGCTGCACTGCGAGCCGCACCACGACGTCGGCACCGCCGGCACCCGCAGCGGACCGATCACCGCCGCCTGCGACAACATCAAGGTCCGGCTGCGCTCGACCGGCGGGCACACCGCCCGACCGCACCTCACCGTCGACATGGTCGACGCGCTGGCGCGACTGGCCACGGGGCTGCCCGCCCTGGCATCACGACGGGTCGACCCCCGCGCTGCGCTGAGCATCGTGTTCGGCTCGATCCGCGCCGGCGACGCGGCCAATGCGATCCCCGCCGAGGGCGTGCTGCAGGGCAGCATCCGGGTGCTGTCGCTGGACGTCTGGCGCAACTGCGAGCTGCTGGTGCGCGGCTGGGTCGACGAGCTGGTCGGCACCTCCGGGGCGGACGTCGAGGTCGACTACATGGTCGGCGTCCCGCCGGTCGACAACCACCCCGAGGCGGCGTACATCCTGCGGCAGGCGATCTCGTCGGTCTGCGGGGCCAACGGCGTGTTCGTGCCGCACCAGTCGATGGGCGGCGAGGACTTCGCGTGGTACGGCGATCGCACCCGCATCGCGCTGGCCCGCCTCGGCGTCCGGGCACCGGGTGCGCCGATCACCGACCTGCACCAGAGCGCGTTCATGGCCGACGACGGCGCGATCGAGGTCGGCGTCCGGATCATGGTCGCCGCCGCGACCGCCGCCGCCCACGACATCGCCGGTGACGATCTCTGACCCGCTGCCCCCACAGATCGTTAGGGGTGTCGGGGCGCACGGCGGGGGTCAGATCGAGTTGCAGGGGCGGTTACGCAGCCCCGCGACGTAGTCGTCCGGCGCACCGGCGACCTCAGCCGCGTCGGCCAGGACACCGAGGTACCGCGCGGACGGAAGCCCGCCCTCGTAGGCGTTCAGCACGTAGGCCCACGCGGCGACGTCCGCCCCCTCGAGGGTGTGGACGTGCAGCTTGATCCGCTCGTAGAGGCCGGTGGGCACCGACTCCCACTCGTCGAGGTTCTCAGCGTCCTTGTGGGCGATGTCGTACAGCGCCACGAACACCACACCCACCTCGTCCGGGACGATCGTCGCGAGCGCGCCCTCCCAGCCGTGCTCCTCCCCGCCAAAGGTCAGCCGCCAGCCACGGATCCAGCCCACGCCGGCAGCCGGCGACGACGGGCATCGCTGGCGCATCTGCGCAGGGTCCATGTTCGACCCATAGGCGGCGTACAGGCTCACCGGCACAGACTATCGGCCTCGTGGGAGGATGCGGGATATCGTGCGCGGCCGCGTCCGGCCCTCGTGGCTGGGTGCTGCAGACCGTGCATCACCAACGCGAAGGAGGCCCACGGACGTGGCCAACATCGTCATCATCGGAGGCGGACCGGCCGGGTACGAATCGGCGTACGTCGCGGACTCGCTCGGCGCGAGCGTGACCCTCATCGACTACGACGCCCCGGGCGGTGCGTGCGTGCACTACGACTGCGTGCCGTCGAAGGCGTTCATCGCCTCCAGCGAGGTCGTCTCGAACACCCGCCACGCCGACGATCTCGGCATCCGGATGCCCTCGCCGGACGAGATCACCGTCGATGCGCCGCAGGTCTACAACCGCGTCAAGGAGCTCGCCCGCGCCCAGCTCGCCGACGTCACCGCGGGGCTGGCAAAGACGAAGGTGACCGTCGTCCGCGGACGCGGCAGGCTGCTGGCCACCGAGGAGCACGGCAGCCATCCGGTGGAGATCACTCCGGAGGGGGAGCCGGCGTACACCGTCGAGGCGGACGTCGTCCTGCTGGCCACCGGAGCGAGCCCGCGCGTGCTGCCCGGCGCCGAGCCGGACGGCGAGCGGATCCTGAACTGGCGGCAGGTCTACGACCTTCCCGAGCTGCCCTCGAAGCTCATCATCATCGGCTCGGGCGTCACCGGCGCGGAGTTCGCCAACGCGTACACCGAGATGGGCGTCGAGGTCACCCTGATTGCCAGCCGCGACCGCGTGCTTCCCCACGAGGACGGCGATGCGGCTCGCCTGCTCGAGGACTCCTTCACTCGCCGCGGGATGACGATCCTGACCCACGGGCGCGCCAAGACGGTGCAGAACACCGGGGACGGCGTCCGGGTCGAGCTCGCCGACGGGCGGGTCATCGAGGGCTCGCACTGCCTGATGACCGTCGGCTCGGTACCCAACACGACCGACCTCGGCATCGAGGAGGCCGGTGTGGAGGTGGACGACGGCGGGTTCATCAAGGTTGACCGGGTCTCGCGCACCTCGGTCTCCGGGGTGTACGCCGCGGGCGATGTCACCGGCGTCCTCATGCTTGCCTCGGTCGCTGCGATGCAGGGCCGCATCGCGATGTGGCACGCGCTCGGCGAGGCAGTCGCGCCGCTGCAGCTGAAGACCGTGTCGTCCAACATCTTCACCCATCCCGAGATCGCGACGGTCGGCATCGGTGAGAAGACCATCGACGACCGCGACATGGACGTGCGGTCGGTGACCATGCCGCTGCGCACCAACGCGCGGGCCAAGATGGCCGAGCTGGACGACGGGTTCGTGAAGCTCTACGCGCGGCCCACGACGGGCGTGGTGATCGGCGGCGTGGTCGTGGCGCCGCACGCCTCCGAGCTGATCATGCCGATCACCCTCGCCGTCCGGCAGCGACTGACCGTGCAGCAGATCGCCAGCACCTTCACCATCTACCCCTCGATCAGCGGGTCGATCAGCGAAGCCGCTCGCCGGCTCATCGAGCACGACGACCTCGACTGACCCACGAGCGGCTGGGCACCCTGGGCTGTGGCTACCAGCGAATAGTTGTCCCCGGATGCGGCGCGTTTGCCGCATTCGGGGACAAGTTGTTCGTCCGCCGTCGTCCACAGGGTGCGCCGCGGGTCCACAGAGGCCGGACGGCGATGGCGTCGTCCGGCTCGCCCCGCCACCCTGTGCGCATGGCAAAGAGCAGGATCACTCGCGCCGAGCTGGCGGAGCTCGCCGCCGAGGACGGCGTGATCACCGTCGAGTCGGTGCGGAAGCGCGGGATCACCCGCGATATTCAACGCCGGATGGTGCGGGAGGAGGTCCTGCGCCAGTTCACGCCGGCGCTGCTGGGGCTGGCCCCGCCCACCTGGGAGGTGCGGCTCGCGGCAGCGCTGCGGCTCGGCGGGGACGGCGCAGTGGCGTACGGCCCGACCGCGCTCGCGCTCCACGGCGTCGGGGAGCGCGAGCTGCCGCTGCACGTCGTCGTCCGGTCGCGATCGCACCCGCGGGACCGCGAGTGGGTCTGCTTTCACCGCAAGGACCTGGGCGGTCGGAAGGTGCTCCCGAACCTGGCACCCCGCAGGATCGCCCTCGACGACAGCGTGATCGACGCTCTGGCCCACCTCGATGAGATCGCGGCGATCGCGCTGCTCACGCGAGTCACCCAGGAGCGGCGCACCACCGCGGCCCGGCTGCTGGAGATCGTCAACCGACGCCGGCGGGTCGCGCACCGCGAGGTCGTGACGAGGATCCTGCGGGACGGCGCCGGCCTGGAGAGTGCGCTGGAGTACACCTACGCCGTCCGTGTCGAGCGCCCGCACGGGCTCGAGCCGATGGTGCGGCAGTACGTCGTCCCGGAGACCGGTCACCGGGCCGACGGCGCCTATCCCGCCCGCAGGCAGCTGATCCACCTCGACGGCGCGCGCTACCACGACGCGGATGCCGATCGCGATCTCGACAACCGGCACGCCGCCCTCGGATACGGGTCCTTCCGCTTCACCTGGAGCGACTGCTGGAGCACGCCGTGCCGGACCGCGAGCCGGGTAGCCGGGGGAGAGCCGCCGGCCCGCTGCCCGGCCTGCTGAGCGCCGTACCCGCACACCCGAGCGCCGTACCCGAGCACCCGAGCGCCGTACCCGCACACCCGAGCGCCGTACCCGCACACCCGAGCGCCGTACCCGCACACCCGAGCGCCGTACCCGCACAAGACAACTTGTCCCCGGATGCGGCAAACGCGCCGCATCTGGGGACAACTTGATGTCGGATGCGTGTGCGGCTCCGGCGGGGGGGGGTGCACGGCCGTCGCGGTCATGATGGGATGGGGGACCACGAAAGGAACTCGATGACAGTCGTACTTGCCCTGAAGTGCTCGGACGGAATCGTCCTGGCTTCCGATACCCAGATCACCGAGAGCGGCCGCGGCATGAGCTATCCGGCGCCGAAGCTGCACCCCTTCGCAGAAGCGGGGGCGTGGGGCGGCAGCGGCTCGCGCGCGGTGCTCATGGAGGTGGAGGACGAGTTCGAGCAGTCTGCACCGGCCATGCTGGTGGAGAAGAACATCTCCCGCGCGATCCAGGAGCGGGTGCTGCCGCTGATGCGCCACCACTACGACTGCTTCATCGAGGATGTCCCGGGGGAGAAGCCCGGTGGCTCTCCCGCCACCTACGTGATGGTCGCCGGATACTCCGACGGCGAGCCGTTCATCGTCGAGATCAACCCGCATGGGCTGATCGGGCGCTACGAGGAGATCGGCTTCCACGCGATCGGTAGCGGCGCGCCCATGGCGCAACAGGCCGAGTCGCTGCTGGCCCACTTCAACATGGACGCTCGGGACGTCGATCACGGCGTGCTCGTCGCGGTCCGGGTGATCGAGGCGCTGAAGCTCACCTCGCCCAGCGTCGGCGGGCCCACCAACGTCTACCGGATCACCGAGGACGGCGCCGAAGAGCTCTCCGAGGAGGCGCTCGAGGAGGTCAGGGACCGGATCGACCAGTGGGTCAAGCTGGAACGCGAGGCCCTCGACAAGCTCCCGGCGTCCACCCCGGGCAACCGCTCCGGCGGCAAGAAGACCGCCAAGAAGTCGGCGAGGTCCGGCAAGAAGTCCGCCAAGAATTCGGCGCAGTCCGGCAAGAAGGCGACGTCGTCCAGCAAGTAGGACGGTGCTTGACGGCGGTGGGCCGGGGTGCGAGGGTCTGCGCATGCCTCTGGACGACGCCTCCCAACAGCTCATCGCCGCCTTCATCGAAGCCGGCCGCCCGCCGATCTGGGAGGGGACGCCGGACGACGCCCGCGCGGGCCATGCCGCCATGGGCCCGATGTCGGGCCCGGGGCCGGAGGTGCACGACGCCCGCGAGGAGCGGATCAGCACGTACGACGGCGACGAGGTCCGGCTGAAGATCCTGACGCCGTCCGAGCAGCCGCGCGGGATCGTGCTCTACATCCACGGCGGCGGGTTCGTGATCGGCGACATCGACCACCAGTACGACGCCGTCGGCCGGGACCTCGCCACGCGCACCGACTGCACCGTCGTCCTCGTGAACTACCGGAAGGCGCCGGAGAACCCCTTCCCGAAAGGGATCGAGGACTGCTGGAGCGCACTTCAGTGGGTCGACGCGCGCCGTGGCGAGCTGGCGAGAGCAGGCGCCAAGCTGTTCATCGCGGGCGACTCGGCAGGTGGGAACCTCGCGGCGGTCATGACGCACCGGGCGCTCGATCGCGGTGGCCCGCACCTGGACGGGCAGGTGCTGGTCTATCCGGCGACCGACAACGACTTCGGCCGACCGGAGTACTCTGCGCCGGAGAACCAGCTGCTGCTGAGCATGCCCGCGATGGAGTGGTTCCATCAGCAGTACCTGCCCGATGAGCGTGACCGGGGAACTGTTGAGGCCGCCCCGCTGCGACGTCTCGATTTCACCGGCCTGCCGCCGGCATACGTGCTGCTGGCCGAGTACGACCCGCTGATCGCCGAGGGCCGCGACTACGCCGATGCCCTGGCTGCGGCCGGCGTTCCGGTCGAGACCTCGGTGGCCGAAGGACAGATGCACATCTTCTTCCAGATGTACAAGATGCTCCCCGGTTACGAGGTCGGGATGAGCCGTGTCAGTGACTGGCTGAACAGCCAGCTCGGCTAGGCCCGTCCCAGCGAGGCGCTGCCATTACGCTGCGGATCCGCGCTGCGGTGGGTGATGAGCAGGCCCTCGTTGACAGACATCCAGCCGGGCGCCGCTGTCGCTGCACTATCGAGGGGCGGCGGTGAGGCGTACTGCCGTCCCTGGGGACCGGTCGATCAGCCGACCGGAGCCGCGGCTAGATCCTCGAACAGCTCGCGGGCCAGGCGATAGCCGTGTAGGCACTCCTCGACGAACACGTCCTGCTCGGACGCCGACAAGCAGATGTTCAGCTTGTCGCGGTAGGCGTCCTTGTACGGCTTGCTCTTGCCGACCGCGGAGAAGTCCCAGACCCGCAGGGCGTCGTCCGGGATGCCGTAGTGGCGCTGGACCAGACGTCCGATCACCTGCCCGCCCGAGAGGTCTCCGAGGTAGCGCAGGTAGTGATGTGCCAGGACCCGCACCGGCTCGTCGGTCGCGAAGGAGGCGATGCGGTCGACGTACGCCGAGGTCGCCGGCAGGGGAGGGGCCGGGTCCGAGACGCCGAGGACCGCGAGATCGCTGCGTAGTGCCGGGGTGCGCTCGAGGCGGGCATCGAAGAACTCGCTCATCGGACGCGCCTGGCGGGTCGCGCGCGCGGCGTGCTCGAGTCCGTCGTACAGCGGGAGGTACTCGGTGACCAGGCGGGCGTACGCGGCAGCAGACTCCTCGCCCTGGAGCAGCCGGGTGATGAAGACCGACTGCTCGGCGTCCTGATGGGCGTCGTCGGTCAGTGCCTTGAGCTTGTCGGTGAACAGCATGCGTCGATGACTTCCTGGTTGCGACCGCGCTGACCTCGGTGGACGGCGAGGACGGCACCGGCATCAGATGAACGTCGGCAGGGGCACGCTTAGGTTAGCCTAACTAACGCAAAGACCACTAGTCCGGACGCCGACCGGTGGTGTTGACAGCCGGGTCAACTGTTGCTTGGGTCACAAGCAGGGCGATAGATGAAGCACCGCAGCAGTTCCTGGCAGCGAGGGCCGGGGGCGGCCCCCCGCCGCTCTATGAGCAGACCCCGGCGATGGCGCGGATGACCGGGCCGATCTTCGCCGGCATGAGCGGGCCCGGACCGGACGTCGGCGAGGTACGCAACCTCGAGCTGGATGGCGACGGCGGCACCTTCCGCGCCCGTGTCCTCAAGCCCAAGGGCGATCCGAAGGCGATCATCGTGTACTACCACGGCGGCGGCTGGGTCCTCGGCGACATCGACCTGCAGTACGACACCGTGGGGCGTCAGCTGGTCGAGAAGACCGGCTGCACCGTCGTGATGGTCAACTACCGCAAGGCGCCGGAGCATCCCTTCCCGGCGGCCGTGGACGACTCGTACGCCGCGCTGGAGTGGGTCGACGCGCACCGGGCCGAGCTGGCCCCGGAGGGTGCGCCGTTGATCGTCGCGGGGGACAGCGCCGGCGGCAACCTCAGCGCGGTCATGGCGCAGCGCGCGCGGGACCGCAGCGGACCCACGATCGACTACCAGGTGCTGGTGTACCCGGCGACCGACTGCGACTTCGAGCGCCCGTCGTACAACGCGCCGGAAAACCAGCTGCTGCTCGACAAGCAGCTGATGGAGTGGTTCTTCAACCACTACGAGCCGGACGTCGAGAAGCGCAAGACTCCCGATATATCTCCGATCCGCCACGAGAACCTGGCGGATCTGCCGCCGGCGTTCGTCTACCTCGCCGAGCACGATCCGCTCTTCGACGAAGGCAAGGAGTACGCCGAGAAGCTGAGGGAGGCGGGCAACGAGGTCGAGATGGAGACAGCCGCCGGCCAGATGCACGCCTTCTTCCAGATGGCCAACATCCTTCCGGGATACGCCGCGGGAATGGACCTCGTGGCGCAGAAGATCGACCAGTTCCTGACGACCAAGAGGTGAACTGAAGATGACCGCGATGATCGCTACTGAACAGACCAAGGCAACGCCGGCGGACGTCGACTACGACGTCGTCATCGTCGGCGCCGGCTTCGCCGGCATGTATCAGCTGCACAGGCTGCGCCAGTTGGGTATGAGCGCCCACGTCTACGAGACCGGCGACGACGTCGGAGGCACCTGGTTCTGGAACCGCTATCCAGGCGCCCGGGTCGACATCGAGTCGCACCACTACTCCTTCAGCTTCGACAAGGACCTGCAGCAGGAGTGGGACTGGAAGGAGCGGTACTCGCCCCAGCCCGAGCTGCTGAAGTACGCGCAGCACGTCGCCGAGCGTTTCGACCTGCGCAAGGACATCAGCTTCTCCACGCGCGTGAGCGCGATGGACTGGGACGAGGACGCGCGCACCTGGACCGTCACGACCGATCCCGGCGAGCCGGTCACCTGCCGCCACGTCATCCTCGCCACCGGCACCCTGTCGGTACCGCAGAAGCCGAAGTTCGACGGGCTGGAGGACTTCAAGGGCGAGCTCTACTACACCTCGAGCTACCCGAAGGACGCCCCGGACCTCAAGGGCAAGAAGGTCGGCGTCATCGGCACCGGATCCTCCGGCCTGCAGACGATCACCGCCATCGGCCCCGAGGTCGGCGAGCTCACGGTCTACCAGCGGACGCCGTCCTTCTCGATGCCCGCGCACAACCACGAGCTGACCGACGAGGACCGCCAGAAGGTCAAGGCCAACTACGACGAGATCCGCACCAAGGACTTTGCGGCCAAGGTTGGTTTCGACGACGGGCAGAGGGCGAACGTGCACGCCGCTGACCTGTCGCCCGACGAGGTGCGCGCGCAGCAGGACAAGTTCTACGAGTACGGCGGACTGGCCTTCGGCTTTGCGTACGGCGACATCCTGCTGAACCCGCAGACCAACGACACGTTCGCGGAGTACCTCCGGGAGAAGATCCGGGAACGGGTGAAGGATCCGAAGGTGGCCGAGAAGCTGCTGCCGACCACGTACCCGATCGCCAGCAAGCGGATGTGCGTCGACACCGGCTACTTCGAGGTCTACAACCAGGACAACGTCGAGCTGGTCGACATCCGCGAACAGCCGATCGAGAAGTTCGTCGAGAACGGAATCGTCGCCGGCGGAAAGCTGCGCGAGCATGACGTCATCATCCTGGCCACCGGGTTCGATGCGATGACCGGCGCGATCACGAGCATCGACATCACCGCCGGAGGCGAGAAGCTGAAGGACAAGTGGGCGCACGGCCCGCAGACCTACCTCGGGCTCACCAGCAGCGGCTATCCGAACCTGTTCATGATCACCGGACCGCAGTCGCCGTCCGTGCTCACGAACATGATGACCTCGATCGAGTACCACGTCGACTGGCTCAGCCGGCTGCTCGAAGGCATGCGGGACGCCGGGCTCAGCCGCATCGAGGCGCGTCCGGAGGCAGAGGAGCAGTGGGTCCGGGCGAACAACGACATCGCCGCGGGCACGCTCATGCCGCAGGCGAACTCCTGGTACATGGGCGCGAACATTCCCGGCAAGGAGCGGGTTTTCATGCCGTTCGTCGGCGGCCATGACACCTACGCGGCCATCTGCGAGGGCATCGCGCTCGCCGGCAACTACCACGGCTTCAAGCTGTCGTAGCCGGCGTTACTCGGCGTCCGAGAACACTTCTGCGGGGCAGTGGAGCACGCTAATCAACAGATCGCGTGCGCCACTGCCCCGCAGAAGGTTATTGCGTGAGGCTGGACGGCGCCGGTGCTACTCGGCGTCCTTGATCTCGCAGATCACGGTGCCCTGGGTGACCGAGGTGCCGGGCTCCCCGGTGAGGCCGCTGATGACACCGGCCTTGTGTGCCGCCACCGGGTTCTCCATCTTCATCGCCTCGAGGACGACGACCAGGTCGCCCTCGGCGACGGTCTGACCGTCCTCGACGGCGATCTTGACGATGGTGCCCTGCATCGGGGCGGTGACTGAGTCGCCGGACGCCGCCGACCCGCTGCCGCCGCCGACCTTGCGCTTCTTCGCGGCCTTCTTCTTGCCGCCACCGCCGCCGAAGGACATGTCGCCGGGCAGCGAGACCTCGACGCGCTTGCCGCCGACCTCGACGACGACCTTCTGGCGCGGCTCCTCCTCTTCGCCGGCCTCGCCGGGAGCGGTGAAGGGCTCCACCTGGTTGTCGTACTCCGTCTCGATCCAGCGGGTGTGGACGTCGAAGCCCTCAGACGGCTTGCCGTCCTTGTCGGGGGCGGTGAAGGCCGGGTCGCGGACGATCGCGCGGTGGAACGGGATGACGGTCGCCATGCCCTCGACCTGCAGCTCGTCCAGCGCGCGACGCGAGCGCTCCAGCGCCTGGGTGCGGTCCTTGCCGGTGACGATCAGCTTGCCCAGCAGCGAGTCGAACTGCCCGCCGATGACCGAGCCGGTCTCGACGCCGAAGTCCATCCGCACGCCCGGGCCCGAGGGCTCGACGAGCTTGGTGACGGTGCCCGGCGCGGGCAGGAAGCCGCGGCCGGCGTCCTCACCGTTGATGCGGAACTCGAAGGAGTGCCCGCGCGGCTCGGGATCCTCGGTGTAGGGCAGCTTCTTGCCCTCGGCGATGGCGAACTGCTCACGCACGAGGTCGAACCCGGTGGTCTCCTCGGTGACCGGGTGCTCGACCTGCAGGCGAGTGTTGACCTCGAGGAAGGAGATGACGCCATCCTGGCCGACGAGGAACTCGCACGTGCCGGCGCCGTAGTAGCCGGCACCTAGGCAGATCTTCTTCGCGGCGCTGTGGATGTTCTCGCGCTGCTCCGGGGTCAGGAACGGCGCGGGCGCCTCCTCGACCAACTTCTGGTTGCGGCGCTGCAGCGAGCAGTCGCGGGTGCCGACGACAATCACGTTGCCGTGCTGGTCGGCCAGCACCTGGGCCTCGACGTGCCGCGGCTTGTCGAGGAAGCGCTCAACGAAGCACTCGCCGCGGCCGAAGGCGGTCTCGGCCTCGCGGACGGCGGAGTGGAACAGCTCGGGGATCTCCTCCATGGTGCGGGCGACCTTCAGGCCGCGGCCGCCACCGCCGAAGGCGGCCTTGATCGCGACCGGCAGACCGTGCTCCTCGGCGAACGCGACGACCTCATCCGGGCCGCTCACCGGGTCGTTGGTGCCCGGGACCAGTGGTGCGCCGGCCTCGGTGGCGATGTGACGGGCGGTGACCTTGTCACCGAGGGCCTCGATCGCCTTCGGCGACGGACCGATCCAGATCAGGTCGGCGTCGATGACCGCTTGGGCGAAGTTGGCGTTCTCGGAGAGGAAGCCGTAGCCGGGGTGGATCGCGTCGGCGCCGGTCTGCTTCGCGGCATCGATGATCTTCTCCATGACCAGGTAGCTCTCGGCTGAGGTCGCGCCGCCGAGGGCGATCGCCTCGTCGGCCATCCGCACGAACGGGGCGTCGCGGTCGGGGTCGGCGTAGACCGCGACGGAGGCGATGCCCGCGTCCTTCGCGGCGCGAATGACACGTACGGCGATCTCGCCGCGGTTCGCGACGAGCACCTTCTTGATGGAGGTCTCCGGCATGATGTGCCCTTTCCTTGTGCTATGCGTAAGACAGCTTGTTGAAGTATTGAGTGATATCTATATCGAGATCGAGCAGCATCCGGCGGACCAGCGGAAGACTGATGCCGACCACGTTGGTGTGATCGCCCTCGAGCTTCTCGATGAACCAGCCACCGAGACCATCGATGGTGAACGAGCCGGCGACGTGCAGCGGCTCGCCGGTCGCGACGTACGCCGCGATCTCCTCGTCGGTCATCGGCCCGATGTGCACCTCGGTGCTGGCCGCGGCGCTGGCCGACCGCTCCCCGGCGATGACGTGGTGGCCGGTGTGCAGCGTGCCGTGGTTGGAGCGCATCTGCCGCAGCCGGCGGACGGCGTCCTGCGCGTCGGCAGGCTTGCCGCGGACCTCGCCGTCCATCTCGAACATCGAGTCGCAGGCGATGACGACCGCCTCGCCGGCGTCCGGCCCGATCTGGGCAGACACCTCGCGAGCCTTCGCCTCGGCCAGCGCGATGACCTTCTGCTGCGGCGATGCGTCGGGCATCCCCGCGAGCAATGAGTCCTCGTCGACGTCCGAGACGAGCACCTCGGGCTCGATGCCGGCGGCCTGGAGGGTGGCCAGACGCGCCGGTGAGCGAGAGGCGAGCACGAATCTCATCGGGGTTGGTACTCCGCGCGCCAGCCACCGAACCCGGCGGTGCCGATCGATCGCATCATCCGAGATGGGCTGGCCCAGCCACTGACGGGCGCGGGGGCCGGCTGCTCATCGCCGCTCGCGGCGGCCGCGAGGACGACGGTGAGCGCCGCGATCTCCTCGGCGGTGGGGTTTCCGGACTCGACGACGAAGAACGGCTTGGGCTGCTCTGCCTGCTCGGCGGCGGGGTCGGCGACTGCGGTGGCGTCTGGGTGGTCGGGATCGGCCGGCTGGTTCTCGGTCACAGCGGGATGTTCCCGTGCTTCTTCGGCGGCAGCGTCTCGCGCTTGTTCTTCAGCGCCCGCAGCGCCCGCGTGATGTTCATGCGGGTGTTCTGCGGGTTGATGACGGTGTCGATGTAGCCGCGCTCGGCCGCGATGTACGGGTTGGCCAGATGCTGGTCGTACTCGTCGATGAGCTCCTTGCGCTTGGCCTCGATGTCGCCGCCTTCGTCCTGGACCTTCTTGAGGGTGTTGCGGTGCAGGATGTTGACCGCGCCCTGCGCGCCCATGACGGCGATCTGGCCGGTCGGCCACGACAGGTTGATGTCGGCGCCCAGGTGCTTGGAGCCCATGACGTCGTACGCGCCGCCGTACGCCTTGCGGGTGATGACGGTGACCTTGGGGACGGTGGCCTCGGCGTAGGCGTAGATCAGCTTGGCGCCGCGGCGAATGATGCCGTTCCACTCCTGGCTGGTGCCGGGCAGGAACCCGGGGACGTCGACGAAGGTCACGACCGGGACGTTGAAGGCATCGCAGGTGCGCACGAACCGGGCGGCCTTCTCCGAGGCGTCGATGTCGAGGGTCCCGGCGAACTGCATCGGCTGGTTGCCGACCACGCCGACCGCCTGGCCGTCGATGCGCGCGAACCCGCACAGGATGTTGGGGGCGAACATCGGCTGGACCTCGAGGTACTCGCCGTCGTCCACGACGTGCTCGATGATCTGCTTCATGTCGTACGGCGTGTTTGGCGAGTCTGGGATGGCGGTGTCGAGCCAGAGGTCCTCTTCGCGACCGGTGAGGTCCTCGCCGTGGCCTTCGAACTCCGGCGGCGTGTCGAGGTTGTTCGAGGGCAGATAGGACAGCAGCGCCTTGACGTACTCGATGGCCTCTTCCTCGTCGGTGCCCATGTAGTGCGCGACACCGGACTTGGTGTTGTGCGTCTTGGCCCCGCCGAGCTCCTCGAAGCCGACGTCCTCACCGGTGACGGTCTTGATGACGTCCGGGCCGGTGATGAACATGTGCGAGGTCTGGTCGACCATGACCGTGAAGTCGGTGATCGCGGGGGAGTAGACGGCGCCGCCGGCGCAGGGGCCCATGATGACCGAGATCTGCGGGATGACGCCGGAGGCCCACACGTTGCGGCGGAAGATCTCGCCGTACAGGCCGAGCGAGACGACGCCCTCCTGGATGCGGGCGCCACCGGAGTCGTTCAGGCCGATGACCGGGCAGCCGATCTTCATCGCGAAGTCCATGACCTTCACGATCTTCTCGCCGAACACCTCGCCGAGCGAGCCGCCGAAGACGGTGAAGTCCTGGGCGAAGATCGCGACCTGACGGCCCTCGATGGTGCCGTAGCCGGTCACCACGCCGTCGCCGTACGGCCGGTTCTTCTCCTGGCCGAAGGCGGTGGAGCGGTGGCGGGCGTACTTGTCCATCTCGATGAACGTTCCGGGGTCGAGCAGCATCTCGATGCGCTCGCGGGCGGTCTTCTTGCCGCGCGCGTGCTGTTTCTCCACGGCGCGGTCAGAACCGGCGTTGGCGACCTCGGCCTTGCGGCGCTCGAGGTCCGCGATCTTGCCCGCCGTCGTGGACAGGTCGATCTCAGGTGCGTCATTAGCGGTATCGGTCACGTCATGCACTTTAACGCGGCACCACCCGCTCACCTTCACGTCATCCCACCTGCGGTGGGTTAGGACTCGTTGAGTGCGTCACGTCGCCCGTTCGGCGGTGGGTTGGTCGGGGCTAGGTCGCAACTAGCCCTGATGACTCCACGGACGTCGGACGCCCGCAGCGTACGAAGCCCGCAGCGGCAGGTATCAGGCGGGGGTGTGGGCCCGCAGGCCGTCGATGATCAGCGAGATGGACGACGCGAAGCTGCCCGCCGGCAGCGTGCCCTCCCCGTCGATGGCTCCCACGCTCGCGGCCTGCAGGTGGGTCTGCTCCTCGCCGGTGTAGCCGAAGGTCACGTGCAGCAGGGTGCGTGCGGCGGTCACGGCGAGCGCGGGCTCGAAGCCCGCGTCGAGCAGGATCGCGGCGATATCGTCGGCCGGGTCGTGGCTGCCCAGCCCGTAGGCGTGCACGGTCGCGACCAGTTCGGCGCCGTCCCGGTAGGCGAGCATCGAGTCCCGCAGCGTGGTGCAGCTGTCGAGCAACCGGGCGGGCCACTCGTCGTCCACCGGCGTACGGCGCCCGCGCCGCAGGATCTCGTCCACCATGAGCGCGAGCAGCTGCTGCTTGTTGCTGACGTGATGGTAGAGCGCACTGGGCTGGACGCCGAGCTCCCCGGCGAGCCGCCGCATCGAGACGTCGGCGAGACCGTACTCGTCGAGCACCCGCAGGGCGCGGTCGACGACGTCTGCCAGGTGGTATCGCATGTCACATCCGTCCGATTTGACCGTGGGCTCACTCAACCTTAACCTGAACACCGTTCAGGTTGACCTGAACATCGTTCAGGTCACTGTATCCCAGTCACCCCGACCCGAAAGCCAGGGCACCCATGACCAGCACCACCCGCCGGGGAAGCTCCCGGTCGACTGCCACCGACATTGCGTTGATCGCGGGCTTCGCCGCGCTGATCGCCGTGTGCGCGATCCTGCCGGCGATCCAGATCGCCGGCCCGGTCCCGATCACGTTGCAGACCTTCGCCGTCCTGCTCGCCGGCGCGGTGCTGGGTCCGGTCCGCGGGTTCCTGGCGAACCTGCTGTACATCGCGGTGGGCGCTGCCGGCCTGCCGGTCTTCTCCGGCGGCGCCGCCGGCGTCGGCGTCCTCGCCGGCCCCAGCGCCGGATACCTCGTCGCGTTCCCGTTCGCCGCCGCCCTGTGCGGTTTCATCGTCTCCAAGCTCCCGCGGCACAAGCTGCAGAGCGTCGGCCTGATCTTCCTCGCCGGCCTCTTCAGCAGCATCCTGCTGATCCATACCCTCGGCATGGGCGGCATGGTGCTGCGCGCGGGCCTGAGCTGGTCGGAGGCGTGGGCCGTGGACCGGGTGTTCTGGATCGGCGACGTCATCAAGAACGTCGCGATGGCGCTGGTCGCGACCGCCGTCCACCGCGCCTTCCCCGATCTCCTCGGCCGTCCGTCACCGCTGGAGCCGGAGATCGACGACGAGCAGGACGACGTCCAGCCGCAGGCGGGTGCCCGCATCTCGTGACCGGGATCGAGCTCACCCGGGCCTCGGTGCGGGTCCCGACCCTCGCCGAGGGTGAGCTGACGATCCTGCACCCGACCACGCTGCGGATCACCGAGCCGACCACTGCCTTGATCGGCGCCAACGGCTCGGGAAAGTCGACCCTCGCCCGGCTGCTCAACGGGCTGATCGAGCCCACCGGCGGCACCGTCACCGTCGACGGGTTGGACGTCGTGAAGGACGGCGCGCAGGTGCGGCGCAGGGTGGGGTTCGTCTTCTCCGATCCCGCCGCCCAGCTGGTGATGCCGACGGCCGCCGAGGACGTCGCGCTATCGCTGCGACGTACGGTGCGCGGCGCCAAGCAGCGGCAGGCTGTCGCGGAGTCCGTGCTGGAGCGGTACGGGCTCGGCGGGCTGGGGGAGCGCTCGATCCACGGCCTCTCCGGCGGGCAGCGACAGCTGCTCGCGCTGGCCGGCGTCCTCGCCACCGACCCGAGCGTGCTGGTCGCTGACGAGCCCACCACCCTGCTCGACCTGCGCAACGCGCGAAGGATCGGCGACCTGCTGCTGTCGCTGCCGCAGCAGGTGGTGATCGTGACGCACGACCTCGAGCTGGCGCGGCGCTGCGAGCGCGGCATCGTGATCGAGGAGGGCCGGGTCGGCTACGACGGGCCCGCGGCGGAGGCAGTGGCGTTCTACGAGCAGTCCTGCATGGAGCCCGGATGAGCGTGCAGCTGCTCGGCGCCTACCGCCCCGGCACCTCCTGGATGCACCGGCTGCCCGCCGGCGGGAAGCTGGTGGGGCTGTTCGCGTGCGGCCTGACGCTGGCGTTCCTGCCCGGCTGGCGGACGGCGGTCGCCGGTGTGCTCCTTGCGCTGATCGTCGCGGCGTCCGCCCGGGTGGGGCTGCGGACGCTGTTCGCCGGCACCCGGATGCTGCTGCTGGTCATGGCCTTCCTGGGCGGTTACCTGGCCTGGCAGCAGGGCTGGGAGCGCGCGGTCGCTGTCGTGGGTGACCTGGTCGCGCTCGCGCTGCTGGCGACCGTCATGACGTCGACGACCCCGGTGGACGAGGTGCTCGATGCGGTCACCCGGGGCGTGCAGCCGCTGCGGCGCTTCGGCGTCCGGCCCGAGCAGGTCGCGCTGGCGTTCTCGCTGATGCTGCGCGGCATCCCGACCACCCTGCAGCTCGCGCAGGAGTCACGCGACGCGGCGAAGGCCCGCGGGCTGCAACGTGATCCTCGGGCGGTGCTGCGACCGATGGTGATCCGCGTCGTCGCGCACGCCCGGTCGACCGGCGAGGCCCTGCACGCTCGCGGCATCGGCGACGACTGACCCGCACCCGACCTGCGGGTCAGTGGAGGACGCTATCGGCCCCATACCGTGCTCCACTGACCCGCAGATCGATAGGGTCGGGCGCGTGAGTTTCGATGCTGATGCCGTACGCCGCGAGCTCGACCCCTTCTGGAGCGAGCTGCAGGCGGTCGGTGAGACCGGCTCCACGAACGACGACGTCCTCGCCGAGGCCGCTCGCGGCACCCCGCAGGGACTCGTGCGGACCGCGGAGTTCCAGACCGCCGGCCGCGGCCGCCTCGACCGTGGCTGGGAGGCGCCGCCGGGGACCTCGGTGATGTTCTCGATCCTGCTGCGCCCGCAGGCACCGGTGCGACACTGGGGCTGGATCCCGATCCTGGCGGGCATGGGGGTGTACGACGCGCTGCAGTCCGCCGCCGTGGACGCCGCCCTCAAGTGGCCGAACGACGTCCAGCTCGGCCCCGACCGCGGCAAGTGCGGGGGCATTCTCACCCAGGCTGCGGCTGGTGCCGCCGTGGTCGGGATCGGCCTCAACGTGCGCTCGCACGACCGCCTGCCGGAGACCGCGGAGGTCATCGGCGACTATTGGGACATCTCGCGGGAGCGACTGTTGGCCGCCGTCCTGAACGCGATCGCGGCCCGCTACCGGCGGTGGGACGGCGCCGCCGGGGACGTCGTCCGCACGGGACTGCTGGCGGACTATCGAACCGCGTGCGGCACCCTCGGCCAGCGCGTGCGCGTGGAGCTGCCAGGGGGAGCGCCGCCGGCCCTCGGGATCGCCGAGGATGTCGATCAGGAGGGGCGTCTCGTCGTCCGGACGGCGGACGGGCCGGTGGTCGTCGGCGCCGGCGACGTCATCCACGTCCGCCCGACTGGCTGAGCCACCCGACCGCATCGCCTCGCCACGCAGCCCGCCTCCGGCTGACGCGCTGGCTGAGCGCCGATCTGCCCTACCCGACCTGGCGATTCGCGTAGATTTGGTGCTGACCACCAGCCTGCGGAGGAACGAATGCGCTTTCCCGAGAACATCCTGGCCAAGGACGAGAAGGTCGTCCGGAGCCTGCACCCGCACTGGCTGACCCTGGTGATCCCGGCCGTGATCGGGCTGCTGATCATCGCGGCCACCTGGCTGATCGTCGCGATGACCCCGGTCGATGACACCTGGAACATCGTGGACTGGGTGATCATCGCGATCGCTGTCCTGTTGTTCATCGGCTTCGTCGTCGTGCCGTTCCTGCGCTGGCGCACCACGCACTACGTCATCACCTCGAACCGGGTCGTCGTACGGCGCGGCATCCTCGCCAAGTCCGGGCAAGACATCGCGCTGTCGAAGATCACCGACGTCTCGTTCCGCCAGTCGCTGCTCGATCGGATCCTGCGCTCGGGCAGCCTGCAGATCGAGACGGCCGGCGACAGCCAGGACGAGGAGTTCTCGAACATCCCGCGCAGCAACCAGATCCAGCAACTGCTCAACCACCTGATCGAGGACGACGCGGCCCGCCGGGGCGGCTACGGACGGTCCGCCCACCTCGGCCACGAGCAGATGGGCGGCCGGCACGCCGAGTACCACCAGCAGCCGCCCGCCGACCGCGGGTACGACGGCGGGTACGACGACCGCCGGGACCGCGGGTACGACGACCGCCGTGACACCCGCGCCTACGACGACCGGCGAGACACCCGCGCCTACGACGACCGGTGCGACACTCGCGCCCACGACGACCGGCGCGACACCCGCGCCTACCCGTCCGACGACTGGGAGACCCCGCCGCTGCGGTAGCCACGGGCGCGGTCAGCAGGCCGGGTCGGCCTTCTCACCCCGGCGGACGCGGCTCGCCGGACTCAGGTCCGAGAAGTTGTCAGGGCTCCCGTTTACGTTGAAGGCATGCGGATCCTGCACACCTCCGACTGGCATGTCGGACGCCGATTCAACGAGACCGAGGTGCTCGACCTCCTCGGCGAGGTGCTCGCCGCGCTCGTCGAGACGGTGCGCCGTGAGCAGGTGGACGTCGTCGTCATCGCCGGCGACGTCTTCGACCGGGCGGCCCCGTCTGCCGAAGCGGTCGCGTTCCTGTCCGATCAGCTGCGGCAGGTCCGCGAGGCGGGTGCGCAGATCGTGATGATCAGCGGCAACCACGACGGCGCGTCGCGGCTGGGCTACGGCGGCTGGGCGGCTGCCGCGGGCGGCCTGCACGTCATCACGACCGTCGACCAGATCGGCCGGCCGGTCGAGCTCGCCGACGAGCACGGCCCGGTGTGCTTCTACGGGATCCCGTTCCTCGATCCGAAGATCGACCGCGGCCACTTCGGCGACGACGAGCTGCACAGCCACGAGCTGATCCTCGACGCGGCGATGGACCGGGTCCGCGACGACCTGGCCGAGCGGGACGGCGCGCGGTCCGTCGTCCTCGCCCACTGCTTCGCGGTCGACGGCGACCGCGGCGCGGTCATGCCGGGCGCCGCCGACATCGCCGGAGAGATCACCGACTCGATGCGCTCGATCGCGTGCGGCGGGGTGGAATGCGCGCCCACCGCGGTCTTCGAAGGCCCGACCTACGTCGCGCTCGGCCACCTGCACTCGCGCAAGACACTCAGCGACCGCATCCGATACAGCGGCTCTCCACTGGCCTACTCCTTCGGCGACCACGGCCCGCGAGGGGCGTGGCTGATCGACCTCGACGAGTCCGGCATCCAGCAGGTCACGTGGGCCGAGCTCCCGGTGCCGCGCGGCATGTCCGTCATCACTGGCCGGCTCGATGAGCTGCTCAGCGATCCGGCGTACGACGCGGTCGTCGACCACTGGATCAGCGCCGTGCTCACCGACCCGGTCTATCCGCTGGAGGCGATGCGGAGGCTGCGCGAGCGATTCGCCAACTGCGTGCGCCTGGAGCTGCGGCCCGACAGCGTCCCCGGGCAGGCGCCGGCGAGCTACGCGGAGCGAGTCCGGGGCAAGAGCGACGAGGAGCTCACCGCCGGCTTCATCGCCGAGATGCGCGGCGGGGTCGAGGCGAGCGAGCTGGAGAGCGAGCTGATCCGCGAGGCATACGAGGCACTGCGGGCCCAGGAGGCACGAGCATGAGACTGCACTCCCTCACGATGACGGCGATCGGGCCGTACGTCGCCACCGAGACGATCGACTTCGATGCCCTGGCCGCCGACGGGCTGTTCCTGTTCACCGGGCCGACCGGCGCCGGCAAGTCCACGGTCCTCGATGCGGTCACCTACGCCCTGTACGGCCGGCTGCCCGGCACCCGCGATGGCCACCTGTCCCGGCTGAAGAGCGACTTCGCGGACTCCCGCACCAAGCCCGAAGTCGTGCTCGAGGTGACGATCGGCGACCAGCGGCTGCGGGTGCACCGCTCGCCGTCCTATGAGCGGCCCAAGCACCGCGGCGAGGGATTCACCGTCGAGCGTGCCTCGGTCGCCGTCGAGCAGCAGGTCGACGGGCGCTGGATCGGCGTCGAGGGCGCGCGCAAGGAGAACGTCGCCAACGACTGGCTTCAAGAGCGGATCGGGCTGAACTGCGATCAGTTCACCCAGGTCGTGCTGCTGCCGCAGGGACAGTTCGCCGAGTTCTTGCACGCCTCGGACGACGTCCGCGAGAAGCTGCTGACCTCACTGTTCAACGCGCATCGCTTCCACGACGTCGAGCAGTGGTTCGACGACCGCCAGCGCGCTGAGGCCGCCCGGGCGGCGGAAGCCGAGGCGAAGGTCCAGAACCTGCTCACGACGGCGCAGGCGGTGGCGGAGATTCCCGACGACGAGCTGCCCGAGAAGGTCGACGGGACGTGGTTCGAGACTCTGGCGCGGACGCACCGCGATCGGCTCGCGGCGGCGGAGACCGCGGTGTCGATCGCCACCCGACTGCACGAGGAGGCGGCCGCCCGGGTGCGGGACGCCGAGGACCTGGTCAAGCGCCAGCAGGAGTACCGCGAGGCAGTCACCCTCCGCGACCGCGTCGAGGCCCAGCGGGAGGGCATCGGGCTGTTGCGTGAGAAGTACGACCGCGCCGCTGCCGCCGCGGTCGTCGTCCCGCTGGAGCGTGAGCGCGCGGACCGGGACGCCGAGCTCGCCCAGGCCCACGAGGGCCGCACCGCCGCGCAGGAGCGGGTCGCCGCGATCGAGCCGGCGCTGGTCGGCAAACCGTTGGCCAAGGTGCGCGCGCGGGCCCGCGCGCTGAGCACCCAGCGTGGGGCGCTGGACGACGCGCTGCGCGCCGAGCAGCGGATCGACGCGCAGCGCGAGCTCGTGGCAACGGCGCAGGAGCAGGCCGGCGAGGCGGGCGAGTCGGTGAGGGCGCTGCGTCAGACGCTGGCCGAGCTGCCGGCCCAGCGGCTCGCCGCGGAGAAGGAGCTGACGGAGCTTCGTGAGCGGGCCGCCGTACGCGAGGACGCCGCAGCTGCGGTCCAACGGCTGACCGAGGCGCTCGCGGCGTCGTCGGCGGCCGAGCAGACCAGGGCCAGACTCGTCGAGGCGCGCATCTACCGCTCCGAGCGTGCGGACGACGCGACGGCCGCGCGAGAGGCCGAGCTGAATCTCCGCGAACGCCGCATCTCCGGCATGGCCGCCGAGCTCGCCGGCGAGCTGCGCGACGGTCACGAGTGCGCGGTCTGCGGCAGCATCAGCCACCCCAAGCCAGCCCGCCGCGCGGGCGACGCCCCGACCCCGGAGGAGATCGAAGCGGCGGAGAAGCGCGTCGACGACGCGCGTCGGGTGAAGGAGATGGCCGACAAGAGCGTCGGTGAGCTCGAGTCGATGCTGAGCGGACAGCTCGCGGTCTGCGGGGAGCGGCCCCCGGCCGCCATCAAGAAGGAGCTCAAGGCCGCCCGCGGGCGAGCCAAGGAGGCGTCCGACGCCGCAGACCGGATCCCGGCCGCCCTCGGCCGGCTCGAGGCCGTCGACGCCGACATCGAGCGGATCACCGGCGAGCTGCACGCGGCCGAGCAGCGCAGCACCGAGCTGGCGGGCGCCGTCCGCGAGCTCAGCACCGACATCGATCGTCAGTCCGCCGCCATCGAGAAGGCCCGCGACGGGCACGCCTCGGTCGCGGAGCGCGCCGAGCAGATCGAGGCCGACATCGAGACCATCGAGGCGTACGCCGCGGCGATCGAGACGCACGCCGCCGCCGACGCCGCCCTGCTGAAGGCGGCGGCCGCCGCCGACGAGGCCGCCGAAGAGGCGGGATTCGTATCGGTGGCCGAAGCGGTGGCTGCCTCGCTGTCGAAGCAGACCCTCACCGAGGCGGCGGAGATGATTGCTGCCTTCGAACGTGATGAGGTAGCCGCGCAGACGCGGCTCAGCGATCCGCGGCTGTGCGACCTACCCACCGAGCGACCGGACCTCGAAGGCCTGCAGGAGACCCTGCGGCAGGCCCGCGCCGACGAGCACGGGGCGCGGTCCGACGCCGCCAGCGCTACGCGCAAGGCCGACCGGCTGCAGCAGCTCGCTCGCGACTCGCGCGCCGACCTCGCTGCGGCGCTCGCGACCGCCGCGCGTGCCGCCGAGGTGAAGTCGCTGGCGCTGCTGATTCGTGGCATGGGCCCCAACACGAAGAAGATGAACTTGACCTCCTACTTCCTCGCGGCACGTCTCGAGCAGGTGACTGCGGTAGCGAGCGAGCACCTCATGCGGATGTCGTCGGGTCGATACACGCTGCGGCACACCGACGAGCGGCGTACGGCGCGGGGGCACGGAGGGCTGGGGCTCGAGGTCTTCGATGCCTACACCGGCAAGGCGAGGCCGCCGCACTCGCTGTCCGGTGGCGAGACCTTCTACGCCTCCGTCGCGCTCGCGCTGGGGCTCGCGGAGGTGGTGACCAACGAGACCGGTGCGATGTCGCTGGACTCGCTGTTCATCGACGAAGGCTTCGGCTCGCTCGATGCCGACACCCTCGACCTGGCGATGCGGGTGATCGACGACCTGCGCCAGGTGGGCCGCACCATCGGCGTGATCAGCCACGTCGAGGAGATGCGCACCCGCATCACCACGCAGCTGGTCATCGAACGCACCGACCGCGGCTCGCGCGTCCTCCCGCACTAGTGGTGCGTTGCAAAAGCCGTTCGCGGACGAAGGTGGCTGCCCGATTGGTCCTTCTGAGGTCATCGATGAGGGGAGTGAAGCGACCGGCGGCGCGCGGCGACCAGCGGGTCGTGCGTGACGATCACCGTCGTGGTTCCCTCGACGCCGACGGGCTGCGTCCCAAGCCGGCCAGCTGAGGCCTCAGACCACGCGGTCCGGGGGGGTGTAGAGATTGAACGACTCGCCGCGGACGAACGCAGCGACGGTGATGCCCAGGCGGCCCCCGAGAGCGCCCGCGAGGGAGGACGGGGCGGCCCCCGCCCCCGCCATCCCGATCCCCGCCATGGCCGCCTTCTGCACCAGCTCGAACGAGACCCGGCCGCTGAGCACGAGGACGCCGGTCGCCAGCGGCAGCCGGCCCTCCATCACCGCGGCGCCGATCACCTTGTCGGCCGCATTGTGCCGCCCGACGTCCTCGCGGACCAGCAACGTGCTGCTCTCCACGTCGAACAGCCCGGCACCGTGCAGTCCACCGGTCTTGCCGAACACCTTCTGCTGCTCGCGCAGCAGGTGCGGTAGACGCGTGACCAGCTGCGCGTCGACGACCGGCTTTCCCGCGGCGACGGGAAAGTGGCTCTGCCGTTCGACGTCGTCGATGCTCGCGGAGCCGCACACTCCGCAGGAACTGGTGGTGCCGAAGCTGCGAACCGCCTGGGCGGCGCGCAGCGCAGCGTCGGTCGTGAGCTCGACGTCCAGCACGTTGTAGGTGTTGGCCGCGACCCCGGTCTCCTCGATGGTCACCGATCCGTCGCAGTAGCGCGCGGTCATCAGGTCCTCGCGGCTGCCGATCACGCCCTCGGACAGCAAGAAGCCGTGCACCAGCTCGACGTCGTGCCCCGGCGTACGCATCGTGACGGTCAGCGGCTGCCCGCCGACCCTGATCTCGAGCGGCTCCTCGCCGGCGAGCGAGTCGGTCTTGGCCACGCGGGTGCCGCGCGCGAGGTCGATGCGCTCGATCCGGCGCCGGGTGGTCAGCCTGCTCATCCTGCGAGCATATGGTGGCTCCTGGCGTGCTGCCCGTTCTGCGGTGGGTTGGTCAGGGCTGGGCGCGCCATCGCCCTGACCAACCCACGGCAGGTCTGGTTCAGGCGGACGGCGTCCGCTTGTGGAACCAGCCGCGCCCGACGAAGCTCATGACGATGTCCTCGCCGCGCAGCACCTCCCAGCTGATCGTGAGCGTGCCCAGGTGCGGGCCCCGCGAGGAGTCCTTCTTGTCGACGATCGTGATCCGGCCACGCAGCTCGTCGCCGAGGTAGACCGCCTTGTGCCAGCGGACGTTCTCCATGCCGGGGGAGGCATCGGGGGCGATCTTCGACAGAAAGCCGTCGACGTACAGCCGCATCATGCTCGAGCCGGTCCACCAGCCCGAGGCGATGATCTGGCCCCACGGGCTGCGCTTCGCGGCCTGCTCGTTGACGTGGTACCACTGCGGGTCGTAGCGCTTGGCGAAGGCGAGCACCTCGTCGTGCTCGGCGACTACCGAGCCCAGCTCGAATACCTGGCCGACCTCGATGTCGTCGAACCAGATGCTCGGCTCTTCGAGGGTGGCGGTGAGGGGATGGTCCGATTCGCTCATGCCCACACTCTGCCAGCCGCGCTCGCGGGCTACTCAGGGTGGACGTCGTTGGTGAGCCAGCCCAGCAGGTGCTCGTAGAGGACCGGGCTGTTCAGCAGGTCCATGTGGTGGTGCCCCGGCAGGTGCAGCACGCAGGCCCGTTCGTCGTCCGCGAAGGGCAGCGGGTAGCCGCCGGCGGCGCTGGCGGTCGGGACGATCACGTCACCGGTGATATCGCGCAGCCGGCCGGCACCGCCCGGGACGACGGTCGCGAACACGAGGTAGTGACGGCGGGCGTGTCCGGCGTCCTGCGTCAGCTGCGAGTGCGGTCCGAGCCCGTCGCCCAGGTTCTTGATGCCCTCGCTGCGTGCCGTGACCAGCTCCGCGAGCCAGCGCGCCGGGGGCACCTTGGCCGCATGACGGGCGAGCGCGTCGGCGCCTCGTTCCAGGGGAGCGCCGAGGTAGGGCGTGCCCAGGGTGACCGTCGTGGAGACCAGGTCGGTGCAGTCGGCGTCCGATTCGCGCTGCGCGAGTGCGCTGTGCATGACCAGCCCGCCCATCGAGTGCCCGATGAGCGCGATGTCGCGCACCGGCACCGGCCAGTGCCGTACGACGGACTCCAGCAGCGCACCGAGGGCGAGGCCGTTGTCGGCGATCGCCCGGCCGGTGTTGTAGCGGACCAGCAGCGACGTTCGCCCAGTGTCTCGCGTGAGCAGGGAGGCGTAGCTGGCTTCGGCCTGCCCGTGGCGTTTCGTGGCGCGGAAGCTCCACGAGGTCTCGGTCTCCATCAGCCCGTGCACGAAGACGACGAGCCGGCCGGAGGCTTCCGGATAGGCGGCCGCGAGCCCCTCGTCAGTAAGCGGGACGTCGGACTGCCCGGCGCGCAGGGTCATTCCAGGCGCGAGCGCGTGCTCGTGGTCGTGCAGGCGGTCGCCGTACAACCCGTTGATGACGGCCACGACGGCGGCAGCGCGGCTCGAGTCGGTGAGCGGGTCAGCACCGGCGACGCGGTGCAGGACGATGGCGCGCGCGAGGTGCTCGGCGCCCAGCAGACCCGCGTCAACAAGTCGGTGGATTCCAGCCACATAGCCGTCGTGGGCGCGGCCGACCGGTTCGGCACGGGTGCTGGTGGCCGTTGCGATGCCGCGATAGACCGTCTGCTGCACCGCGAGATGGGTCTGTTCGACGACGGACCGTACGCCACGCGCCCCGAGACCGAGCAGCCGGACGATCCCGGCCGCATCCGTAGCGCGCATTCGTCACCTCCGACGTCCCCTTCAGTATGAGAGTTGCGGCGTCTGGTGATGCTCTGTGTCAGCGGAAGTCGCGGGACATGCTCGGCAGAGCGCTGGTCGGCGCCATGCTGGAGATGCTGATCTGCAAGCGATCGAGCCGCTCCGCCACGAGGTTGATCGCGCCGTCGTTCTTCTCCACCACCCCGCGAATCACCAGCGCGGACGACTCGCGGGCCACCCGCAGGTGCCGGTTCCACACCGGTACCGGGATGACGACGTTGACCATGCCGGTCTCGTCCTCGAGGTTCATGAAAGTCACCCCGGACGCCGTCGCGGGCCGTTGCCGGTGGGTCACGACGCCCGCGGCATGCACCCGGGTGCCGCTCGGTACTCCTGCGAGCCCGGCCGCGGTCACCACGCCGCGCGCGTCGAGCGCCGTTCGCAGGTGCGTCATCGGATGATCGTCAGGGGTGATGCCGGTGGCCCACAGATCCGACATGCTCAGCTCGCCGCGAGTCATCTCGGGCAGCACGGGAGCCTCCAGCGGAGAACCCGAGCCCGGCAGCCGGTCGGCGTGCTCCTGGGACGCCGGCCCGGCGTCCCACAGCGCGCGGCGCCGATCGAGGTCGAAGCACTCGAACGCGCCCGACGTCGCCAGCGCCTCGGTCTGGGCGGTGGTCAGCCCGGTGCGGCGTACGACGTCGGCCATGCTCTCGAAACGGCCCTCGCCGCGCGCGTCGACGATCCTCTGGGCGAGATCCGTGCCGATGCCGCGCACCGACGACAAGCCGAGCCGTACGGCGAACCGGCCGTCGCGGCGGTGCGCATCGCTGTCGAAGTCGCCGACTGGCTCCCACGTCATGGAACCTTCGGTGAGCTCGGGATCCTCCACACAGCGGGGATCCCCGGTCGGCATGGCGCGCACCCGGCGGGGCGGGCAGATGCCGCAGTCGAGATCCAGCGGCTCGAGCCCGGCGTGCACATCGGACAGCTGGATGTCGGGACGTCGTACCTCGACGCCGTGCCGACGGGCGTCCGCGACCAGGCTCTGCGGCGAGTAGAAGCCCATCGGCTGCGCCTGCAGCAGCGAGCACAGGAAGGCGCCGGGGTAGTGCAGCCGGAGCCACGCGCTGGCATAGACCAGCAACGCGAACGAGATCGAGTGCGACTCGGCGAACCCGAAGTTGGCGAAGGCCTCGATCTTGTCGTAGATCGAGTCGGCCAGCGCGCCGGTGACACCGTTGGCCGCCATGCCGTCGTACAGCTTCTGCTTGAGCCGCTCGATCTTCTCCACGCCGCGCTTGGAGCCCATCGCGCGGCGCAGCAGGTCGGCGTCCGCTCCGCTGCATCCACCTACCGCCATCGCGATCTGCATCAGCTGCTCCTGGAACAGCGGCACACCAAGGGTTCTGCGCAGCACCGGCTCGAGCGACGGATGCTCGTAGGTGACCGGCTCGCTCCCGCGACGGCGCCGGATGTACGGGTGGATGGCGCCGCCCTGGATCGGCCCGGGACGGATCAGCGCCACCTCGATCACCAGGTCGTAGAAGGTCCGCGGCCGCAGCCGAGGCAGGGTTGCCATCTGGGCGCGGCTCTCGATCTGGAACAGCCCGACGGTGTCGGCCCGGCAGATCTGGTCGTAGACCCCCTTCTCCTCCTTGGGCATAGTCGCGAGCGTCCACCGCTCACCGAGGTGCGCCTCGACGAGGTCCATGCAGTAGCTGAGCGCCGAGAGCATCCCGAGCCCCAGCAGGTCAAACTTCACCAGCCGCATCGATGCACAGTCGTCCTTGTCCCACTGCAGCACGGTGCGGTTCTCCATGCGCGCGTGCTCGATGGGGCATACCTCGCCGACCGGTTGCCGGGTCAGCACCATGCCGCCGGAGTGGATTCCCAGGTGGCGCGGGAACTTCAGCAGGTCGTTCGCCAGCTCGAGCACATCCTCCGGGATTTGGCCCGGGTCATCAGGCTCGCTGCCCGCGTTGTCGGCGCGCACGGCATGCCACCCGTCGATCCGTTTCGACCACGCATCCTGCTGGCCGACGCTGTAGCCGAGCGCCTTGGCCATGTCGCGGACGGCGGACCGCGGCCGGTAGGTGATCACGTTGGCGACCTGTGCGGCGTTGCGGCGCCCGTACTTCTCGTAGACATACTGGATCACCTCCTCGCGGCGCTCGGAGTCGATGTCGACGTCGATGTCGGGCTCCTCGTTGCGGGTCTCGGAGAGGAACCGCTCGAACGGCAGCCCGTAGCGCACCGAGTCGACTGCGGTGATGCCCAGCGCGTAGCAGACCGCCGAGTTCGCCGCTGAGCCGCGACCCTGGCAGAGGATCCCGTTGCGTCTGGCGAACTGCACGATGTCATGCACGATCAGGAAGTAGCCCGGGAAGTCCTTGTCCTCGATGACCTGCAGCTCCTTCTCCAGCCGCGGGTAGGCCTCGGCGTGGATGGGGTTCTCGGGGTTGCCGTAGTGCTCGCGCGCTCCGCGCCAGGTCAGCTCCCGCAGCCAGCCCATCAGGTCGTAGCCGTCGGGGACGTCGAGATGCGGCAGCTCGGGCGCGGCCGAGCGTAGCGGGAAGGCCAGCTGCGCGGCGAGATCGGCGGCGCCCTGCACGACCCCGGCGTACGGCGCGTGCAGTCGCAGCATCTCGGCACCGGAGCGCAGGTGTGCCTGGCCGGTGACCGGCAGCCATCCGTCGAGCTCGTCGAGGCTGCGGCGGGCACGGACAGCGGCCACCGCCATCGCCAGGCGTCGCCGCTCGGGCGTCGCATAGTGCACGTTGTTGGTCGCGATCGCTTGCGTGCCAGTGGATCTGGCGATCTCCCACAGGACGTCGTTGCGCTCGTGATCGAGGGGATGGCCGTGGGTGGAGAGCTCGACGACGACGTTGTCGCGCCCGAACAGCGCCTGCAGCCGATCCAGCTCGCGCATCGCGGCAGAGAGCCGGTCGCTGCGGTTGCTGGAGCCGGCCGTCCCGAGCAGCTCACCCTGCACGCCGGCCAACGCCCGTGGAACCAGGCCCTTGCGGCAGCCGGTCAGCACCACCCAGTGGCCCTCGCCGCGATCGGCCAGCGCCTCCAGCGAGTACACCGGCTTGCCCTTCTCGCCGCCGGCGAGCTGGGCGTCGGTGATCACTCCGGCGAGCCGGTGGTAGCCCTCAGTGCCGCGGGCCAGCACGAGCAGGTGTGGGCCTTCTGGGTCCGGGACGCCGTTCTGCGGACCGGTGAGCTCGAGCGACAGCTCGGCGCCGAACACCGTGGGGAGGTCGTACTCGCGGGCGGCGTCCGCCATCCGCACGACCCCCTGCAGGCCGTCGTGGTCGGTGATCGCCAACCCGGTCAGACCGAGCCGCACCGCCTCCTCGACCAGCTCCTCGGGATGGCTTGCCCCGTCGAGAAAGGAGAAGTTCGAGTGACAGTGCAGCTCGGCGTACGGCACGACCGGGCCGTCCGGCCGGCGGGGTCCTTCGTCGGGTGCCTGGTAGCTCGGTCGATGTCTGCTCCAGGCAGGGGAGTCGCCGCCGTCCGGAACGGGAAGGCCGTCGGCGTGGACGGTGGACGACAGTCGCCGCTCCAGCTCCGACCACGAGACCGGCGGGTTATTCCACCCCATCAGTGACCCCCCACCATGAGCTCCGAAAGCGAAGGGTGGGGATGTGGGTGTCTAGTCATAGATGCCTTCCAGCCACCATCCGGTAGACGAGTGGACCAGCAGGTAGGCGCACTTCGCGGTCACTGCTTGGATGCGGGCGAGCTCACGGCCAGCGGCGAGGTCCCACCAGCGCTCGTCGCTGTGCCAGGGCCCGGCCCACGCGGTGACCTTCTCGCGGCGTCCGTCCCGGTAACGAATACCTGTAGGTTTCTCGCTGAGAAAGCCACGGTCGTCTACGGTGAGGACGCCGGTATCACCGTGCACGATCACCGACTCGGGTGGAGAGAGCAGCTGGGACGGCGCCGGGTCGGGGAGCCGTCCGGGCCAGGGGGCGAGCGGATCGCGACGGGGCGCGGGGCTTTCACCCCAGGGGGTGAGGGTGCAGAACTCGCGGGGAGAGCGGCCACCACTGCGGGTCGGGGTGAGGATCGCGGTGTGGTCGAGCATGCTCTGCACCCGGGTGAAGGCACGGTGCACCTTCTCGTCGTCGCGACCCCGATCGTAGAGCTGGTCGGGATGCTCACCAACCCGGTCCAGCTCACGGGGGACCAGCTCGATGGTGCTCAGCGCACCCAGCAACACCCCGCCGCCGTCGATGCCGAGCTTGGCTGCGCCGTTCGCGGGGCTGGCCGCCTGCACCTGCCACCGGACGCGGTCGACGACATCGGCTGCGGTGAACCAGCGGGGATGCCGCCAGACCCGCTGGGATGCGGCATCCCGCTCATCGGTCAGCCGCACCTCGAGGGCGGTGCACACCAGGTCGTGACGGGCCAGCTGGGCGACGAATCGGTCGGCATGCTGACGCATGGTGAACGCGACGACGTCAACGCGATCGAGCGGGGGATCGAGGTCGATGAGCACCGACAGCTCGGGCGGGGGCGTGCGCACCGCCAGCCGCCGCTGCTCGAGCCCGGTGGCGAGACGGTGGGCGTGCGCTCCCTCGGCGCCGAACCGCGCTGACACCTGGTTCGCAGGCAGGGAGGCGAACTGGGCCAGTGTGCGGATCCCCGTGCGGCGTAGCAGATCGGCCAGGCCGGGGAGATCGAGGCGGTCGACCGGCAGCTCGGAGAGGAAGCTCGCCGAGCCACCTGGCGGGACGACGACGTCCGCGCGAGCTGCCTGGATCGCTGCGAACGGCCCGTCGGCGATCCCGAAGCGGGCCTCGGGAAAGCCCAGGCTCTCGAGATACTCGCCGAGGACGTCGATCAGCTGCTCCTCCCCGCCGAAGTAGCCGGCCGGACCTCGCGCCCCGGTCGCGCACATGCCCGGCCTGATCGGCTCGACACCGGGGGAGATGTGCTCGATGGCACGCAGCAGCGGTTCGAAGGCGCGGGCATCGTCGTCCGGGTTGTGCTCCACCCACGACAGCGACGGCACCCGGGACTGCGCCTCGCGGCGGCGCATGCCCCGGCGTACGCCGCCCGCCCGAGCGGCTGCCGAGCAGGCGAGCACCGCTCCCTTCTCGATGACGACCAGCGCGTCGTCGGCATCGGCGCCGGGGAAGGCGGAGATCACCGGCCAGTCCGGGTACCACATCACCAGTACCCGGGGCGGGGTGCGCTCCAGGGAGGAGTCGTCGAACAGCGTGAGCGTGCTCATCGCACCGCTCGCAGGACCCGCTCGGGTGACTCGTCGACCGGCCGGACGCCGCCGTCGGGGCCAGGCAGCCAGAGCCGCTCGGTGACCGGCGCGCCCTTGCCGCTGAGGGTCACGAGCGCGTGCCGGGCGCTGAGATAGCCGCGGCCGTCGGTGTGAGCGCCCGCCCAATGGCTGTCGGTGACGGTGAACCGCGCCTCGATGCCGCTCCATCGCCGTCCGTGCACGATCAGGGTGCTGCCGTGCTGGCGCAGCCTGGCCGCCAGCCGACGCAGGTCCGCATCGCGCACCGGTGCCTCGGGCGCCAGCAGGATCACCTCGACGGCGTCGGCCAGTGTCGCGACGACCTCCAGCCAGTGGCTGCCCGGATCGGGGACGACGGCGAACCGCTGGAGGTCGATGCCGAGGCCGGCTGCCGCCTGCATGCCTAGCCGCGGCATGCCCACTGCTGCGCACCATCCGCCCTCCTGGCTGACGCCGGCGGCCATCGCCAGGCACAAGGAGGTGGATCCCTCGACCAGATAGCTCGCCCCGCGGCGCAGCCCCGTGCCCAGCAGCCCTCGCAGCCCCTCGGTGACGGGGTGGTGACCGGCCTCGACCTCGGCGCCGGCCAGTAGCGGAGGGGCCTCGGACAGCAGCGACGACGCCCGGCTGACCGGGAGGTCAGCGAGCGCCGTCGCGAGAGATGTTGCTGTCACCCATCCATATTCGAACAGATGTTCGAATATGGCAAGTGGTTCTCGATCAGGGGATGACTATGGGGTGTTCTGGCCCTGGCCGTCCTGCCCAGTTCCGGGGTTCCCTCCGGCCTGAGGAGCGGTGCCGGGGTTTGGTCCACCACCCTGGCCAGGCGGTGTCGGTGCTGGAGGCTCGACGCCGAGCTGGTTGCCGATCTTGATCTGGGCCGGCTGGGCTCCTCCGTATTCGAAGGACAGCGGGATGAAATCGATGGCGCCGCTGAGGTCAGAGTTGATGTTCACGACCACCTTTACGATGACGCCGGTAGGGCCCGGGGAGATGTCACCCAGCTGGATTTCGAGAGCCTGATCGCCGCAGGCCTGATTGCCGTCCTTGTAGGGGGTCGGCGATTCGTTGATGTAGACCGAGCACGTCGTGTTCTCGGTACCGGCAGCCGGCGTAGTGGGAGTGCCGAACGGCTGAATCGTCAGGACCGTCTTCTGATAGGTCGGGTCGCCATTCGCGCCGCCATTGATGATCGTGAACGGCACGGACGTGACAGTCGTCCCGACCACAGTGGCCGTGATCGGCGATTCGGGAGTGGTGGTCGGGTCAGCTGGGGTGGGGCTCGGCGGCGGCGGAGGAGGGGAGTCGTAGTCAGGCCGGAGTCGTGGTGGTCGGGCCGGGTTCGACGACGTTGAGGTCGCAGTGGGCTCGTCATCGCCGGGCCACCGGGATTCGGCGTCTGGGTGGGCTCCTGCGTGGGGCCAGGGGTTCTGGGTCGGGGCAGGCGCCGGGGCGGGGTTCTCGGTCGGCGCGGGTGCCGGTGCCGGTGTCTCGCTCTGCAGGGCGGGGATGGTCGAGTCCAAGCCGGGGATGACCTCGCCGATGACCGGCGGGATCGCCGGCAGATCAGCGATGTCGTCACTCCCGTAGGTCGAGGGCGAGTCGTTGAAAGACGAGTCCGAGGGCGGCGCCTCGGTGGACGGCGTGGTCGACGGAACGGGACTCTGCGGCTGCATGGACGGAGCGGCCCCGCTGGATGAGGTGGACGGCGAGAGCCCGGCGTCGGTCGCGCTGGGATTGGGATCGTCGTAGCTCGATCCCACGATCACCGCGGTGGCGATCGCGGCGACGGCGGCGGTGCCGGCGATGGCGGCGAGCAGCCCCTTCGAGTTGCTGGCGGTGGCGGCCCCGCCGGATCCTGCTGCGCCGGCCGATTCCTCGGCGGCTGAGGTGCTTTCTGGCACGAATGCTCCTGTGGTTGAGGTGGTGGTAGTGGTTGCAGCAGGTGCTGCGGCGGCTGCCACGGGGGCAGAGGAGGTCGAGAGGAGAGGACTGAGCTGGGCGAATCCCGCCACCGGGGTGCCGACGCCAGCCCAGGCGAGAGCGCCGATCTTCGCGGTGGTGCCGCCGGCGAGGTAGGCAGCGGTCAGTGGCACACTGCCGATCGCCAGGACGGCGACGATGCCCCGCAGACCGGTGCCCAGGTCGGTGATCTCGGCGGCGACGGCGGCGCACCGGTCGCATTCGTCGAGGTGACGATCGACCTGGGCCTGCTCGCGCCTGGACAGCCCGCCGCGGGCCCAGGCACCCAGACGGTCGCTGGTGAGCTTGCAGGCGGAGTCGCCGACGTCCGCGACATGCTCCTGCAGGAATGCCTGCCGCAGGCCCTCTCGGGCGCGGTAGGCGAGCGCAGCGGTGGCGTTGGCGGTCATGCCGAGGACGGGCGCGACCTGCGCGGGTGACTCCCCATCGATCTCCGTATGCCACAGCACGGTCTGCCAGCGTTCGGGCAGCCGGGCGAAGGCGCGCGCCGCGAGCGAGCTGTCGAGCTGGGCGATGGCCGGGTCGACATGCGGGGCGCCATCGTCGTGCGCCTCCATGTCGTCGGTGTAGGTGACCTTCTTGCCGCGGCGTACGTCGTCGTAGAAGGTGTTGCGCACGCTGGTCAGCAGGTACGCGCGGAATGCAGAATCCGGCCCGCCGCCGGAGAGCAGGGTCTGGAAGACCTTGACGAACGCATCCGAGACGAGATCGTCAGCCTCGCTCGGCGAGGCGACCAGCTGGCGGGCCAGGTGATAGGCCGCTGCCCGGTGCCGTTCGTAGAGCACCGCGTACGCCGAGGTGTCACCACTGCGGACGGCGGTGATGTGCTCGGCGTCCGCCGCCTGACCGGCGGCGGGGCTCTGCGTGAAAGACATGCGGGATGGGCTCCAGCCGGGGCACCATAGACGTGCCGTGCGGGATCAGGACGTGTAGATACTACGGGTTGATAACGCGATGAACGACATTTTCACATGCCGCATTCACGCGATTTTGGCCTCATCCCGGGGCTAAGTTGGATATGTTCACGCTGGGTTCATGAGGCAGCCATGGACCGGCTCGGTCGACAGGAGGATGCCGGGAACGATGCCGCCTTCCTCACGTGCCGAGCACGGCCAGTCCCACGGGCCGCGGACCGTCTCCGCTCATCAGCTTCGAGCGATGTGGCGTGAGGCAAGCCGAGATCGCGGCTGGCGGTTCCCCGACGATTGGTGGACTCCCGCTGTGGACGCCGTCACCGAAGCCATCGTGAGCGACGGCGACATCGCGGAGCGCTGTATGCGCCTCGGGCGCGCCCGCGCTGGCGCCGGCGTGTCGATGGAGGAGACAATCTCCGACATCGTCGCCATCGCCTCCCTCACCACCTCGCTGCTCGCCCACCCGGCGCACCGTGCGACGCAGAGCTGCCGGGAAGTCGACGTCGTCCAGCTGGTCCGCTCCGCTGCGATCGGCTGGTCGGAGGACACCGGCCTCGCGCATCCCCAGGTGCCCGCGATCAATGCTACGGCCCTGCCGGACTGCTCCTATCTCTCGATCCGGCTCGGCGAGATCGCCGCCGAGGTCGAGTCGGCCGGCCGGCGGCTCGGTCAGGAATACGCCTTCGTCGTCGCCTCGCTGCTCGGACCGTCCAGGGTCGACGAGCCGAGGTCGCGGTTCAGCGACTCCGACGAGGGCGTGGCCGACCCGGGCCGGTCGCGGACGACGGCGCCCGACGGCGACGATGCCGGGTGGCAGGCCCGGCTGCAGGCGCGGGCCGAGGGCTGGGATCACGCCTGGCAGATGTGTCAGCTCGCCGACGAGCTGCGGGCGGTGTTCAGCTCCGGCGAGACCGTGGTGCAGGCCGGCCCGACCACGGCGATCGTGCTGGCGCGGCGTACGCCGCAGCTCACCGGCCGGGTCGCCGCGCTGCGCGAGCTGATCGAGGCGCGGCGGCTCGACGCTGCCAAGCCTGAGTCGCTGCTGGTCGGGATCTGGGTCGAAGGACTGCCCGACAGCCTCCGCCAGGCCCGGCTGCTGGTGTCCGACCTGCGTCGCTGACCGGGGCTCGTCCGCCGGTACGGTGGGGCGGTGGACTCACGCACCGGACTTCCCGTCGTCGGAATGGTGGGCGGCGGACAGCTCGCCCGGATGACCCACCAGGCGGCGATCGCGCTCGGCCAGTCGCTTCGCGTGATGAGCATCGGCCCCGATGAGTCGGCCGCGCTGGTCGCCCCCGACGTCCGCCTCGGAACCCACCTCGACCTCGACGATCTGCGGGCCTTCGCGGCCGAGTGCGACGTCGTGACCTTCGACCATGAGCACGTGCCCGGCGAGCACATCGAGGCGCTCGAGCGCGCGGGCGTGGAGGTTCAACCCGGGTCGGCGGCGCTGCGGCACGCGCAGGACAAGCTGGTCATGCGTGAGCGGATCGCGGCGTGGGGCGGCGCCCAGCAGCCGCGCTGGGCCCAGGTCGGCAGCGTCGAAGAGATCGCGCAGTTCGCGGGCGGGTTGTGGCCGGTCGTGCTGAAGGCGGCCACCGGCGGCTACGACGGCAAGGGCGTGTGGGTGGTCGCCGACGAGTCCGCCGCCGCCGAGGTCGTGCAGGCCGCCGCCGACGGCGGCTTTGAGATCCTCGCCGAGGAAATGGTGCCGCTGCGCCGCGAGGTGGCCGTGGTCGTGGCGCGCTCACGGTTCGGCCAGGTCAGCGCCTGGCCGGTCGTCGAGACCGTGCAGGAGAACGGCATCTGCGTCGAGGTGATCGCACCCGCGCCGGACCTCACCGAGGACGGCGCCTCCGCGGTCACCGCGATGGCGATCGCGTTGGCCACCGAGCTCGGGGTCACCGGCGTCATGGCGGTCGAGCTGTTCGAGACCACGGACGGGCGGTTCCTGGTCAACGAGCTCGCGATGCGACCGCACAACTCCGGGCACTGGAGCATCGACGGTGCGGTCACCAGCCAGTTCGAGCAGCACCTGCGCGCCGTCCTCGACTATCCCCTCGGAGCGACCACGACACGGGCGCCGTACACCGTGATGGCCAACGTGCTCGGCGGCCCGGACGGCGGACCCGGCATCGACGAGCGGGTGCACCACCTGATGGCGCGCTGGCCGGAGGTCAAGATCCACCTGTACGGCAAGCAGGTGCGCCCCGGGCGCAAGATCGGTCACGTCACGGCGTACGGCGACGACCTGCCGCGGCTGCGCGCGATCACCCGTGACGCTGCGGCCTATCTACGCGAAGGAGTCTTCCATGACTGAGACCCAGGCAGGCAGCGAGCCGGTCGTCGGCATCATCATGGGCAGCGACTCGGACTGGCCGGTCATGAAGGACGCTGCCGCCGCGCTGGACGAGTTCGGCATCACGTATGAGGCGCGCGTGGTGTCGGCGCACCGGATGCCGCGCGAGATGACCGAGTACGCCGAGACGGCGTCCGGCCGAGGCCTGCGGGTGATCATCGCCGGGGCCGGGGGCGCGGCCCACCTGCCGGGCATGGTCGCCTCGATGACCACGCTGCCGGTGATCGGCGTCCCGGTGCCGCTGAAGCATCTGGACGGGATGGACTCACTGCTGTCGATCGTGCAGATGCCCGCCGGGGTCCCGGTCGCGACGGTCTCGATCGGCGGTGCCCGCAACGCCGGCCTGCTGGCGGTCCGGGTGCTGGCCAGCGGCGACGCCGTCCTGACCGAGCAGATGGCGCGCTTCCAAGCCGAGCTGCGCGACGTCGCGATGGCCAAGAACGAGCGGCTGCAGCAGCGCTGAGCCGCGCGGACCGGCCCCGAGATTGTGGGGTAGGTCACGATAGTGTTTCTCGAGTCCCGTCCGACCGAGGGAGGTCCACCAATGAACCCCGACTTCGACATCTACCAGCTCGACGACGAGCACGAGTACCTGCGCCAGGCCGTCCGGGAGCTGAGCGAGGAGCAGATCAAGCCGCACGCGACGGACGTCGACGAGCAGGCCCGCTTCCCGCAGGAGGCGCTGAACGCGCTGACGAAGGCCGGGTTCCATGCCGTGCACATCCCCGAGGAGTACGACGGCGCGGGTGCCGACTCGATCGCCGCGTGCATCGTGATCGAGGAGGTGGCGCGGGTGTGCATGTCCAGCTCGCTGATCCCGGCGGTCAACAAGCTCGGCTCGATGCCGATCATCCTGTCGGCGTCCGATGAGCTGAAGAAGAAGGTGCTGCCCTCGATCGCCTCCGGTGAGTCGATGATCAGCTACGGGCTCTCCGAGCGCGAGGCCGGCTCCGACGCGGCGGCCATGAAGACCCGCGCGCAGAAGGACGGCGACAACTACGTCCTCAACGGGACCAAGGCCTGGATCACCAACTCGACCGAGTCGGACTGGTTCACCGTCATGGCGGTCACTGACCCGGAGAAGAAGGCCAACGGCATCTCGGCGTTCGTTGTCCACAAGGACGACGAGGGCTTCGAGGTCGGGCCGAAGGAGAAGAAGCTCGGCATCAAAGGCTCGCCGACCTGCGAGCTGCACTTCAGCAACTGCGTGATCCCCGCCGATCGGATGATCGGCGACGAGGGCACCGGGTTCAAGACCGCGCTGAAGACCCTTGACCACACCCGCCCGACCATCGGCAGCCAGGCGGTCGGCGTCGCGCAGGGCGCCCTCGACGTGGCCGTCTCGTACATCAAGGATCGCAAGCAGTTCGGCTCGCGGATCTCGGACTTCCAGGGCATCCAGTGGATGGTCGCCGACATGGCGATGAAGACCGAGGCGGCACGCCAGATGTGCTACGTCGCGGCGGCGCGCGCCGAGCGCGGCGAGCCCAACCTGGGGTTCATCTCCTCGGCCGCGAAGTGCCTGGCCTCGGACGTCGCGATGGAGGTCACCACCAACGCCGTCCAGCTGCTCGGTGGCGCCGGTTACACGCGCGACTTCCCGGTCGAGCGGATGATGCGCGATGCCAAGATCACCCAGATCTACGAGGGCACCAACCAGGTGCAGCGGATCGTCATGGCCCGCTCCATCCTCGGCCGCTAGGCGTACGTACCTCGAACACCTTCTGCGAGGCAGTGGAGCACGCTGATCGCCTCACAGCGTGC